>JAUIHG010000360.1 GCA_030432405.1 Bacteroidia bacterium | reverse complement strand
GAGCAAGGCGATCCATCGGGCTTGCTGGAGCACCGCGAGCGCAAAATGGTGGCGGGCATCCTGCTGGGGGACCTGCCGGATTTGGAGCGCAAGCAGGCCGCCCTGCTGGCTGTTGTGGACGCCGCGCTCGCCTTGCAGTTGCCCTGATCCCCTTTCGTGGCGTAGCTTGTAGGCATGGCACGCAATCCCTTTGCCCATATCTTCCCTGTGGTCCGCAGCAGGATCATGATGCTGCCGCTCCTGGCGCCGACGGCTATGCTTTTGGTCCTCTCCGCCTGCGGCGGCGATCACCCACCCCTCGAAGTGGTCGACGATGTGGAACTGCACCGCTACACGGGCACATGGTTCGAGATTGAACGGCTGCCCAACAATTTTGAGGAAAACCTCAAATGTGTAACAGCCACGTACACGCTCAACGAGAACGATCGTTCCAAAATCACTGTGCGCAACCGCGGCATCAACACCAAAAAGGACGGCAAGCAGGAAGACATCAAGGGCAAAGCCCGCATTCCAAACCCCGACGAACCCGCAAAACTCAAAGTGACCTTCTTTTGGCCTTTTGCCGGAGACTACCAGATCATGGCCCTGGATCCCGCCTCCGGCGAAGCGCCCTACCGCTACGCCCTGGTGGGCGAACCCAGCCGCGAATACCTCTGGATCCTTTCCCGCAATCCGGACCTGGCCCCTTCCATCGTGGATTCGCTGAAAGCGATTGCGCGTGAGCGCGGCTACGACCTGAGCAGCATGCAGGCCGTGGAGCAGGATTGCTGATGCCACAGAAGGCCGACTGGCATCAAAACCAGGGACCCTGACCATCAACTCCTCACCCATGTCCAAGCCCAGAAGGACCTTCCTCAAACAAGGCGGCCTGGCCGGATTGGCCGCTTTCCTGCCGGTATCCCGCAGCAAGGCAGCCGCTCCGTTGCAGCAGGGTGCGGATTGTCCGCTCATCCCCACCGAGACCGCCGGCCCCTTTCCCCTTGACCTGAGCGACAGCGCCTTTTTTTTCCGCCAGGACGTTCGGGAGGACCGCGATGGCGTACAGCTCAACCTCCGCATCCGCGTTCTGGGCACGGACAATTGCCTGCCCATGGAAGGCGTGCGCGTGCACATCTGGCACTGCGACAAACTGGGCCGTTATTCCGGCTACGACGTGCCCACCAATCCGGGGCAGGACGGCCTGACCTACCTGCGTGGATACCAGATCACCGACGCCAACGGTGAGGTGGAATTGATCACCATTTTCCCGGGCTGGTATCCGGGCCGCGTATGCCACATCCATTTCCAGGTCTATGTCTCCAGCGCCTATGCCGCCATTTCGCAATTGACCTTCGACCATGCCGCCAAGCAGGCCCTGTACACGACCCATGCCGCCACCTACAGCGAAGGACCTGATCCGCTGGAACCGGATACCGATGGGGTTTTTGCCGATGGCTACAGCTACCAGTTGGCCAATCTGACGCCCAACCCCGATACGGGCGGCTACAGCAGTTTTCTGGAACT
>JAUIHG010000156.1 GCA_030432405.1 Bacteroidia bacterium | reverse complement strand
TTCTATAGCCTGACCCTGCGCGGTGAGGCTGCTACGGACAGCCTTCGCCTGGTCTACAGTTTTGTGGGCTATGCGGAACGGCGCGTTTTCCTGCCTCCCGGCGAAGACCAGTCGCTGACCATACGGCTTGACCCCGCGCTGGAGCTGCAAACCGTCACGGTCTCGGCCAAAACGGCCGAACGCCAGGCCGAGCAGACCCAGATGAGCGCCATCGAAGTGCCGGTGGCGCAGATCAAGAGCCTGCCGGCTTTTTTGGGCGAAGTGGACGTGCTCAAGGTCCTGCAGCTCCTGCCCGGTGTGCAGAGCGGCAACGAAGGCGCTACCGGCCTGTATGTGCGGGGCGGAGGACCGGATCAGAACCTGATCCTGCTCGACGGGGTGCCGGTCTACAACGCCAGCCACCTGTTCGGTTTTTTCAGCGTCTTCAATGCCGATGCCGTCAACAAGGTGGAGCTGATCAAAGGCGGCTTTCCCGCCCGCTACGGCGGACGCCTTTCCAGCGTGGTGGACATCCGCTTGAAGGAAGGCAATACCCAGGGCGTGCACGGCAGCGGTTCCATCGGCCTGATTGCCTCCAAAGCCATGCTCGAAGGGCCCATCGGCAAGGACGGCAAAAGCTCCTGGCTGGTTTCGGGGCGGCGCACCTACATCGACCTTTTGGCCCAGCCCTTTATCCGCGCGGCCGCGGACGGCTCCACCGGTGGCTATTATTTCTACGACATCAACGCCAAGATCAACCGCAAGGTTTCCGAAAAAGACCGCCTGTACCTGAGCGGCTATTTTGGGCGCGACCGCTTCTATTTCCGCGACAAAAGCGATTTCTCCGAACCCGGCATCACCGACGAGGAGACCTTCAAGGGGGACCTGGAATGGGGCAACGCCACGGCGGTGTTCCGATGGAACCGGACCTGGTCGCCGACCTTGTTCAGCAACCTGACGGCCACCTATAGCGCCTACGACTTCGAGATCTCCAACGAGGTGGAATCCGTCTATGACGACGGTATCCAACAGGAGGAAAGTGCTTTTTCCCTGCGCCTGTTCTCCGGCATCGGCGACGCCACGCTGCGCCAGGACTTCGATTGGGTGCCCCATCCGAACCACTACCTGCGCTTTGGGCTATCCGGATCCTGGCAGCGTTTCCGACCGAGCGCCACCAGTTTTGACGCCGCCCAGACCGGCATACCTGTGGAAAGCCAATTTTTCGGCTCCGACGAGATCGATGCCGGACTTTTTTCCGCTTATGTGGAAAACGATTGGAAGATCAGTCCCTGGCTGAAGGCCAATCTCGGGCTTCACGGAGCCGCGTTCGCCGTAGACGGCGAAGTCTTCCCCAGCCTGCAGCCGCGCATCAGCACGCGGGTGCTGCTCACCCCGGAATGGTCCATCAAGGCCTCCTACGCCCAGATGGCGCAGTTCATCCACCTGCTCAGCAATGCGGGCATCGGCCTGCCCACCGATCTGTGGGTACCCGCCACCGACCGCGTCCGGCCCGAAACCTCCTGGCAGGCGGCGCTGGGCGTTGCCCGTGACCTGGGTGATGCCTGGTCCTTCAGCGCCGAGGGGTACTACAAGGTCATGGAAGGGGTGGTGGAGTACAAGGACGGCGCTTCGTTTTTGGACAATGGGGTGGAAGACTGGCAGGACAAGGTGGTCCAGGGCACCGGAACGAGCTATGGCGCCGAGCTTTTTGCGCAAAAGAAACAAGGCCGAACCACTGGTTGGATCGGCTATACCCTATCCTGGACCTGGCGTGATTTTGCCGCCCTCAACGGCGGCGAACGCTTTCCATACCGCTACGACCGCCGCCACGACCTGTCCGTGGCCGTGGTGCACCGTTTCAACGAGCGTATCGAAATATCAGGGGCCTGGGTTTACGGTACGGGCAACGCCATCTCCCTGCCGGTGGCCCGCTATGAGGGGCTGTATGGGTTTCCCATCTACAGCTACGAAGGCCGCAATGGATTCCGCATGGCGCCGTACCATCGCCTGGATTTTGGCGCCCGATTCAGCAAGGAAAAGAAGCGCTACACCCGGCATTTTGCCGTGGGGGTGTACAACGCCTACAGCCGGAAGAATCCATTTTTCATTTACGCCGGTTCGGACGATTTTGGAAACGAAGCGTACAAACAGGTCAGCCTGTTTCCGATACTGCCCTCCTTTTCCTGGCAATTTGATTTTTGATCATGATCCGTTCTTTCGCTTTTTGCCTTTTGTTGCTTTTGCTGGCACCGGCCTGCGAAACGGTCGTGGTGCTGGACATCCCCCAAAAGGACAACCTGCTGGTCCTTAACGGACTGGTTATTGCCGACCAGCAGACGGTCGTACGGGTCAACCGCAGTTGGCCGGTGTTTGAAGACGCGGTGGAAGAGGAAAGTTTTCTTCCGGGCGCAACCGTATCGCTGTACGAAGACGATGTGTACGTTGGCCCATTGGTGGAAACACCAGGTGGCGTGTATACATACGATTTTAGCTTCGATACCTTGTTCCGCCCCAAAGAATTGCGCCGTTACCGGGTGGAAGCCAGTCATCCGGATTTTCCGAGTGCATCGGCCACAACCTTGTTGCCGCCCAGTTCTGTGCCCCTGGAACCCTGGATCGGGGATACCGTGCAGCTGGGCGGCAAGGACCACCTGGAATTGTTTTTGGATTTGGAGGACCCTGGAGACAGGACCGACTTCTACTCCTTTGAGGTTTTTGTCGAGTCAATGTTTTTTGCTGGTCCCATCTGTTTCCGCAATACGGAGGAGGCCTTTGAGGGCACATCCGACTTTTTCCCGGACATCGGCACCTTGCCGCAGTATTGCGGCAAGGTCTACTTGACCGATGCCGAATTCAACGGGCAAACCAAGCGGATTACCTTCCTGTTGCCCCTGACGCAATTTGAGGACCCGACCTTCCTGCCCGGAACGGTCCTGCGGGTTGTGGTTGGCTTGTACAGCGAGGAACTGTACCGGTACAACCTGACCGCTCAGCTGCAGGCCGACAACGAAGGCAATCCCTTCTCCCAGCCGGTGGTGGTGGAAGACAATGTGGAAGGCGGCTTTGGCCTGATCGGCGGCTACAGCGCGGATGCCGCGGTGGCGGTCATTCCATAGAGTGGCGGTACGCTAGAACAACAGCAACAAGAGCCCGCCCACCAATGCTGTCGAACCGAGCAGCATCAGCGCAACGAGTGCAATCTTGGTTGTCCGCATAGCGTCAGTTTTCCGCATGCCCGGATGCACTACACCCGGATACGGCACGGCTTGGGATACAAGCTCCATGCCGTTCTCCCTTTGAGCTGCAAGCATAACGAAAGTTACGTGCGGACCAAGGTCCAGGTTGCGCCACAAGACCACATTTGCAGCGCATCAGCGGGAGGGATGTCCACAATCATGGACTCCGCCGGTCAAGACCACCTTTGGGCGCATGTCGGCTGGAGGGCTAGCGCAACACCTGTTCGGTCAACATTAGATCCAGCGTTTCCTCAAAGGTCCCGGTTTGGATGTGCAGCAGGTACTGGCCAACTGGCTGTTGGCCGGGATCCAACTCCACCTGATCCGTGGGACCATGGAACTCCATGCGCCAGCTTTTGAGGTGTCGGCCATCCCGCGCCAGAAGCTCCATATGAACCCTTTGTTTCCCAGCTGGAAAACCGGCAAAGCGGACCTGGAATTGCCGTTTTGCCGGATTGGGCCATAGTTGGGCCGTCCCGCGGGATTGCCCTGCCCGTGCCGTGGGAATGCTGAACGTGTCCGGCACGGACGGCGGGCTCAGGCTCAGGGGGCTGAAGCTGCAAGCACACCGCACCTGCCATTCGTAACTCAGCCCCGGCGTGAGTGCGGAACCGGGAACCTTGGCCTGGCCCAGGTTGAGGCCAACTTTGGGCAGGTAGGCAAACCCGGGAGCCCCCAACGGACGCCCCTGTACCCGACAACCCTGGCTGTTGGGCACCGGTTGCCAATACAATTGCACGCTTCCGGGCAAGACCACCGAGCTCGGGTCCTGTGGGGCCTGGTCGTTGAAGCACAGGGTGCTCCCGCTTTCGTAGGCACCCACTTCCGCCGTGCCCGGCGAACGCGGCAAGCCCCGCATGTCGTAAGCCGCCGCGATGGCGGGATCAGCGGTGTTTTCGATCGGACTGTTGAGCGCCGGGATCAGGCCATCGTCGCCACCGCCGATCGTTTGGTCTGTCCCCTCCGGATCCGTCGGGTGCACCAGCAGCGCTTCCAGATCGGCAACCGGACCCGTGGCCGTCATGCCCATGGGAAGACCATCCTCGATGACGGCATAGGCCGCTTCTGCCTGTGCAGTGCCCTGAAGCTCGACCTGGGGCGGACCGGCAAAAGCAGTATTGTCCTGCAACAAGCTGTTGTGCAGCTCCAGCCGATTGAGGTTGCTGGTCCCGGTTTGAAGACGGGCAAAACCGCCACCACCGGCAAGCGCCTTGTTGCCGACACCTGTACAGAATTGGCATTCCGCAACCAGGCGGAGGTTGGAAATATTGGATGTCGATGTGGCTATTGCACCACCATACTGCGCTTCATTCTGCGCAAAGACCCCATTGTAGATGGTGGCATACAGGCTGCTCGAGCTGGTGCTGACGTCAAAAAAAGCACCCCCACCACCAGCGGTTGTGGACCGGTTGCCCAAAAGGGCGAAATCCCGGAAAGTGGCGTTCAGGGAATCTCCACCACCCGCTTTCAGGTAGATTCCCCCACCATCCCCGGTGGCTTCGTTTTCCTGCACTGTCAGGTCGATGGCAGAAAGCCGAAGGGGCGTGCCGGAAAAAACATACAGACCGCCTCCTTCCTCGTTGCTGAAGTTCTCGCTGAAGCGGACCCGGGTGAGGGCCAGGAGCATGGTGTCCGACAGCGTGCTGTAGCTGTTCCAATACAGCCCTCCGCCTTGCTCAATGCTCTGGTTACGCTCAAAAACACAGTCGGTGAAGGCCCATTGTCCTCCGCTGCGCATGTCCACGGAAAGCGCGCCGCCATACTCCGCATATCCGTCGCTGAAGGAACAGTGCTCCACCACGCCATCGATGTAGCTGCCGCCAAAATTGCTGCCCGTAAACAAAGCAGCACCGTCACGCCCGGCAAAGCCGTTTTCGAAGACAGTACCCTGCAATTCGACGCGGTATTGCCTGCTGCTGCTGGCGGGCAACATGCAGATGCTGCCTCCTCCGAGCAGGGCACTGTCTCCATCAAAATGGCCATCAAGGATTTCCAGATTGATGTCGCGCAGGTAGATGGAACCACCGGATTGGCTAGACCGGTTCCGCATGAAGTCCGTTTGCTCAAAACGCAGGGTCAGGTTGTCGGCATTGCTTCCGATTCCGTAGAATGCACCTCCTTGGAATTGGGATTTGGAATCCGAAAAGACGCTGTTTCGGACCACAAAGCTGGGCACCACAGCGCTGCCCAATTCCAAATTGAACACGCCGCCGTCCTGATTGGCCCGGTTGGCAAAAAAGACGCTGTGGTCCACTTCCACATCCAGCATCCCGGTGCTGGTTCCCAAAATGAAGACAGCACCTTCATCGGCATCCTGGTAGAAGAAGCTGCAGCTGTCGATCTCCAATTCGGCTGTTCCACCATTGCTGCAATTCAAATAGAGCGCAGCGCCGTTCGATGCGGAATTGGTCGTAAAGGTGGAATTGTTGAAGGTCAACCATCCCGTTTCGCCGTTCGGCGAAAAATAATGGATGGCACCGCCATTGGTGTTGGCCTGATTGTCGATAAAGGAACAGTCCTTGAAAAAGGCGTTGGTCCTGGAGGATGCGTTGCCGGCCGATACCTTCATTCCGCCTCCATCGTAGGCGTCGTTGCCCTCAAAGACCACCTGCTCGTAGGTCTGTTGGACGTACGCATCGCCGGAGGCATCGATGAACAGCCCACCGCCCTGACGCGCATGGGTGTTGTCCTCAAAACGCACGTCCACCAGATCCATAAACATGGCGCCGTCTTCAGCGTCGACCATCATGCCCGAGCCGAAGCGGTTGGACAGGACGGATGTCAGCCGGTTGCGCAGGAAATTGCTGCTGCGCAATTCCAGGCCCCCATTGGACCCATTGCGGACGTTGATCCACAAGCCGCCTCCGCCACTGTAGGCCAGGTTGTCGGCAAAAACTGCGGAATCCAGGGTGAGTTTGAGGTAACCCTGTTGGCCAGCTGGGTTGAGGTCCACAGCCATACCAGCTCCTTCAGCACCTGCCCGATTGTCGTGCACGTGCAGCCCCGACCATTGCAGGGCATCGGCATTGTCGCCGCCGCGCTCCACATACACCCCGGCACCGCGTTGGGTGGCGTAGCAGGAGTGGATGTCTACATGGTGCAGTGCCGGAACGCCACCTGCCTCGTTGAGGTCGGTGTAGTACACCCCGCCTCCATTGCGGTTTGCGGCAGCCGATCCGTTGGCCTGACCGCCGCTGATGCGCACGTTGTCGATCAGGGTGCCTTCGTTGTTCCCGCGCAAGACCAATACGTGGAAGGCATTGTCCGTGGAATCGCCTGCCGTGCCCAGGTCGCCACTCAGGGTTGGAGTAAGGCCATACGGATCGCGTTCCGCGAAACTCGATTCGTTGCCCTGGAAGCCGCCATAAATGCGCAGGTGTGGTTGTGCACTGCTGAACGACATTTGGCGCCCGGGAGGATCACCAACGCCCTGTATGGGGCTGGCTTTGATGGGCCGATAGGTGCCTTGGGCAATCAGGATGCTGTCGCCGGCCACGGCGGCATCAAGCGCATCCTGGGGATTGGCAAAAGCATTGGCCCATCCCGATCCATCCATGCTGCCTGAGCCTCCGGGTTTGACGTGCCAGCGCGTGATCCTGCGGGGTGGTGCCGGATCCGATTTCCAGATACCGCGACCGTAGGTGGCCGCGTAAATCTTTTTCCCGTCCAACAGGTTGTCGTTGATGGCCAGCGCGGTCACCGGAGCAGTGGGCAATCCTTCCGAATGGTAGACCCACACGCTGTCGCCCTCATGCAGGTAGAAGACCCCAAGGTCCATGCCGACATAAATGCCGTTCGCATCCCACAAGACCGTATTGGCAGGTACGTTGGGCAGATTGTACGTGATGTTTTTCCAGACGCCAATCTGGTCGAGCGAGTCTCGTAGGAAGACTTTTCGTTCCGGATCGTAGCCGGATATGGCAATGACGGCAGCGTTTTCGTCCGTTGGACGGTACTCGATTTCCCGGACCCGAAGCGCATTGGAACCGGTGGCCACTGCAAGGGTGTGCTCGGTACAGTTGCCCCAGCTGTCCAGGTCCCCGCCGTTGATGGCCGCCAAGTATATGGTCTTGCAGGTCACCACGCTTTTCAGCGACTGGGTGTCCTGCACGTAGAACGCCACGGAATTGCCGTTTTTGGCCGACCAGGCGACTTCTGTTACCTGCGGATCGTTGATGCCGTAAATGCTGCTGTTGAGGGTCAGCCATCCTTCGCCACCGTTGTTGCTGAAATACAGCCGATCGTAGCCGGCGATGATGGATTGGAACTCTTTTGGATTGGGGGTATAGGGCGTATGCCAAGCGGCATTGCTTGCACCGGGTGGTGTGATGTCCAGCGTAAAGCCCCCGGCTATCCCTTCTGCATCGATGTTTTCGGCCCGGTAAATGGTGCCGTTTTGCGTTTCGATGTAGCGGTACGAAGTACCGTCGTAGCCACCCCGATAGGTGCTGAATCCGTCGCTGTGGAAAATGCGGTTAAAGTAGCCGTACACGTTGGTTGGCCGTGCCAGTGTGCCGTTGTCCTGCGTGCCACCACTGACCTCCACGATGGGCAGAAAGCCGAAGAGTTGCTGCAACTCCATATCGTAGAACTGGGTGCAGGTCAGGCTGAAGCTCCGGTCCGACCAGGTATTGCCGTTGTTGTTGGAACTCCAAACACCACCGTCCGACCCGGCTATAAGGGTTCCGGTAAACGGATTGGTTTCAAGGGCATGGATGTCCGCATGCAGGTAATTGGGCGGGCTGCCGTTGGCACTGGCCACCAGGTCGAAGTTGTCATCCTGGAGCAGGAAGTCCGCCGCCGAGGCCATTTCATCGATGGCTTCAAAAGGATCCGCGTCCTCGGGCAAGCGCTCGATCAGGTTGCTGTAG
>JAUIHG010000155.1 GCA_030432405.1 Bacteroidia bacterium | reverse complement strand
CGACGGGGAGGTTTGGCACCTCGATGTCGGCTCGTCACATCCTGGGGCTGGAGAAGGTCCCAAGGGTTGGGCTGTTCGCCCATTAAAGTGGCACGCGAGCTGGGTTCAGAACGTCGTAAGACAGTTCGGTCTCTATCTGTTGTGGGCGCTAGAGATTTGAGAGGAGCTGCTCCTAGTACGAGAGGACCGGAGTGGACGCACCGCTAGTGTACCTGTTGTGGCGCCAGCTGCACCGCAGGGTAGCTATGTGCGGATGGGATAAGCGCTGAAAGCATCTAAGCACGAAGCCCACCTCGAGATGAAATCTCTCTTAAGGGTCGTTCAAGATGAGGACGTTGATAGGCTGCAGATGTAAAGGCGGTGACGTCAAAGTCGAGCAGTACTAATTGCCCGTGAGCTTTCTTTTTTTTATTCTTCTACCTGTGGTTGTTGCAGAATTCGCCCAACATGTCATTCTACCGCATCATTACGGTTTGCTGCCTTCGCAGCGCTAAACCAGATGCGCGAAATTTTGGTGACTATGGCACGGGGGTGCACCTCTTCCCTTTTCGAACAGAGCAGTTAAGCCCCGTAGCGCCGATGGTACTGGAGTAACATCTGGGAGAGTAGGTCGTTGCCATCCCTTTTTTCAAAGCCCGCTGCTTTCGAGCAACGGGCTTTTTTTTTGGCCCTTTTTGGCTGTGCACCATTCGGGTCGTGCATAGACCAACGCTTCAGTAGCGCTTCAGCCATCAAGGCGCATTCCGTTTAGGCACCTTCCCGTGCGTGGTCTTCCGTGGCCCTGGGCATTTGGACGTTGGCCTTGGCCGAATACCCCCGCCATCGGAACTGGCATAGCTGCTTGCCTGGCAGGATACTTTGCCATTCCAGGTGCCCTGGGGACGGCCAAGCAGCCGGCCACTTGGCGATGGGCTAGCCCAGCTGTCGATAGGCCATCTTCAAGACACAGAGGCCCCGACACGTTGCCGTGCCGGGGCCTTTTTATTTTACACCAGCTGTGCGGCATGCGCCAGCAAGCAGTGGTCTCTAATGCTGAATGGCCAGATGGCCGCGTGCTACCGGGTTGCCGAGCTGGTCCACCACTGCATAGTAGTAGCTGCCCGAAGGCCATGACGTCACCTCCATTTCCAGCAGGCCCTGGCCATTGGAAACCGGGTTGGCCATCAGGCGGCCATGTACATCATAAACCAATACCTGTTGGTTGGATTCCAGGTTGTTCCACAACAGCAGGTTGGTGGCAGGTTGGGGAAAAGCGGTGACACCGGGCTTTTCGATTTCCCCCTCCCGAACCAGAGAGGGACAACTTCCCTTGCGGATCTGGGCGGAATAGGGAAAGACGATGCCGGCAGCGTCACAAGCCTGGTCATAGGTGCCGGTCAGGTTTTTACCGGACCGTGTTGCCACAATGCCATAGCCATTGGTCGTAGGGCAGGGAATGGCCACGTTTGTAAACGCCAGCGTAACATCCTGGGTCGCCTTGGTATAGGAGCCGGTCAGGTTCCATCCCGGGCATCCGAGGCAAGTGCCACCGCTCAGGGTGTATATGCCAGGCGCCAACTTGTTGGGCAACACTTCAATGAGGAAGCCCAGGTTATCGTTCAGGCAGTAAACGGGCGGCAATTCCTCGGATTGTGCGTGGAGGGTTTGCCCACCCTGGGCCAGTGCAAAGCAGCCCACAAGGGCCATAAGTACCATGTGTTTCATGCGGTTGTGTTTGCACACAAAATACCGCATCATGTCCTTCCTTCAAAAACATGTTTGCCTGCTGATAACGCTTCGGAGGCCAGTCCATCAGCCTGTGTTGTGGCCTAAAAACGCGCCAACAATCAGGGACGCCAAACCAGCAAGGGCAGCTGCACGGGAGCGCTTTCGGCCGTCAGGCCAACCACGGTATACCATCCATTGGGCCAATGGGCCGGAATCTGGCCCTCGATGACCACAGCGTCAGTTCCAGAAGCCGCAACAGGACGGATGGCTTGCCAGGGCATACGCCGACCGGAGGCGTCAAAAAGCGCCCATGCACGGGATTTGGCACCTGGCTTTCCTTCCAGCCGGAAAGCACGCCGTACGGGATTGGGGGCCAGGGTCCAGGCGCCTTCGGCGAAGCCACCTTCCGGACCAAGCCCGACGACTCCACCACGGTTCAGGCGGTGGCATTGCTCGGCGGGCAGATTGCCAAATGCCTCAACCGTGCCGTCGGCCCAGCGGACGTTTACGTTTCGGGCGCTGTCTTCGCCGGCCAGGCCAAAATGCAACCAGGGGCTGTGGTGGGAAATGAAGCTTGACCCGGCATAGTGTTCACGCGTCAGCGTCAGGGATCCGGCATCCAACTGTACACGGGCCCCAACCGCATCGCGGTTGCCGATGCCCGAGTCGTCCTCGAGCTTGATGCAGATGGAGCGGTTGCTGTTGCCGCTGTTGTGCCATAGAAAGGGGAAGCCGTCGTAATCGGCAGTGGGCTCCATGGCGGTCAGCAGGTCCACAAAGCCGTCGTTGTCGTAATCGCCGGATGCCACGCCGGAGGTATAATAACAGCTCAGGTCGTCAGCGCCAGTGGTCTCGGTGGCATTGCGGAACGTGCCATCCCCGTTGTTCATCAGAAAGGTGCCCGGGTTGCCCGGCCGCCCGTCGGGCAGACAGCCCACTTTGAAAGGCGGCAGGGGCATGGAGCCGGCAAAGTAGATGTCCAACCAGCCGTCATTGTCCAGATCATCCATGGTTGCACCCCAGCCCCAGGGCAGGGTGTCCAGGCCATAGGCAAAGCGCAGGTCGGTGTAGGTGCCATCCCCGTTGTTGCGGTAATACGCGTGCGAACTGGAATCCGAGTTGGGGTAGCTGGCGCCGGTATTGGTGACAAACAGATCGATGTCCCCATCGTTGTCGGCATCACCGGGCGCAAAACCCATCCAAAGGCCTTTGCCCAAACCAGCAGCTTCCCGGACGTCGGTGAAGGTGTTGTCCCCATTGTTGCGGAACAGTTGTACAGGCCCGGCATCCAGTTGAATGTCGTTGCAGTTGCCGACAAACAGGTCCATCCAGCCGTCGCTGTTGTAATCGCTGAAAAACGTAATGCAGGCGCCGATGGGGCTGGAAACCCCTGCACTTTCGGCGATTTCGCTAAACGTATTGTCCCCGTTGTTGAGGTAGAGCACGTTGGCGTGTTGCTGCTGGTTGCGCAGGCTTCCGCAAACAGCCACAAACAGGTCGAGGAAGCCGTCGTTGTTGATGTCCGCAAACGCAGCACTGAGCGGGGTGAGGGCCTCGTCTACACCGGCACTGGCGGTGATGTCGGTAAAACTGCCGTTGCCCTGATTGAGGTACATGCGGGCCTGGCTGCTGCCAAACAGGCCCATCATGCCCCCATCCCCGGAAAGGAACAGGTCGGCAAATCCATCGTTGTTGATGTCGCCCACCACCACACCGGTGGCACCGACCGTTGCGCCCAGTCCAGCATCGGCAGCCAAATCGGTGAAACTCCCGTCGCCGTTGTTGCGGAACAGGGCGTCCTGATGGTTGCGGCCGTTGGTCAGGTACAGGTCCAACCAGCCATCGTTGTTGTAATCCAGCCAGGCCGCTCCCGCCAATCCGTCGCCTTCATCGATGATGCTGGAACGTTCAAAATCCAACAATCCGGATTGGTCCGAAAAGGTGGTCTGGGCTACACCGGGTTGCACCAACAGGCTGCATACGGCCAACAGCACCAAAGGCAGTGGATGGTGGATCAGGAGCTTAGGGAAATGGGGGATCATGAGCGGTGGAGGAGATCAAATCAACTAAACCGCCATAAAGCTAGGGCACACCAGGGCGGCAAACGAGGTTCCGGATCAGGCCGGAAGCCTACGCAGGTCACCCCCGGAGCAGGACCGGCAGGGAACACCCCGGCTCCGCGGATGCTGCCGCGGAAACCAAGGCAATCCGCAGACCCAGGGGCGTGCAAACGTCAAGGCACCATACACGGCAGATGCCATCAGGGCCGCATCAGCTGAATGGCTTGCACCCCCTGCTGGCTGCCCTGGCGGAAGTGCAGGTAGTACAGGCCATCGGGATGGCCCTGGAGCTCCAGCCGTTGAACGTTTTCGCCAGGGAACACGGCGCTTTGGTCTTGCTGCAAAACGCGGCCGAGCGGGTCGACCAGGCGCCAGACCAAGGTGCCTTCCTGTTCTGTAGTGTAGCGGAACCAGGTCAGGCCGCTGCTCGGGTTGGGATGCACGGCAATGTGCTGCGTGCCGGCTCCGAGGCGAGGGCTCAACATGGTGAACATGGCTTCTGGCGCGTACTCGGAGGTGTCGTAAGGGCAGTAGCTCTGCACCGTCCAGTTGTAGCTCTGGCCGGGCTGCAGGTTGTTGACCACTTTCGCGTTTGTGAACGCGAAGACCACGGCCGTAGCCATGCTGGCCGATTTGCGGCCGCGTAGGCGGTAGGCGATGGCGTTGGCCACCGTATCCCATTCCAGCAGGACTGCCGACGGATTCAGGCTGTCCAGCGTGGAACGCAGGTTGACCGGCACCGCACAGGTATCGCAAGGAGCCGGGGCGGTGAAGGCATCGGGTACGGTGAGCACACAGCTCGCATCATCGCTGTAGGAAACCGTGACGTCCACCGGCTGCAGGTCAGCGGGGACCCCGCTGAGCACCACGGACTGCGGACTGGCCGACACCGGGAAGGTCTGGCCGTTGACGATCAGGTCGCCGCTGGCAGGCGGGTTGAGGCTGCTCACGGTCAGGGCTACAGAAACCGTATTGGTAAACGGATCGCAATCCATCAACACGCTGTCCAGCACGACCCCGGTCAGGGCGCAGGAGGTGCAGGTATCCGGAGCGGTGAAGAAGGCCGGCAGGTCCAGGCGGCAAGCCGTGTCGCCTTGGAAGAATACCTCCAGATCCACGGCCTGGCCGTCGGTGGCCAGGTCGCTGAGCAGCACGGTCTGCGGGCTGCCCGTTTGGGCGAAGGCCACACCGTTGACCACCAGGCTGTCGCCCGGCAGGGCGTTCCCGTATTCGATTTGTATCTCGGCCACAAATAGGTCGGACAGCACGTTGCAGGCGTTCACGCCCAGGTACAGGGCCGAAGAGACCAGGCAGGAGTCGCAGGAAACCGGCGCCACAAAGGCATCGGCATCGGCCAAGGCACAAGCGCTGTCGGTTTCCATGAACACGTCCACATCCACGGGGTTGCCGTCGGCCGCCAGGCCGCTCAGCACCACGCTGACCACGGTGGAGTCCACCGGGAAGACCTGGCCGTTGACCACCATGCCGCCCGTTTCCGGCCACGCCCGCAGGGCGAAACGCAGGTAGGCTTCGTAGGTATTGGTCAGGGGATCACAGGAGCCGATCGAGTCGACCACATAGCCCTGGAAAGAGCAGGAATTGCAGCCTTCGGGCGCCGTGAACAAGGCCGTATCGCTGAACGTGCAGAACGGCTCGGCGCTGAAGTGCACGTCCACGGCCTGGCTTTCGCCATCGGCGTAGAGCTGAACAAAATCGACAAACTGCGGGCTTCCCGTGATCGGGAGGCTGTCCCCATTGACCACCAAAAAGCCGCTGTCCGGTTCAAAGGCATAATGCACGGCGATGCGGGCATCGTAGCGGTTGCTCAGGAATTTGCAGGCCTTGATGGTGTCCACCACCACCGAATCGATGATGCAGGGATCGCAGGGCTGCGGGCTGAGGTAGGCCAGGTCCTGCTGGAAGCGGCAACTGGTGTCTGCGGTGAAAAAGGCCGTCAGCGACTCAATGCCCCCACTGGGAATCAGGCTGTCCAGGAATACCGTTTGCCGGTTCCCGGCGATCGGGAACAACTGGCCGTTGACGCTCAACTGGCCGCTGTCCGGCGCAAAGTAGTGGTCAAGGGTCACTTCGATTCCGTAGGTGCCGTTCATTTCATCGCAGGCCGTAGGAGGCGCATACGTTGCATGGGAAAACGCGCATTGGTCTTCACCCGCGTTCAGTTTCACCAGCAGCAGGTCGGAAGCTCCCACGGCCGTGGCCGTGTCGCCGTCGTAAATGGCCGTTCCCTGATAACCGCCAGCCAGGTAGGGGTTGCCGGCGGCATCACAGGCTGCTCCTCGGCCAATGTCAAAGCTGAACTGGTCGCCGATTTTCTTGAACCAGACGCTTTTACCGGCGGCATTCAGCTTGCCGGCGTACATGTTGTAGGTGGCGGATCCGCCTGCCATGGTGTCGCCGAAGATGATGTTGCCGCGGTACCAACCGCTCATGATGAAGTTGCCCCGGCCGTCGTAAGCGGAGCCCCAGACCACGTCAGCGCCGTTGGCGCCGGAGGCGAAGCTCCAGATCGAATTCCCGTCCGGGTCAATCTTGACCACCACGTGGTCCAGATCGCCGTAACCGGTCACCACTTCGCTGCCGTAGCGGGCGGTATCGCTGAACGTTCCAGCCAGGAAGACGTTGCCGAATTCATCGCAGTTCAGGTCCTCCCCGTAGTCCCGGGTCTTGCCGCCATAGCTGCGGGACCATAGGTAATTGCCGTCGTTGTCGTATTTGGCCAGGAAGGTTTCCTCGTCGCCCCGGGCATTGTAAATGGTGTCGGGCATGACCAAACCCTGGAAATAGGAACCGGTCACATAGACGTTGCCGTCCGGATCCAGCGTAACGGCTTCGCCGAAGTCAAGTTTCGGGCCACCAAACGTGTTGACCCACATCACGTGTCCATCCAGGTCCAGTTTGGCCACAAAGACGTCTTCCCGCGCAAAAGCGGTCAATTGAAAGGTATCGAACAAGGCGACGTTTCGGAAACGGCCGGTGATGTAGCAAAAACCTGCGGAGTCCGTGTACAAGCCGCGGCAACGGTCGTCCCGGGTACCCCCCACGGCCTCCACCCAGATCAGGTTGCCGGTGGAGTCGTATTTGATCACAAAAATGTCCACGTTGCCTTTCGAAACGGCGGCCACGCTGCCCATGCCGAAATAGGCGGTGTCCTGAAAACGGCCCGCTACGTAGACATTGCGTGCGGCATCGATGCTGATCTCAACACCCACGTCTTCGGACTTGCCCCCATCGGCGCGCGCCCAGATCACGTTTCCGTCGGCATCAAACTTTGCGGTGATGACGTCGGAGGAACCTCCGCCGTACAGCGTGGTGTCCCCAATGGTGATTTCCTCGCCGAATTTGCCGGTTGCGTAGGCATTGCCATCGGCATCCACGATGACGTCTTCCCAGACATCAGGCCGGAAGCCTCCGATGGTGCTGACCCATTCAATGTCCTGGGCCTTGAGGGTGCCGGCCAGGCCGAGCAATAAACATAGCCAGGCGCTCGACCAAGCGCGCGTCTGGAGGTTCAGGAAGGATTTCATGTTGATGTGTCGCTGCTTGCTGAATGCGGTGGAACGGTAACGGGTGTTTTGCTCTTCCTCCTCCCTTGGTCTGCGGCAAGTGGTATGGACATGCCATAACCTCAACAAGATCAGCAATTCAAGGTCCAGTCCCAAGCACCCGCAGCATATTTCTGGCGCTTATGGGTCATGCATTGAGCATCAGTATGGATTGCTTGAGCAAGCGGGGCCATATGGCAGGTTGGCGTTCGGAAAGGAGGGCAAAAATCGTCCGCAAAAGGATGCTGGACACCATGTTGAGCATTGGAGACAGGGGGTGTTTTCGCCTGAAGGCGAACCCATACCTTTGCCGCTGTTCAACGCACTGGGCCCTCCTTCAGCGGAGCAGACCCCGGCCAGGTGGCCAGCGGGTCGTGGCCATAGCCTACGCAATATGGAATTCGGAACCAAAGCCATCCACGGCGGCCTGAGCCCCGATCCCCGGACCGGGGCGGTCATGACGCCGATCTACCAGACCTCCACCTTTGCCCAGGCCGCCCCCGGCGACCACAAGGGCTACGAATACGCCCGGACCCAGAACCCCACACGGACCGATCTGGAGGCCAACCTGGCCGCCATCGAAAACGGGCGCCACGGGATTGCCTTCGGTTCCGGCATGGCGGCGGTGGATGCGGTCATCAAGCTGCTCAAGCCCGGCGATGAGGTGGTCTCCACCAACGACCTCTACGGGGGCAGCTACCGCTCCTTCAAGCGGATTTTTGAGCCCTTCGGCATCGGCTTCCACTTTGTGGGCATGGACGCACCCGAGCG
>JAUIHG010000359.1 GCA_030432405.1 Bacteroidia bacterium | reverse complement strand
TGGACCACCGACTGCGGCATCTCAGGCTGCGGCACCGTCAGCCTTACCCAAAATGGCACCGAGGTCGAAGGCACCTACGCCGACGGCGACGGCGAAATTGAGGCGACCGCCAGCGGCACCGCGCTTAATGGCACCTGGACCCGCAGCGGCAACAGCGGCGACCTGCAATTCTTCGCGCTGGAAAACGGCGAGCGGTTCAACGGCAACTACAATGACGATTTCGCTTGGTGCGGCCACCGGACCGGGGCAGATTTCCCGGAAACTTGCCTGAATGACGGCTCTATCGTTCTGCCCATCTTCCCAATTGTTGTGGTCACCTTGCAACCCGTCATCCCGCCCATCGTCTTCCCCACCGCCACGCCCACGCCGTAAAAAAGGAGATTGGAGACTGGAGGTTGGAGATTCTTACAATTGCTCAATCTCCAATCTCTAATCTCCAATGCTCCCCAACCCAAATTCCCTTGAAAAATCCCCCACTGCGACGTATGATCCCATCATTCTTGTTCCGCTAACACACAAAGGAAGAGCCATGAAAACCTATAACGTAAATGAAACACACCGTCTGCAAACCGGACAGTTGAATATGCCGCCGCGCCTGCTGCTTGGTCCCGGCCCCTCCAATGCCCATCCGCGCGTGTTGCAAGCGATTAGCAACCGGCAGGTGGGGCATCTGGACCCCAGCTTCATCACCGTGATGAACGAAATTCAGGAGATGCTGCGCTACACCTGGCAAACCAGCAATCCATTCACCCTGCCCGTTAGCGGCACCGGCAGCGCAGCGATGGAGGCCACGCTGGCCAACCTCGTCGAGCCAGGCGATGTGGTGCTGGTGGGTGTCATTGGCTACTTTGGTGAGCGGCTGGTCGATATGGCGGGTCGGTATGGGGCAGATGTACGTCGGGTGGAACGGCCGTGGGGCGAAGTGCTTAGTCTCGATGACCTCAGCCAGGCGCTGGACGAACACAAACCGGCCATCCTCGCCCTGGTCCACGCGGAAACCTCCACCGGCGCGCTCCAGCCGATGGACGGCATCGCCGAGCTGTGCCGCAAGCATAACTGCCTGCTCCTCATTGACACCGTCACCAGTCTGGCCACCGCCCCCATTTTTTTGGATGAGTGGGGTGTGGATGCGGCGTACAGCTGCTCCCAAAAAGGGCTGAGCTGCCCGCCCGGTGCCTCACCCTTCAGCCTGAGCGAACGCGCCCTGGCCAAACTAGACCGGCGGCAGGGCAAGGTGCCCAACTGGTACTTGGACATGACCACGCTGGCCAATTACTGGGACGGCAAAACGCGCAGCTACCACCACACCGCCCCCATCAACAGCATGTATGCCCTGCGTGAAGGGCTGCGCCTCGTCGTGGAAGAAGGGCTGAACGAACGGTGGGCGCGCCACCAGGCCAACGCTGAACTGTTCTGGGAAGGCCTGGCGGCGATGGGAATGAGTTGTCACGTCAAAGACCCTGCCCTGCGCATCCCTGCCCTCACCACCGTCAGCGTCCCCGATGGCGTGGATGCCAAAGCGGTCG
>JAUIHG010000154.1 GCA_030432405.1 Bacteroidia bacterium | reverse complement strand
CCACAGCACGCCGTCCGCCTCCCAGATGCGCCCCAGCCACTTTTTGCCCGGTCGGGCGAACCGCTGCGGTTGACCAATGGCGGTGCCGTGCACTGGCAAGGCTTGCCCCCCGGTCAGTTCCGCACGCAATACAAAACCCTGTACCGCCAAACCCAACGGGAAAGCGGCGCGGTGGTCATGCCCAAGCGGCGTTTCCACAGCCATGCGCCGGCGCCGGTGTTGGAAGCCGGCTTTTTCGCCTTCGGCGAAAGCCGGGCACCAGCCTCTGCCAGGCCCCTGGGTTATGCCCTGCTGGTGGAGGAAGAGGCTTCCTGCCTGCGTTTGCTCAACACCGGCCTGGTGCCCGAGGCACGCGGCCAGGGCTTGTACAGCGCCTGGATCCGTGCCCTGATGGATTGGGCCCGCAATGCCGGCTTTGCCGAACTGCGTTCGCGGCACCGCGCGGATCATAATGCCCTGTTGATCCCCAAGCTGAAAGCCGGTTTCCGCATCTGCGGTCTGCAGGTGGAACCCCGCTTTGGCATATTGGCCGAACTGCGCCTGCCCTTTGCCGAAGATGCCCGGGACCTGTTGGCCTGGCGCATGGGATCGCGACCGGAGGACGAACGCATTCGCCGGAGGCGCTTCACCTGATCTGCTTCCGCCTGATCCAATACCGGCGGGCGGTGTTTAAACCGGCGCCGGGCCACGGCTAGCGGGAAATGGTGAACCAGAACGTGGTCCCTTCCCCTTCCACGGACTCCACCCCGACTTCTCCGCCATGGTTAAGCACGATGTGTTTGCAGATGGCCAGGCCAATGCCCCGGCCTTCAACGCCGTCCGCGGATTGGGATACCCGATTGAAGATGTCGAAAACACGCTTCAGATACGGTGCAGCGATCCCCCTTCCGTTATCCCGAACCGAAAAGTGCCAGCTGTCGGGATTGGAGACCACATCCAAATGGATTTCCGGCGCTCGATCCGGATGCCGGTATTTGATGGCGTTTTGGATGAGGTTCTGGAAGAGCTGCTGCATCATGTTGCGGTCTGCGGTCACGACCGGCAGGCGCGGGCAATGCACCACGGCATCGGATTCATCCATGGCCGCATCCAGGTTGGCAAACACGTCGTCCAACACGCTGTTCAGGTCAACATCGTTGCGGTCCAGGTTTTCGGAACCGACCCGGCTGAGTTCCAGCAATCCCTGGATCATGCGTTGCATGCGCTTGGTGGCGTCCACGGTAAAGCCGATAAACTCGTCCGCGCCCTCATCCAGGCTGCCGGCGTAGCGCCGTTCCAGCAACTGCACATAGCTGGACACGGTGCGCAGAGGCTCCTGTAGATCGTGACTGACCACATAGGCAAACTGCTCCAGGCTCTTATTGCTGCGCCGCAGGCTGTTGGCGGATTCCTCGAGCCGGTCGCGTTGGCGGAAAATGTAGTCCTGGATGGCAAATGCACTGATGTTCATGAAGGTGTATACCACCAGGAAAACAGGCACATCCACCAGCGTTTCCTTCCACGAAAGGATGGAGGCTTGGACGACCAGCAGGAACATGGAGGCCTGGAATATGAGCAGCTGAGGGCGCGTGCGGAAAAAGAGAGAAGCTCCCAGCATCAGGGCAATCAGCCAGCAGGAATGGTAAAAGGGAAAGCCGTTGACGTAGGTCAAAAAGATCAGGTGGGAGTACACCAGATAGATCATCACGTAATTGATGTACGTGAAATCCCGTCTTATGAAGTCAAATCGGAATGAACCCAGGTACACGGCCGCCGAAAGCACCGCCAGCAGGCTGCGCACCACGTAGTAGTGCTCCACATCGGGCATCAGGGCCCATTCCAGCAGCATGATGGCCGGAAGGCCCAGGGCCAGAAACAGGTGCAGGAAGCGTTCGAAGGTGAAAGACTCCAGACCGAGCCAATGTTTCAAACGCAACCGGATGCTCGGAGAAGGTATGGAGGAAGACAAGGCAACCAGTTGACGATCAAGGACCAAAATAGGGCGCTTGGAGGGTTAACGCCTGCTCTGCAGCCATGGACTTGCCATCACGTCGGCTGGAGGAGTCCACCGAATGGGACACCGGCCAGCCGTGCGCGAGCACCTGGGTGCATGGTCTCCGAGCACGGGCTGCCATTTTGAGTGGATAGGCCGTAGGTCGTTGGCGTGAATCTCTCTGCAAACCAACACTACCAGGCACATAATTGGGTTTCAAAAGCGGTTTCCACACAACACCGATATACCTTCAACGTTGTTGGACAGGCCGATAGCTGCGCTTGGAGACCGCCCCTGCCCCATCATTATAGGATCTGCACCCGCTGTTCGGCCTCCCCTGGCATACCGATGACCACCTCTGACGACTTATTCCTGCTGATCAAATCCTTGAAGCAAACCGAGAAACGGTACTTCAAGATTTTTGCGTCCATCCATGTCAAAGGGGAGCAGAACAACTACGTCAAGCTCTTTGATGCCATCGACCGGCAGGAAGCCTACGACGAACATGCCCTTTTGGAGCACTTCCAGGGCGAGAATTTCATCAAGCAGTTTGCCGTCACCAAAAACTACCTCTACAATTTCATTCTCCGCAGCCTGAGGGCCTACCACTCGGGTGCCGACGCCGAATCCAAAATCCAGGAAGAAGTTGAATCGATCAAAATCCTGTTTGGCAAGGGGTTGTACAAGAAATGCGTCAAGCTGTGCAAGAAGGCCAAGAAGCTGGCCCGGCAATACGACAAATACGAGCTCCTCCTGCACATCATCAAGTGGGAAAACGAAATCAATACCCGCTACCTGAAGGGCGACAAACTAGACGCATTTCGCCAGGACTCCAATGCGGAAATCCGCGAGACCCTGGAGATCATGGAGCAGAAATACCGCTTGCGCCTTTTGGAACAGGACGCCTTCCGGGTATACCGCCGTTACACCCGTGCCCGAAGTGCAGCCGATCTGCAGGCCATAGAAGGGATCCTGGAGGATCCAGCCATGGCCGAAGGTTCTCTGCCCCGTTCCTTTATTTCCAAACTCCGCTATTACAACATCAAAGGGGTGCACCAAACGTTGCTGGGCAACCACGATCGGGCACACCAATACGATCAATTGCGTTTCCGCCTTTTTGAAGAAACCCCGCATTTCATCCGCGAGAATTTCATCCAGTACATCAAGGTCCAGAACAACCTGCTGCACAATTATCAGGAACTCAAGGATTGGGAACAGTTTGAATCCATTTTGAAAAACGTCCGCGAAACGGCGGACCGCTACGCGCCCAATATTACCAGCACCGAGCAGGCCATCATTTTTGAAACCAGCTATGTCCAGGAACTGCAGCACCACTTCCGGGCCAGGCGCTTTGATCGGGCCATGGAGATCCTGCCGCGCGTGGAGGCCATGCTGGAGAAATACGACGGGGTCATTGTATTTGAGTTCCGGATTGACATCCTGTTTACGATTGCCAAGATTTTCTTTTACCAGGATGACCTGGACGCTGCGCTGGACTGGGTGAACCGCATCATTATCGAGGACAAGCCGTCGGCAGCCGATGATGTGGTATGCTTTGCGCGTCTGCTGAACCTGCTGATCCATTACGGTCTGGGCCACCATGAACTGTTGCGCTACGAAATCAAATCCACCAAGCGCTTCCTGACCAAAAAGAAACGCCTGTTCCAGGTCGAAAACCTGTTGCTGCGTTTCCTCAACCGCCTGGCTGGCCAATATGAAACGGAAAAGAAAATGGCGCTGTACCACGCCTTCAGCGAACAATTGGAGGAAGTGGTTACAGAGGAAGCCTATGAGGGCAATGCCTTGCGCTACCTCAACCTGCGGCTGTGGTTGCAGCACCGCATCCAGCAACGCCCCCTACTGGATGTAGTTCGGGAAAGCGAAGAAGAAATCTGAGCAAAAAAGCGCACCTGCTGTTCAGGCTTCCAGCCTCTCCAGGGGCAGGGGCAACAGGCGTTTGCGCACATGTTTGGTCTCGGAGGGATAGCCAAAAGCGTTGTTGATGTACAACACGCCATCCAATTGACGCCGGGCATTCAAATGCGAATGACCAAACACGTGGCACCTGCTCTTCCAATGCCGGATGTGTTGTTCCAGCCCATGGCACCCCAGCACGGGCAACAACCAGTAGCGTTCCGGGTCCACAAATGCCGGCAACGCGTCAGGTCTTGGGAGGTAATGCGAAAAGGTGATGACAGGTTCTTCCACCAGCCCATGGGCTGGTGGACCTTCATTGCGCTCCAGCAGCCGCAGGTTCACCTCCATTTCGTCCATTCCATCGGGCCACCGGCAGTGGCGGAAATCCGCCCAGCGTCTCCGCAAATTGGCCGAAGGCTGGCCAAAACTAAAATCGTACCACCCCAGCAGAGGCACAAACCAGCAGCCGTTGAGCCGACGAACGCGGGTGTCCACGCCTTCGCTTTGGCACAAAGCGTCCAGATCCTCCAGCCGCTGCCAGGAATCGCGCATATCGGCTTTCCGGACCCACACGTCGTGGTTGCCCGGCACAAAAAACACCGCCTGGAATCGCTTGCGCAAAGCGGATAGGCAGCGCGCCTGCAACAATGGATCGGCGCTCAGGTCGCCCGGCAGGATCAGGACATCCTGCGTGTATTCCTGGGTGGAGAGCCCCTCCACCCAACGCAGGTTTTCGGCATAATCCACATGCAGGTCGGAAACGGCAAAGGCACGCACAGCGCAAACGACGGCATTCCGCCGGATATGGGAAACAGCGTTTATCCAGAAGCCGGGCCAGCGCGATGGGCTTGGCCCGAAAGGGCGGCATCCCGCTTGCGCAAGTAGACCTCCAGCACCGCTGCCACATCCAGCATGCCCCGGGGGTCCAGGTTGTAGGTCCTGTCCCGGCGGGTATGGTAAGTCGGGTCCAGCCGTTCGGCATCCAGTCCGATGAGGCAAATGGCGGGCAGCCCTGCCGCGGCAAATGAAGTGGCGTCGGTGGCTCCGAGCATAAGGTCCTGGGCCTGGGCCGGCACGCCGCCTTCGGCGAAAGCCGCCAGCAACTCCCGCTGCCAGTTTTTTGCATAGCGGGCACCGGTGAACCACTCGCGGCCCACCACCGATATCATCCGGGCATCCCGGAAGCTCTCCAGATTGAGCAGGCGCGCGTTTTCGG
The DNA here is from genome assembly GCA_030432405.1 of Bacteroidia bacterium. GTDB lineage: Bacteria > Bacteroidota > Bacteroidia > Chitinophagales > BACL12 > WGOA01. The sequence continues at coordinate 3,097 of JAUIHG010000154.1, read as the reverse complement.
CGGCTAGGGTTTCACGATGCTGGCGGACGTAGGCGCGGGATCCCTTCAGACCGCATTCCTCGCTGCCGAAGCTCATGATGCGCAATCGGGTATGGCGGAGGCGTTGTTCAACCGGCAGGGCCGGATCGGCAAAGCGCCGGCCCAATTCCCGAGCGATGGCCAGGCCAGACAGGTTGTCGATGGCCCCGTCCACGCCGTTTTTGCCGTGGATGAACAACAAGGTGAAGGCCGGGATGGCCAGAAGCACGGTCAACCCGTACAGCACATGCCAGGTTGGTGCAGTGGCAGTGGAAAGTGCGTCGCCTGCCGGACCTGGCTGTGCGAAGGCCAAAAGCATCAGGGACAGTCCGGCAAAGACCAGCCCGAATCCACCAACGATGGTGGCCAAAAGCCCGTCATGCCCCCAGCGGTACCACCAGCGGAATTCGGTCGCGCTGTCCACGTGGCCGGCAAGAATCAGGGTTTCGTGAACCGCGCCGGTCGGCTCCAGGTCGGCCCAGACGTTGCTGGACGAGCGGAATGGCCAGAGGCGGTCCAGCCAATCGCGGTAGTGCACAAAGTGGCCGAAAAAGAGCACGGCGTTGACCGCAGCCAACACCGCAGCGGCAGGCAGGGACCACCAGGCCAGCAGCAGCGCGATCCAGCACAGCGGCACAAAAAGCCGGAGGCTTTGGAATTTGGCGTCCAGCGCCGCCTCAAAGGGACCGCTTTGTGCCGTGCCAAACAGGTTGCGGAAATCGGCCTCCACATAGCGCTGGGCCGCGGCTTCGGCCGAACTGCCCGGCGCTCGGGGCCCGTAGCGGGCTACGATGTCCTGCACAAAATCCCATGGGCTCAAGGCTTGGTCATGCAACGACGGCGAAGCTTGCGGTTCGCCAGACTCGGTAGCAGCACGTGCAAAGGGTTTGTCATCGGGCATGGCGGCAGGCAGGCATCGGTTTGGTTTCAGGCATCCCAGCCCAAGAGGTGTTCGAGGACGCTGAGGTCCGGCCGGTAGGCGGCCTTTCGTTCCAGAGCTCCCTCCAGTCCTGATGCATCGGCCGCATGCACGTCGTACCAACGCCCGGCCTCGGCGGCCCAGGGTGCTCCTTCTGGCACATCGGCTGGGGAGGTTTGCGCTGCGGCTTCGCGGATCAGGGCCCTTTGTACAGCCCGGGTGAGGGCTTCAAAGGCCGGTCGGCTTGTCCATTCCAGCGCCTCCGGCGAATCCCCCACGGCCACGTCCTTTCGGGCCTTCGCCAGCGGCGCAAGAGCGGCTTCCAGCGCGGCACGGTCCTCGGGATTGGGGCCAAACGCGTCCATGACAGCCTCCGCAGCATCGGATTTGCGGAGTGCGCGCAGCATGTCCAGCAGCATGATGTTGCCCGCACCTTCCCAGATGGGCAGCACCAGGGCGTCGCGATGGAGTTTGGGCATGATGCCCTGTTCGATGTAGCCCAAACCGCCCATCAGCTCCATGCATTCGCGGGTGGCATACACCGAAAATGCGGCGCTGGAACGTTTGACCATCGGCGTGAGCAGGCGCAGGCGGGCGGCGGCTTGCGCGGCCCCTGCCCCATCCTTTCCAACGCTTTGTGCAACAGCCCCTCCTGCAGCGCCCGCATCCGCCTCATCAAGGGTCTGGATGGTGTGCCAGACCAAGTAGTGTTCGCCCAACCAGCGGCTGGCCAGGGCGGCCAGGCGTTCGCGCACCAGCGCGTGTTCCACCGCTGGCTTGCCAAAGACCGTACGCCGGCGCAGGTGCATCCAGGCCTCCACAATGGCGCGTCGCGCGATGGCCACGGCCGTCACGGCATTGTACAGCCGCGAGAGGTTGATCATGTCGGTCATGATGGTAAAACCCTGGTCGGGATCGCCCAGACGCTTGCCCCATACTCCGTCCAGGTCGATTTCCGCACTGGCCATGCTGCGCACGCCGAGCTTTTCCTTAAGCCGCAGGTAGCGGCGCGGATTCAGTCGGCCATCGGGCAGCTCGGGCTCTACCAGATAGATGCCCAGACCGCGGGTGCCCGGCAAGCCAGCCTCGCTGCGGGCCAGGGCCAGCACGATTTCGGCCGAGGCGTTGGAACAGAACCACTTTTCGCCGTACAGGCGGCTCCAGGGTCCGGCACCGGGCGCTTGCCCGGCATCGGCGGGTTCGGCCACACAGCGGTTGGCCCCCACATCCGAGCCACCCGCCTTTTCGGTGAGGAACATGGCACCGGTGGCCAGTGCATCGGCCCGATCGGTGGCGATGCGCGGCAGCAGCCGATCGCGGTCTTCGGGGGCGGCATGGCGGTCCAGGATGCGCGCCACCCCGTCGGTCATGCACAGGGGGCAATACAGCCCGGCCTCGCCCATGGCGTACAGGGCGCCTGCGGCGAAGCCCAGCCGGTGGCGTTCGCCCGCGAAGCGGGCACGGGGCTCGGGCGCCCACTTGACGCGGAACATGCCCGAATCCACGGCGATGCGTTTGAGTTCGGCATAGGCCGGGTGGAAGGCGATGCGGTCCTGGCGCTCCCCGTAGAGATCGCGGGTTTCCAGGCGGGGGCCGTGCTGGTCCGCATCCAGGGAAAGCCGGTCCATACGGGTGGCCAGTTCCATGCCCAGGCGGTCCAGGCGAGGAGCCATCCAGGACAGACCGGCATTGCTGCATCGGCGGGCCAGTTCAGCGCGCAGGATGCGGTCGGCGCGGAAAAAATTGCCGGGCCGATCTGGACCTGCGTCAAGCACGCGGTTGCCCGGGTCCTGCTCTGGGGCATACGGGGCAGAACGGCTTGTGGTCTTTGCGGCTTTGGATGCTTGCGGCATATCAGCTGCCTTTGCCGGCGCCTTTGAAATGGTCCGCTTTGAGCTTGAAGAGCGTGTTGAAGGAGGTCAGGCTGCCGTAGGAGCGGGTGATGTACTGCTGAAGGTGGACCTTGTCTTCGTCATCGAGTTTGGCGTGGCCGTTGATCTGCTGTTCCAGCACGCGGAGGCGGTCGCGCAGCATCACGATTTTGTGGAAAAACGTCTCCAGTGGCAATTCCTTGGGCGCCAGGTCCGGGTCCGAAGGCTTGAGGATCATCGTGCCGCCATTCCAGCGCTCGCCCATGGGGATGCGCTCCACCCCGCCGAC
>JAUIHG010000153.1 GCA_030432405.1 Bacteroidia bacterium | reverse complement strand
GTTCACCGGCATCAAGGTCATCGACCTCATTGAGCCTTACGCCAAGGGCGGCAAGATCGGCCTCTTCGGGGGTGCCGGTGTGGGCAAAACGGTGCTCATCCAGGAGCTGATCAACAACATCGCCAAGGGCTACTCCGGCCTGTCGGTATTCGCCGGGGTCGGCGAACGCACCCGCGAGGGCAACGACCTCATGCGCGAGATGATCGAGGCCGGCATTGTCCGCTATGGCGACGAATTCCTCCACTCCATGGAAGAAGGTGGCTGGGACCTCAGCAAGGTGGATACCGAAAAGCTGAAGGACAGCCAGGCCACCTTCGTGTTCGGCCAAATGAACGAGCCCCCCGGCGCCCGTGCCCGTGTGGCGCTCTCCGGGCTGACCGTGGCAGAATACTTCCGCGACGGCGATCCCGGCGACGCTTCCGGCAAGGACATTCTGTTCTTCATCGACAACATTTTCCGCTTCACGCAGGCCGGTTCGGAAGTATCCGCCCTGTTGGGCCGGATGCCTTCGGCCGTAGGCTACCAGCCGACCCTGGCCACGGAGATGGGCCTCATGCAGGAGCGCATCACCTCCACCAACCGCGGCTCCATCACCTCGGTGCAGGCCGTCTACGTGCCTGCGGACGACTTGACGGACCCCGCGCCGGCCACGACCTTCTCCCACCTCGACGCCACCACGGTGTTGAACCGGAAGATTGCCGAGCTTGGCATCTACCCGGCCGTGGACCCGCTGGACTCCACCAGCCGGATCCTCACCGAGGAGATCGTCGGCGCCGAGCATTACGGCACCGCCCAGCGCGTCAAGGAAATCCTCCAGCGCTACAAGGAACTGCAGGACATCATCGCCATCCTCGGTATGGAGGAACTCTCCGAAGAGGACAAGATGGTGGTGCACCGCGCCCGCCGCGTGCAGCGTTTCCTATCCCAACCCTTCCACGTGGCCGAGCAGTTCACCGGCCTTAAAGGGGTGCTGGTGCCCATCGACGAAACCATCCGCGGCTTCAACATGATCATGAACGGCGAGGTGGACGAATACCCCGAAGCCGCCTTCAACCTCGTGGGCACCATCGACGAGGCCATCGAGAAGGGCAAGAAGCTCCTGGCCGAAGCCCAGTAATCCGCTCCATCCACAGGATGTGCAAGGGCTTGAGCGGATGGCCATCGCCTAACGGCGAATCCACCGCTCAGGCCTTTTTCCCCGAACCGCCCCGCGCATGCAACTCGATATCCTCACCCCCGAAGGCCAGGTCTACTCCGGCGAAGCCGAGCTCGTGCAGATGCCGGGCCTCGACGGCCTGTTTGAGGTGCTCAAGAACCACGCGCCGATGATTGCGGCCCTGGCTGAGGGTTCCATGAAAGTGGAAAACCAGGGCCAGACCCAGCGTTTCCGCATCCGTCCCGGATTTGTGGAAGTGCTGCGCAACCGCATCTCGGTATTGGTCGAGTCGGCCGAGGCCGAAGCGGCCTGATCCGCACCACCAGCGTCCTTTCCGGCATTGGCCAACGGTGCTGGTCCCATGGTACGCCGATCCGGCCAAGCTGGACCGACGTGCCTGCCCCACTACTGCGCTTCCAGCGCGCGGATGCTGCCCGCTCCACTTACGCTTTGCTCCACCGATGCCGGTTGCCCGGCATAGCGGACGCTGCCCGCTCCGGAGATCGATGCCTCCAGGTGGCCGGACACGTGCACATTGGCGCTGCCCGCTCCGGAAATCCGCACGCTGGCGTCCTGGCAGCGCAGGCGCAGGGCGTCCAGGTCGCCCGCTCCCGAGGCTTTGAACTGGAGCTTGCGGGCCGAGCCGCTCAGGCTGGCGTCTCCGGCCCCGGAAATCTCCACTTCCAGGTCTTGCACATCCACCTGGGCCTCCACATCGCCGGCTCCGCTGATGCGCATGCGCAGCGCCTTGCCGCTCAGCGGCGTCTCGCCGATCATGTTGCCGGCGCCGGACAGCGCCACGGATTTCCACTCGGGCGCTGAAGCGTGGACCACGATTTTCTGCACCCGTCCAAGCCGTTCCTCGGTATCCAGGTACAGGACCCCACCGCGGACGCTGCTTTCGATCAGGGGCAGGATATTGTCTTCGCCTTCCAGGCGAACGGGCCCCGATGGCCCTTGCGTTAAGCGCAGTTCGAAGCGGCCCCCGGCCTGGATGCTGTGGTACGCGTCCACCGGCCGCGCTTCTTCGATCCGGTTTCCCGAGCCATTGGTGCCTCCGGCGAAGCCACAGGAAGACAGGCAGGGGACCATCAACAGCATCAACAGTACCGAGAAAGGGATGGTCGGGGAACCGTGCTGCCGGTCCCGGCACCTGCGAAAAATGAGGTATGTGTGCATGGCGCCAAATTACAGGAGCCGCCAGCATGGTTAAAACCGCATTTCCACATGCAAGAAAACGGGTAATGTGCGGCGTATTTTCCCTCATCAATTTGCGCATATAGCCATGTATAAACGGCTTGTGGATATACCGTCGAGAACTATTTAGAGTGCATCTAAATAACCCGCAAAACGACACTTAACTCCTTGAATGTCAATATACTTAGCGGTGTTAACTTTTTTTTAAAATTTTCCGGATCGAACCCCTTGCGATCGGTACCTTTGTCGCGGATTTTCCGCATCGGTAACGTACGTCCAAAAGTCCCGACCGTGGTTGTACCCGGACTCCTGACCCGCCGGTCCATTCTTCCCCATCTTTTTGCCTTGCTGCTGGGTTTTGCGCTGAGCATGCCCTCCCTCCAGGCCGCTGACGTGGCCAACGGCAAGAACCTCTACGAAGCCAATTGTGCCCGTTGCCACCAGCCCTATCGCAGAGGCACGGGGCCGGCCTTGTACGGGGTGACGCAGCGATGGTCGGACACGGCCAATCTTTATGCCTGGATCAGCAATTCCACGGCTTACCTCAAAACCGGCGATCCCTACGCGGTCGGCCTCTGGGAGGAATACCAGAAGTCGGTCATGCCGGCTTTCCCGCAGTTCTCCGACAGCGACATCGGGGACATCATCGCCTACATCGACGGCTGGGAAGCTCCGGCCACCGATGGTCCGGCCGTTGCCGGCGGTGGAGCGGGCGGCCCTTCAGAACCGGCCATCGACCCGACCATCCTGATCGTCATCGCGGTCGTCCTGGTCTTCATGGCCTTCCTGCTTTCGCGCGTCAGCGGCTTCCTCCGCCACCGCGTTGCTGAGAAGTACAACGAGGCCATACCCGAGCCGGTACCGTTCCTGGACCGCCCGGGCATGAAACCGCTGATAGGCCTGGCTGCGCTGATCCTGGTCGGCTTTGGCGGATTCAAGCTGTACGACGGGGCTACGGCCCTCGGCCGACAGGAATCCTACATGCCGGATCAGCCCATCAAGTTCAGCCATGCGCTCCACGCGGGCACCAACAAGATCGATTGCCGCTACTGCCACACCGGCGCCATGAAAGGCAAATCCGCCGTGATTCCCTCCATGAACGTCTGCATGAACTGCCACTACGACGTGCAGGAGGGCAGCCAGTACGGCACCACGGAGATCGCCAAGATCTACAAGGCCGTTGGCTTTGACCCCGAAAAGCTGCAGTACACCGGTGAGCAGGAGCCCGTCGAGTGGGTGCGCATCCACAACCTCCCGGACCACGTCTATTTCAACCACGCCCAGCACGCCAACGTGGGGGAAATCGAGTGCCAGACTTGCCACGGCCCAGTGGAGGAGATGGAGGTGCTCTACCAGCAGGAAAACCTGGGTATGGGCTGGTGCGTGAACTGCCACCGGCGCACGGAGGTGCAATTTGCCTCCAACGCCTTCTACGAAGACTACGAACAGCTGCATCAGGAGCTGGCCAATGGAGACATCGACGCCGTGCACGTTGCCGACATCGGCGGCGAGGAATGCCAGCGTTGCCACTATTAGTGCGCCTCCGGCGAAGCCGGGCCTGAGCAACGGCGTTTCAAACCGCCCAGCCAGCGCACGGAGCCGACCGCACCATAGTCCGTCTCCAACAGCCGACCTTTTTCATCGAATCCCTTTTTCGATACTCCGCTTCCCGATACATGGATCGCCAAAACGATAGCAACCGCGCCCAAACCGCTTCGCCGGAGGCAATGGAACCCATGTCCATCCAGGGCGCCGAAGCCGGCGCATCCGTGCACCGGATGCCCGCCACCGCGCCCAAGTCGCTGCCCTTGGTGGACGACCTGGGCCAGGACGCCGAAGGCTTGAGCGCTCCGCGCCGCGACTTCCTCAAGATGATGGGCTTCAGCGTGACGGCCGCCACCCTGGCCGCCTCCTGCGAAATGCCGGTCCGCAAGGCCATTCCCTACGTCATCAAGCCGGAAGAAGTCACCCCGGGCATTGCCACATGGTACGCCAGTACCTTCATGAACGGTGGCGACTGGTGCCCGATCCTGGTCAAAACGCGCGAAGGGCGGCCCATCAAGATCGAAGGCAACCCCAACAGCCCCCTGACCCAGGGCGGCGTGGACGTCAAAGCCCTGGCCTCGGTGCTGGACCTGTACAATACCAAGCGCCTGACCGGTCCCAAGCGCAAGAGCAATGTCCAGCACACGGCCGTGTCCTGGGCAGATGCCGATACCGCCATCAAAGGCAAGTTGGAGGCCAACCCGCAGGCCCGCATGGCCATCCTGACCAATACCGTGCTCAGCCCCTCCACCAAGGCGGCTGTGGCGCGTTTCAAGGAAGCCTACCCCAACACCGTGCACGTGGCCTACGATCCCGTGTCCATGGATGGGGTCCTGGAGGCCAACGCGGCCGACTTCGGCCACCGGGCCATGCCCGCCTACCGCTTTGAAAAGGCGGACGTGGTGGTGGGTTTCGGGTGCGATTACCTCGGAAGCTGGGGCGCATCCACACAAAACCAGAAAGGCTGGGCCGAACGCCGCAAAGTCAGTGCCCGGCAGCCGGACATGTCCCGGACCTACCAGTTTGAGTCCTGGATGAGCCGTACCGGCTCGAACGCGGATTACCGCATCCCGCTGACCGAAAGCCAGGTGGTGCTCAGCCTCATGCAGCTCCACGACCGCATTGCCGCCAAAGCGGGTGCCCCTGCCATCGGCGGTCTGCCCGCACTGGACCATGCCACGGCCACGGCCCGCTTGGACAAAGCGGCCGCAGACCTCTGGAAGGCCCGCGGGCGCTCCATCGTCTGCAGCGGCCTGAACAGCAGCGATGCGCAGCATGTGGTCAACCGCATCAACACCCTGCTGGGCAACTACGGCAAAACCCTGCAATGGGACCGCCGCAGCTTCCTGCGCCAGGGCAACGAAAAAGCCTTCCGCCAACTGACGGCCAACATGCAGGCCGGCAGTGTGGACGTGTTGATTGTGGCCGGTGCCAACCCGGTTTACGACCGCCCGGGTTTCGCCCAGGCCCTCGAAAAGGTGGGCACCAGCATCAGCACGGCCGGAACCCTCGACGAGACGGCCAGCCTCTGCAGCTTTGTGCTGCCCGACCACCACAACCTGGAAAGCTGGAACGATGCGGAAGCCGCCAAGGGCGAATTCTCCCTCGTTCAGCCCACCATCCGCCCGCTGTTCGACAGCCGGGCCTTCCAGCAGAGCCTGCTGGACTGGGCCGGGGACGGCCGCAGCTGGTACGACTTTTTGACCCAGTACTGGAACGCCAATGTGCTGGCCTCCGAGCTCAACCGCAAGGATGCCTGGAACCGCGCCCTGCAAACGGGCGTGTACAGCGCTGGGTCCAGCCCGATGGCGGACAACCTGAGCGGCGAAGACGAAGCCGCACCGGCAGCTGTTTCGGTGGCCACGGCCGCCGGCCGCCTCAAGCAGGCCTATGCCAACCGACCGGGCAATGTGGACATCGTGGTCTACGAAGACCCCCTCATCGGCGGCGGTTCCTATACGGCCAACCCCTGGCTGCAGGAAACCCCCGATCCGATCACCAAGATCACCTGGGACCATTTTGCGATGGTCAACCCCAACTGGTTGCGCGAGCAAGGCCTCACGGACGGCCAGCATGTGCAGCTGAAAACCGAGCGAGGTACCATCACCGTGCCGGTGGCGAGCACCCCGGGCACCGCGCGTGGCGTGTTCGCCGTGGCCGTAGGCTACGGCAGGACCCACACGGGTTTTGAAGGCACCAACGTGGGCGGCAACGCCTACCTCTTGCAAAGCGGCGAACGCAACAACTGGGTTGGGGGTGAATGGGCTGCCGTAACCGGCAGCACCGATTTTGCCAAGACCCAGGACTACGATTCGCTCTTTGACGACAGCAAGAAAAAGCGCCCGCACGTCAAGGAAACCACGCAGGCCGCCTACGCCAAAGACCCCATGGCCGGCAACCACGACCGTGAGGTTGTGCTGGCTCACCTGCGTTCCTTCTACCCGGACCGCTACCGCAACAAAAACGGGTTCCACTGGGGCCTGTCCATTGACCTGAACAGCTGCATCGGTTGCGCCGCCTGCCACGTGGCATGCCAAAGCGAGAACAACATTCCCGTGGTCGGCAAGCACGAAATGGAGCGCAAGCACGAGATGCACTGGATGCGCATCGACCGGTACTACGCCGGCTCCGAAGACGACCCGGAAGTGGTCTTCCAGCCGATGATGTGCCAGCACTGCGACCAGGCGCCTTGTGAGAACGTCTGCCCGGTGGCGGCCACCAACCACAGCTCCGAGGGCATCAACCAGATGGCCTACAACCGCTGCATCGGCACGCGCTATTGCGCGAACAACTGCCCCTACAAGGTGCGCCGCTTCAACTGGTACGACTACCTCGGTGCGGACTCCTTCGGCGATTACAACGACAAGGACCCGCTGACCGCCGAAGGCGAAAAAGGCATGACCAGCGCGCTGACCCGCATGGTGCTCAACCCCGATGTGACCGTGCGTTCGCGGGGGGTGATGGAGAAATGCTCTTTCTGTGTCCAGCGCATCCAGGAAGGCAAGCTTGAAGCCAAGATGGAAGGCCGCAAGCTCGCCGATGGCGACATCAAGACGGCCTGCCAGACGGCCTGCGTCACCGGTGCCATCACCTTCGGCAACCTCTTTGACAACGACAGCAAGGCGTACAAGGAGTTTGAAGAAGATGCCCGCGCCTTCCGGGTGCTGGAAGAGTTCCACACCCTGCCCACGGTCAACTACCTGACCAAGGTGCGCAACAAGGACGCCGCGGATCACCTCCACGAAGTCCCCTTTGAAGGGACCTTAGACCAAGCCTAAACCAACATCCGGACGCCTCCCGGCGCTCCTTTACCGCATACCCCGAGCAACCGCAGACGCTATGGCCCACGTTTTCGTTTCGCCCATTCGGGAGCCGCTGATCACCGGTCGCAAGACCTACAAGCAGATCACGGACGACATCATCGGCCCGGTTGAAAGCGCGCCGACACCCACCTGGATGGCGGCCATCACCTTCACCGGCCTGATCGCCCTGATCGGCTTTGCCACCATCGGCTACTCCATCGCCTACGGCATCGGCACCTACGGCCTGAACCGGACCATCGGTTGGGGCTGGGACATCACCAACTTCGTCTGGTGGGTCGGCATCGGCCACGCCGGGACGCTGATCTCCGCCATTTTGCTGCTGTTCCGCCAGAAGTGGCGTACAGGGGTCAACCGTTCGGCGGAAGCCATGACCATTTTTGCGGTGATGTGTGCGGGCCTTTTCCCCCTCATCCACATGGGGCGGATTTGGATATTGTTCTTCGTTTTTCCTTACCCGAACAGTCGCGGGCCACTTTGGGTAAACTTCAACTCTCCCCTGCTGTGGGACGTGTTTGCCATCTCGACCTACTTCACCGTTTCGCTGCTTTTCTGGTATGCCGGTCTGATCCCGGACCTGGCCACGGTGCGCGACCGTGCCACCGGTAAAATCCAGAAGAAACTCTACAGCATTTTCAGCTTCGGCTGGCGCGGTTCGGCCAAGGAATGGATGCGTTTTGAATCGCTGTCCCTGATCCTGGCCGGCTTGGCCGCTCCGCTGGTGCTTTCGGTGCACACCATCGTGTCCTTCGACTTTGCCACTTCGGTCATTCCCGGCTGGCACACCACCATCTTCCCACCCTACTTCGTGGCGGGCGCCATCTTTTCCGGCTTTGCGATGGTGCTCACGCTCATGCTGGTGGCCCGCAAGATCCTCAAGCTGGAGGATTACATCACCATCGGCCACATCGAGTCGATGAACAAGGTGATCGTGCTGACCGGTTCGATTGTGGGTGTGGCCTACATCACCGAGCTGTTCATCGCCT
>JAUIHG010000152.1 GCA_030432405.1 Bacteroidia bacterium | reverse complement strand
GCGGCGGGCGCCGTGGCGGCCCATCCGGAGGCCGAGCTCGTCGTGGTGGACACGCCGGGCGAGGGTCCGCTCGGGCCCCTGGACGTGCCGGTGGCGCGCTATGCCGTGGTGCCGGCGACGATGCGGGCCGACGTCGTGCGCGATCTGGTGGGCCGCTACGAACAGCGCGGGGTGGGCGCTGTGTATGCCTGGAATACGCTGGGCGGTACCTTGGCTCCCTTGGTGTTCGGGCTGGGCTTGATCGAGCCGCTGGGCAGTGCCTGGGCTTTGCGTGTGGTGGTGCTGGGGTATGCGGTTGTTGCGGTTGTATGGAGCGCTCGTCAAATGCCCAAAGCCGGTATGCTGCGCGTGTTGCCCCCTGCAGCCGTTGGGTTATTTGGCCTGCTGCTGGTTCCTTCCAATCCCAACGCGCCGGAACTGCCGCCCGGCACCCGTATCCTGGACGTGCGTGAAAGCCTGGCCGGAACCGTGCATTTGCTGCAACCGGGTCAGGTCAACGCCCTTGGAACCAACGTTCCAGAACTGCTGGTCGGCCGGCATTTTGTGATGGGCGGTGGGTTGAGCTACGCCGAACAACGGATGGGCCACATTCCCCTGTTGTTTTCGCCGGAGGCAAAGCGGGTGCTTTTTCTGGGCGTAGGCACGGGTGCAACCGTCGGAGCTTCCTTGGGCTACCGGGACATCGAGCAGGTTGACGCCGTGGAGCTGCATCCCGATATCGTGGACCTGCTGCCGCGTTTTGCGCAGATCAATGGCGGGCTGGACCGGGCCGAAAAAGCCACCGTGCACCAGGCCGACGCCCGCCGATTTGCCGCAGCGGTACAGGAGCCTTATGACCTGGTGGTCGGCGACCTGTTCCATCCGGGCCGCGACGGCGCGGGAAACCTCTACAGCCTGGAACATTTTGAACGGCTCCGCGACCGCGTTGCACCAGGCGGTTTGGTGGCCCAGTGGGTGCCGCTGCACGAATTTGACGCGCCCACCTTGCGGCTGTTGGCCCGCACCTTTCTGGCCGCCTTTAACGACGCCAGCGCCTGGCTGGGCTATTACAATACCCGGACGCCCTTGCTCTTGCTGCTGGGCACGGATTCGGCTGCGTATGCGGCCAAACACGGAGCACCCTTTGCGGTGGATCTGGTGGGTTTGTCGCGCGCCACCATGCGGGGTATGCCCGCCAGCCAGGCCATCGACGGAGATCGGGACGTGCTCACCGGGTTTGTGGCGGACCGGGCTGGACTTGCCGCCTTCGCCGGCGAAGGCGCTCTGCATACCGACCGCCATCCACGCCTGCATTTCAGTGCCACCCGGGCGGCCTATGCCAACCGGCCGGAGGACCAATATGGCAGCTTGTTTGCCCTTTGGGAACACCGTACTCCGCTGCCGGCGGAGCTGATTGCATTTCCCGATTCCGCGCGCCTTGTTTCGATTTTGGCCCAGGCCGACAAAGGCCGTGAAGCCCTGGATTTGTATTTGCAGGCCGACCGCATCTGGAACCAATCCGGATACGGCCCCATTCCCCCGGCGGCCATGGAACTCTACCAAAAAGCCAAGAAAACCGATCCGCAGTTTGCGCCAGCCCGAGGAGTGCTGGCCCGGCAACGGCGATAGCGTAGTCTTTCAAGCGACCTCCCTTGTTCTGGAAAGGATAGACGTTTTGAACGTACGCAGTTGGCCTATGACGTGCATTTGTGCTCCTTTGTGTCCACAAAACGACACGCCATGCACACGACCATGCCCCTCCCTACTGTTCGCCTGGGCCGCCTGACCGGTCTGGTGTATCTGGTCATCATCGCCTGCGGGCTATATGCCGGGCTGGCTGTGCGCGACGCCCTGGTGGACCTCAGCGATCCGGCCGGTAGCCTGTCCCGTATCCTGGCGCAGGAAACGCTGTACCGCAGCGCCTACCTGGCCGACCTGCTGATGGTGGTGGCGGATGTGGCCATCGCCTTTTTGTTTTTCGCCTTGCTGCGTGGTGTAAATCCCTTTGTGGCAGCGCTGGCTGCGGGATTCCGGCTCCTGCAGGCGGCCATTCTGGGTGCCAACCTGTCGCATGCTCTGGCGCCGGTGCTTTTGGTGCAGGATGCTACCGGCGTCACCGGGAGCGGCATACCCAGCGCCACCCAAGTGGAATTGGCCGCCTACCACTTCCAGGCCTTCGACCATGGGTACCTCACCTCGGGCGTCTTTTTTGCCATCAACTGCATGCTCATGGGCTGGCTTTTGTACCGATCGGTCCACTTTCCCCGTTTCTGGGGCTGGGTGCTCGGCGTCGCGGGCGTGGCCTACCTCGCGGATGCCCTGGCCGCATTCATTGCGCCTTCGGCCAAGCCGGTCACCGAACCCATCATGCTCTTGGCCGCCCTCTTTGCGGAAGTCGGGTTTTGTGTGTGGCTGCTGGCTGTTGGGATTCGCCGGCCCGCCGGCGAAAGCATGCCTTGAGGACGGCACGACACCCCGGACCGCACCGAGCCCAGGCGGATGGTTTCACGCGCTTGGCCAGCCGCCGTTCAGGCGGCTTGGAAAATCACCGTTCGGCAGCGACCTTCAAATCCTGCATGAATTGCTCAAAGGCTTCGTCAAAGGGCGGGATTTTGCCGGCAAACAGCGGGAACATGAAGTTGCCAATCCGTTCGGTCATGTTGACGCGGACGCCTTCTCCTTCCGGGCTGAGGGTATAGACGCGTTCGCCCAGGCCGTCGCCCCATACCAGACGCTGCTCGGGCACCATTTCCTTGACTTTGAGTTTGAAGGTGCGGGAACTGTCCAGGCTGCTGACCAGGCGGATTTTTTCGCCGGAGGCGATGGTGCCTTCCAGGGACACGATGGTGGAGTTCCATTCCGGCATGGCGGCGGCATCGGTCAGCAAGGCCCAAACGCGGGCCGGAGTAGCATCGATGTATTGTTCGATGCTGGTGGATCGCGAGAAAGTTTTTTTGACCGTTTGCGCTTTGCCGTCGGGCATTTGAGTTTGAGTGGTGGCGCCTGGGGTGGAGGAGGATTGCGCGGAGGTGGATTGGGCGGACATCATGAACAGCAGCACTAGTGCAAATGAAAAGGCGGGTTTCATGTGCGCAAGAACGGAAAACGCCTGCGGCTGGGGCATAACAAATGTTAAAGAATTCAAGGCTTGCGCTGTTTTCCGGAACGGATTCGGGACAGGGTGACGGAGGATACCTGCAGCATGGAGGCGATGTGCTTGAGCGGGGCCACACGGAGAAACTCGGGAAAGGCAAACTCGATGTAACGGTAATTGTCGGTGGCGTCGTTGGAGAGCAGATTGGTGAACACGTCAATCAGGCCAACGTGCAACGCTTCAGTCATGTGCAGGCCAAACAGGGCCCAATTGGTATGGGCCCTGCACAAGTCGTGGAAGGCATCGCGATGGATGCTGTGGACCACGCCGGCTTCGTAGGCCTGAAGGCTGAACGGCGTTTTGCCGCCCTCCACAAATCCTTTGTAGTCAGCGAGGAAGGTTTGGGCCGGTTTCATCCAAAGCGTTTGCTCGGTGCCTTCCTTGTCCGGATAGGTGCAACGGCAAACGGACGATTCCAGATAGAACAAACGCCGTTCGGGCTGCTTGCGGTCCGAAAGCATGGCCCCGGCTTCTGCATGGTGCTGCTCAAACCGCTGCAAACCTTCGTGGAGTTCCGCATCGGTGAAAGCCGGATTGTAATGCCGCAGCTGTTGGCGGAGGAGGTCCATGGGCGATGAAAATGGTCGTAAATGGAGCTGAGGGCGAACACCAAGATAGCAGCGGTTGGCTTGATGAATAGGAAAAGGCTCCTCCGTCGGCGCTGGTACTTATGGCGCAGCGGGAGCGCTTGGCCTATGCCGACGCGTGCAGCGTGTGCACGAAGGCATCCACCTGCAGCCGGGCCATGTCGAAGACGTTGCGGTGTTGGCCGGCGAAGGTCATCGACAGTTCGGTGCAGGCCAGAACCACCGGCTGTTTGTCGGCGTATGCGCGGACCAGCGCGTTGAAGGCCTGGTCCTGCTTCGGTGTGGAGGTGCCTTCATAGACCCGAAGCCGGTGCTGGTCCACGAGCTGGATGTGCTTCGGGGAGGGAAACGCAATATGGATGCCGCTGGCCTCTAACGCTTGCGACAGATAGCCGGGCTGCATGGTATGGCGCGTGCCGAAGAGCACGGCACCATGGATGGCTTGCGCGTTCAGGGCACGGGCGGTTTCGGTCACGGGGTGGAACAGCTCCAGGCCATAGCGCCCTTGCAGGTCCATGCCGTCCAGCGTGTGGTGGATGGTGATGTTGGGCACCAGCAAGTGGCGGATGCTGCGTGGGAGGGAGGCCAGGTGCGTTTCCAGAAGCTTCTTTAGCGCCTCAGACGGCGAAGGCAACAGGGCGTTGATGGCCTCAAAGTCGGTAGGGTACAGCGGCGGGCTGGCTTCGATGCCCAAGGCGGATTGGATGCGCTGCATATACCAGCGCGTGGCGCTGCCGGACATGCCCCACACGGCGGCTCGAATGCGGGGCTCCATCAGGCCTTTTCCAGCACGTAATCGGCAAAATAGTCCCGGTGGTCGGTGAATTTTCCGATCACCTTCATGCCGGTCCCGCGGCAGATGTCCTCCAGGATGGCGTCGTTGTATTTGCGCGAAATCTCGGTATGGATTTTTTCGTGGCGCTGAAAGGGAATCGTTTTGCCGATGGCCCGAATGCTGACTTCCTGATCCTTTTCGCTGCGCAGGTAGCTTTTGGTAATGCCTTCCTTTTCGTCATACTCCGGCGCATGGGTAAAGGCGTCCAAATCAAAATCCGCACCCAGCTCCCGGTTGATGCGTTCCAGCAAATTCAAATTGAAGTCCCGCGTTACACCCTGGCTGTCGTTGTAGGCCGGCAAGACAATGGACGCATCTTTCATCAGGTCGGTGCCCAAGAGGAGCTTGTCGCCGGGGGCCAGGTTGTCGGCCAGGCTTTTGATAAACCCGTGCGCGCGGTCGTCTTTCATGTTGCCCAGGTTGGAGCCCAAAAACAGCACCACCTTCGGGGTGTCGGAATCGGAGAGCTCGCCCAGTTTTTTGAAGTAGTCGCCTTTTTTGGGCTGGATCTGCTTGTTCGGCAAGGCCGCACGGATGTTTTTTTCCAATTGGTTCAGGGCCTGTTGGGAAATGTCGATGGGCACATACCGGTAGCGGTAATCACCCGCCTCCAGATGTTTGAGCAGCTCGATGGTTTTTACGCCATCGCCTGCGCCCAATTCCACCAATTCAAAAGGCGTCTCCCGATAAATCCCAAGCCGGTCCATGATGGCCGGCGACTGCTCCTTGAGGATCTCCAGCTCGGCATCCGTGAGGTAGTATTCCGGCAAATCCATGATCTGCGCAAAAAGGGCCGATCCCTTGCTGTCGTAGAAATACTTGGAGGAAAGCCTTTTCGGCGAAGCCGTCAAGCCAGCCTCCACTTCCCATGCAAACTCCTCATTGATATGGTCTGCCTGCATGGGCTCGGGCGTCTCCAGACCGGATTTGGGGGAAGCGGAACTCATCGGGCGAGGCGTATGCCGGTGAACTGCCAACGTTCGTCGGCGTGGAAAAAGTTGCGGTAGCTCGGGCGGCTGTGGCCTTCGGCCGTAGCTACGGATGCGCCGCGCAAGACCTGCTGGTTGACCATGAACTTTCCGTTGTATTCGCCGATGGCGCCCTCGGCTTTTTTGAAATTGGGGTAGGGGAGGTAGGCGCTCGCGGTCCATTCCCAGCGCTGGCCCCAGTCCAGTTTGTCGGCGGCTGCTTCCCATTCGAATTCGGTGGGCAACCGCATGCCTTTCCATTCTGCAAAGGCCATGGCTTCGTAAAAGCTGATGTGCTTCAGGATGCCGTTCGGCTCCACCTTGCGCAGGCCCTGGAGCGTGTAGTGGTGCCAGGTGCCGTCGATGGAATGCCAGTACAGCGGCGCTTTGATGCCGTATTCCTGTACCCAGCTCCAGCCTTCATCCAGCCAGAGGTTGAAATCGCTGTAACCGCCAGCCTCCATGAACTCGAGGTACTCGCCATTGGTCACCAGCGCCCGCGACAGTTCAAAGCGGTTCAAAAAGACCTGGTGCACGCCCAGTTCGTTGTCGTAACAAAAGCCCTGGCCGCGGAAGCCGATGTCGTGCATCCCTTCTACAATGGCTAAAAAGCCGTCTTCTGAGCCCTGCTTCCGGTCCACGATGGAGGCATCCGCAGCATACGCCGGGAAAAGCGGGTTGTGCCCGAACATGTATTTGAGGTCGGTCACGAGCAGCTCCTGGTGCTGTTGTTCGTGGTTCAGGCCCAGGGTGACGAGTTCGCGGACCACGTCCGAAGGCTCCTGCTCCAACAGGTGCTGCATGCCCTCGTCCACATGCTTGCGGTAGGCGTACACTTCCTCGACGGTGGGCCGGGAGAGGTTGCCACGGTTGGCGCGCAAGACGCGGTCGCCGGCGTTGTTGTAATAGCTGTTGAACAGGAAGCCAAATTCGGGATGGTATTCGCGGTAACCCGCGAAATGCGGAAGGAGCACAAACGTTTCGAAAAACCAGGTGGTGTGGGCCAGGTGCCATTTGGCCGGGCTGGTGAAGGCCTCCACTTGCACCACATAATCTTCGGGCTGCAGGGGCACACACAGCCCCTCGGTGCGCGCGCGGACCTTTTGATAGGCATCGGCCAGCGTGCGTTTGGCCGCTGGTTTTTCAAGTGTGGTCTCCGAAAGCATATGGTATGAATGTGGGGGAGGAAAAGATGCCGCTGCTGGCCGCTTAGTACATCGTATTCGGATTGGCGGAGGATTCTGGAATGCGTTGTATGGCATCCCAGTGTTCGCAGATTTTACCGTTGCCGTCAAAGCGGAAGAAGTCCATGGTCACGTATTCCTCATTGTCCGGCCAGCTTTGGTGTGTGTGCAGGGCCACCAGGTCGCCTTCGGCGATGCAGCGGACAAACTCGATGGACTTGTCCGGGTATTCGCGCTGCATGCGCTCAAAATAGGCAATGAAGCCCTCGGTGCCGTTGGCCACATCCGGGTTGTGTTGGATGTATTCCTGGCCCACATAGCGTTCTACAGCTGCCCGCGGATTGCCTTCGTACGCTGTCTTGTAAAAGGCGATGGCGTTCTGTTTGTTCAATTCCAAATCCATGGGGCGGGTTTCAGGGCGGTTGTAAAGCTGTGACCAAGGTTGTTTCAAGCCTTCGGCGGTTCAAACGACCAGCGTTCGCCATCGGCCCAGGCCTTGCTGGAATTGCCGCGATTGCCGTAACCGCCGTTGGCCTTCAGCAGGGCCGCGAGGTGCATCAGGTTGTAGGTCATGAACGTGGTGTTCTTATTGGTGAAACCGCTGCCGAAGCCCGCCGGTTCCTCAAGGGACTCGTCCTGCCATTTTTTGTCGCCGTAGCTGGGGCCGGGACCGATTTCGCCCAGCCAGCCGCAATCGGCTTGTGGGGGAATGGAGTAGCCCACATGCTGCAAGGCATATTGGATGCCCATGGCGCAATGTTTGACCCCGTCTTCGTTGCCGGTGACCACACAGCCGCCCACCTTGCCGTAATAGATGTACTGCCCCTTGCTGTTGGTCTTGGCGCTCATGGCGTACAGCCGTTCGATGAGCTGTTGGGCCACCGAAGATTTTTCGCCGAGCCATATCGGCGTTCCGACCACCAGGATGTCGGCAGCTTTGATCTTTTCAAACAACGCGGGCCACCCGTCCTTTTCCCAACCGTGCTCGGTCATGTCGGGGTAAATGCCTGTGGCGATGTCCAGGTCCACCAGCCGCACGCTGTCTACCTCGACGCCTTCGCGCTCCATGATGCCCTTCGAAACATCCATCAGGGTGGCCGTATGGCTGTGTTGCGGCGATTTTTTAAGGGTGCAGTTGATGTAGAGCGCACGGAGTGTGCTGAAGTCGGGGCTGGACATAAAGGGTTGGCGTTGGTCTATTGGGCGTCTATCCAATGGCCAGGAGAACATGACCTGGAGAGCAACGCCCGGGAGGCGAATGCCATCAATATATGCATTCGCCTACGCGCACATGGGCCCACGTGCCGATTGGGCTTGAAAGGGTGCTTTTCCGATCGAGATGCAGCATGATGGCCTGCTTGTACTGCGCTTAACCGTGTACCACTGATGCGTAGTCAGGAGGCGCTACGCAACCCGCGTCCAGACGGCCTACCTTTCGTTGCCGTGCTTGAAATGCCCGGTCAGCTTGGCCAAAGCCAGTTGAACGGCTTCCGCATCGCCTGTGGCTTCGGCGTCCAGCAAGCGCGCGTACTTCTTCCCGGAGAGGATCATGATCTGCTTCCCGTACCAGAACACGAGGGCTTTCTG
>JAUIHG010000151.1 GCA_030432405.1 Bacteroidia bacterium | reverse complement strand
AATGTGTTCAACGGCATGACCGGCGCGGCCCAAAACGTTCCCCTGCTCGGCATCGATTATGCTGCCGTGGCCCAGGCTCCGGACAACCCGGACAACCCCTTTGCCGCGATTTATAACAACACCTTCAACCTGGGCAGTTTGAACGATTTCGGTCCGGTGGAAAGCTCCATCACCCAGACCATCGAAGTGGGCTACAAAGGCCTATTGGCCAACGATAAGCTGTTTTTCAACGTCGACGGGTATTACACCATGATCGACAACTTCGTTACGCCCCTGACCAACGTGGCTCCGAGCATCATTTTTGATCCGATGCTTTTGGCGGGTACGCTCGGGCCCAACGAACCCGGTGGTTTGCTGCACGACAACCTCGCCGCCCTGGCGCCCGCGGAACTGGGCTTCCTGGTTGGTGCTTTGGACGGCAACTTCGGCGGAGCCGTGGATGGCGATGTACACGAAGAATTTATCAACCTCGTCATCGGAGCCAACGAACAACTGACGCTGGGTACGGTGGCGCCGGACAACCAGGACAGCTTGGTCGGAAACGACGTCATCCTTACCTACCGCAACCTGGACGATCGGGTGGCTGTTCTCGGTGCCGACCTCGGCTTCACCTACCTGGTGGGCCGAAACGGCGCGCTCAGCGGCTCGCTCAGCTGGGTCAACCGCGACTCCATTGCGGTGGAAGGTGCCGCCGGCGGCTACATTGCGCTCAATGCACCCAAGTACAAGTTCTCGGTGGGCTACGACCACGATTTCCCCGATGTGGGCCTGAGCATCGGCGGTTCGTTCCGGTGGAACGACGGCTTCCCGGCCAACTCGGCGGTCTACATCGGCCGCGTGGATCCCTACCACATCCTGGACGCCCGTGTAGCCTACACGCCGCCCTTCAGCGAAAACAGCCGTGTCCTGCTGGACGTGTCCAACGTGCTCGGCATCCCCTACCAAACCTTCCCGGGGGTTCCCCAGATCGGACGGGTGACCTTCCTGAAGCTGCAGCACACCTTCTAAGCGAGCAGTTGCATACCATCAAAAAACCCGGTTCCGCAAGGCGCCGGGTTTTTTGATGCACAGAACCGCAGTTGACATAGGCGTTTACGCGGGTTCCCCGTGCGGGGCGCACCCTTCAATCCCGGCCAATGCCCTGCGCCTTGGCCTCGTTCCACAGGGCATCCATATCCTCCAGCGACATGCCCTTCAAATCCAAGCGGCGTGCATCTGCTTGGGCTTCGATGTATTCAAAGCGCGCTTTGAAACGGCGGTTGCAGCGCTCCAGGGCGGTTTCGGGCTCCACATTCAGGAAGCGGCCGTAGTTGACCAGCGCAAAAAGCAGGTCACCAAACTCCGCCTCCATCCGCTTGTGTTCGCCGGAGGCGACGGCTTCTTCCAACTCCGCCTTTTCCTCCTCCACCTTGGCCCATACATCTTCAATGTGGTGCCATTCAAAGCCCACCTTGGCCGCCTTTTCCTGCATCCGTTGGCCTTTGATCAGGGCGGGCAGGGACTGCGGAACGCCCTGAAGCACGGAGCGTTTGCCTTCGGCCAGCTTGAGTTGTTCCCAGTTCTGCTTGACCGCTTCTGCGTCCTCGACCACCGCGTCGCCGTAGATGTGGGGATGGCGGTGCACCAGCTTGTCGCACACCCGGTGCAATACATCGGCAATGTCAAAGGCGGCGCGCTCATCGCCGATTCGGGCGTAGAACACGGCGTGCAGCAGCAGGTCCCCCAGTTCTTCGGCCACGCCGTCCAAATCGTCCTCCATCAGCGCATCGGCCAGCTCGTAGGTTTCCTCGATGGTCAGGTTGCGCAGGCTTTGCATGGTCTGCTCCCGGTCCCAGGGGCAGCCTTCGCGCAGCTCGTCCATGATGGTCAACAGCCGGCGAAAGGCATCCAGCTTCTGTTCCATGCTGTGGGCCTGGTTGACCGGTCGGCTGCGCTGTCCTTCCACATTTGGCGCAGGACTGCCCGTGCTGGTGTTCGCCGGGCCCGGCGAAGGCGTTTGGGAAGGGCTGGACGCATCCGGCGCTGTACCGCTGCGGTGCTGTTGGGAGGAAGACATGGCCATAGGCGGGTTCTGGTGGAGCTTGAGCGGTCAAAGGTACACCGGCCCTGCCCGGGGCTGTATCGGCATCCTGACGAGGCTCATGTGCTGTAGCCCGGTCGGACCCGGCATCGGGCGTACCTTTGCAGCATGCAAACCGTTCTCCTTGCGCTGTTGATTGTCGGCCTGGCCGTGGTAGGCCTGAGCCTGCGCATCCTGCTGGTCAAAGGCGGCGAATTCCGCGGCACTTGTGCCACCAACAATCCGATGCTCAAGGACAAAGTCGGCAATTGCACCGTCTGCGGCAGCAAGCCCGGAGAGGAATGCCAAAACGACGATGAAAACGGCGGGAAGGATGTTTCCCGCGACCGTTCGCAGCCCTTGCCTCCGCTTCCGGCGGTAGGCAATGCCTGAGCCCGAAAAGCCGAAGGCCGAACGGGTTGGCTTTGTGCCATTCAGCGTTCCCCGGTCAGCGCTGCAAAACCGGTGCTTTGCATGCTCGCAATGCCCGATTGGCTGCTTTCTTCATCGAGATACATGAAATAGGCTTCGACCTCCGTCTGGGCTTCGATGGCCTTCATGCCTTCCTCCATGCCCATGACCATGCAGGCCGTGGCCCAGGCATCCGCGGTGGCGCAGTCCCTGGCCACCACCGTGGCGCTCAACAGGCGGCTTTTTTCCGGATATCCGGTCTGGGGATTGAGGCTGTGCCCATAGCGCACCCCGTCCTTTTCCCAAAAACGGCGGTAGTTGCCAGACGTGGCCATGGCCGCATCGCGCAGGTTCAAGACCGAATGGAAGCTGCGCTGGCCTGCTTCGGGCTTTTCCAACGCGATCCGCCAGGGTCCGCCGGACGCATTGCTGCCGTACGCCACCACTTCCCCGCCGATTTCCACCAACAGGTTGCGCAGGCCTAGTGTACGCAGGTATTCGGCCACCACATCCACCCCCAGGCCCTTGGCCACGGCGTTGAAATCCAGCTGCACGCGGGGATCCGTCTTGATCCAATGGAAACTTCCGCCCTGCTCGCGCGCATCCACCGCTTGCGTCATACCCGTCCATCCGGTGAAGCCCATGAGGCTGTCCACCGCCGCGCTGTCCACGTGTTCGCCTCCGGCGAAGGGGTCCTCGGTAAAAAAGCCCCAGTACCGGACCAGCGGCATCACGGTGGGGTCAAAGGCGCCATTTGATGCGGCGTGGATGTTGCGGCATAGCGCATCCAGACGCGATGCCCAAGTGCCGCAGGCCCCTTCAAAAGGCACCTCCGAGCCACCTGCAGCCGCATTCCAACGGCTCAGGGTGGACGCAGGGTCGTATGTGCTCAGGCAGGCGTTGAATGCTTCGAGCACCGAATCCACAGCCGGCTTGAAGTTCTTGGGTTTGCTCCCTCCGGGCTGGAAATACCGCACGCGATAGGTGGTGCCCATCGTCTGCCCTTCCAATTGCACCAGGTAGCGTCCGTCGGCTTGAAGCGCAGCCTGGTAGCCTGAGGAGGTATCGGAATCCGCTCCGGCAGCAGCCTGTTGACCGGAGGGGCTGCAGCTTTCGCCCGCCAGGGCGAAGACCAGGCCCAGCAGCAGCACGGCAGCGGACTTCAGCCTCAAACACGCGTTGAACAACCCGCCTTGCACGGCCACAAAGCACACAGGCCGCCCTTTCGGGACGGCCTGTGCGGTGTTATGGAGGCGGCGGGGGATCATCCGCCGAAGTCGTCAAAGCTGATGTTTTCATCGGGTACACCGAGCTGGTCCAGGGCCTTGATGACCGAGGCGTTCATCATCGGCGGGCCGCAGAAATAGAATTCAATTTCTTCCGGCTCGGGATGCTGGTTGAGGTATTTGTCCTGCAGGACGGGCATGATGTAGCCGACAAAACCGTCGCCCTGGTCGTCCATGCTTTCCATGACCTGCCAGTTGTCTTCCTCCTGGGGATTGTCCAGGGCCACAAAGAAGCGGAAGTTGTCGAACTCCTTTTCGATGGCACGGAACTGCTCTATGTAGAACAATTCACGCTTGGTCCGGCCGCCGTACCAGAAGCTGATCTTGCGGTCGCGGGTCTTGAGCGTGTGGAAAAGGTGGAAGAGGTGGGACCGCAGCGGCGCCATGCCGGCACCCCCGCCGATGTAGACCATCTCCTTGTCCGTCTCTTTGATGAAAAACTCGCCATAGGGACCGGAAATGGTGACCTTGTCGCCCGGTTTTTGTGCAAACACAAAGGACGAACAGATGCCCGGGTTGACGTCCATCCAGGCCTTCTTGGCGCGGTCCCAGGGCGGGGTGGCAATCCGGATGTTGAGCATCACGATGTTGCCTTCCGCCGGGTGGTTGGCCATGGAATAGGCGCGGAAGATGGGCTCGTCGTTTTTCATGACGAGGTCCCACATTTTATACTGGTCCCACTCGGCCTTGTACTCGTCCTGGACTTCAATGTCCTTGTAATTGACCGTACAGACCGGGACGTCAATCTGGATGTAGCCACCGGACTCAAACTCGAGGGTTTCGCCTTCAGGCAACTTGACCACAAACTCCTTGATGAAGGTGGCCACATTGTCGTTGGACACGACCTCGCATTCCCACTTCTTGATGCCGAAGATTTCTTCGGGCACCCGGATTTTCATGTCGTTGCGGACCTTGACCTGGCAAGCCAGACGCCAGTTCTCCTGCACTTCCTTGCGGGTGAAGTAGTTGACTTCGGTGGGCAGGATGTCGCCCCCGCCTTCCACCACCTGGCACTTGCACATGGCGCAGGTGCCACCGCCGCCGCAGGCGGAGGGCAGGAAGATGTTTTCGCTGCTCAGCGTGGTCAGCAGCGTGGATCCCGGCTTGGTTTTGACCGGCTTGGTTTCATCGCCGTTGATAACGATGTCCACTTCGCCGGAAGGCACCAGTTGGGATTTGGCAAAAAGGAGCATGGCCGTCAGGGCCAGAATGATGGCCGTAAAGGCAATCAGGGCCGAGATCAGGGTGGGCCCCATGGCGGCCAGAAGCACGGTTGCAATCAGCATAACAGGCAGATGATCCGTTTAGAGGTGGTCCGGTTAGAGTTTGATGCCCATGAAGCTCATAAAGGCAATGCCCATGAGCCCGGTGATGATGAAGGCGATGCCCAGGCCCCGCAGCGGTGCGGGAACATGGGAGTAGCGGATCTTTTCGCGGATGGCCGCGATGGCCACAATGGCCAGGAAGAATCCGAAACCGCTTCCTACACCAAACACCACAGCCTCGCCAAAGTTGTATTCGCGGGCTTCCATGAACAGGGAGCCGCCGAGGATGGCACAGTTCA
Source organism: Bacteroidia bacterium (assembly GCA_030432405.1). Taxonomy (GTDB): domain Bacteria; phylum Bacteroidota; class Bacteroidia; order Chitinophagales; family BACL12; genus WGOA01. Next base: position 2,992 of record JAUIHG010000151.1, on the reverse strand, counting down.
CCGTGATCAGCGGCAGGAAGATGCCCAGGCTGTTGTAGAGGCTGGGGCTGAAGCGTTCGATGACCATTTCCACCAGCTGCACCATGGAGGCGATGACCGCAATGAAGACGATCAACTTGAGGAAAGTCAGGTCGGTGCCGAAAACGCCGCCTTCGGCGAGCACGTAGTTGAGCACCAACCAATTGATCGGCAGGGTGATGGACAGCACAAAAATCACGGCCAGGCCAAGGCCAAAGGCCGTGCTGACGCTTTTGGACACGGCCAGGTAGGAACACATGCCCAGGAAGTAGGCCAACACCATGTTCTCAATGAAACTGGCCTTGATGAAGAGGTTGAGGGCGTCTATGAAGCTCATCGCGTAGGCTTAAGCGGAGTGGTTGTCGGGAGGGGCGGTTGGAGGTGGGCCAATGCCCGGAAAAGGGTTTCGCCGGAGGCGGTCGTCATGAGACGTCCACCAATTCCGTATTGCGTGCCCGTTGGAACCAAATGATCAGTCCGATGATGAACATGGCTGCGGGTGGTGCCAGCATGAGGGCATTGCCCACATACCATTCGCCGAGCAGTTGGTACCCGAAAATCTGGCCCTTGCCCAGGAATTCCCGGAAGAAGGCCACGGCCAGCAGGATGACGCCATAGCCCACCCCGTTGCCGACGCCGTCCAGAAAGGATTGCCAGGGCTTGTTGCCCATGGCGAAGGCTTCCAGCCGGCCCATGATGATGCAGTTGGTGATGATCAGGCCCACATAGACAGACAACTGCTTGTAGAGGTCGTATTGGAAGGCCTTTAGGCTTTGCTCCACCAGGGTCACCAGAGCAGCGATTACCGTCAACTGCACAATCATGCGGATCCGGCCGGGGATGCCTTTGCGCAGCAGGCTGATGGCCAGGTTGCTGAAGGCACAGACAAACACCACGGCAATGGCCATCACCAGGGAGGGCTTGAGGGCGGAGGTCACGGCCAGGGCAGAGCAGATGCCCAATACCTGAACGGTGATCGGGTTGTTGTCGTTGAAGGGGTCGGTCAGGAGCCTGCGCTCCTTTTTGCCCATCAGGGTTCCTGAGCTCGCGGTTGCGGTATCGGCCATGGCTTAGGAGGTTTTCAGTTTCTTGAAATACGGGAGGTAGGACTTCAGGTCCTCATACAGCATCTCGTTAACCCCGTCCGAGGTAATCGTGGCGCCGGTGATGGCGTCGATCTGATGGTCCGGATCGTCTTTGCTGCCCTTTTTCATCTTCACGGCAACAAATTCGCCCTCGTCGTTGTAGATCGACTTGCCAACGTAGGGGGCATTGTAATCCTCCGGATTGTCCTTGATTTCAGCACCCAGGCCCGGCGTTTCCGCTTTGTGGTCCATGGAGATGCCGGCGATGGTGGCGTAGTCGTCCTCCAGGGCCACATAGCCCCAGATGCGGTCCCACAGGCCACTGCCGCTCATCGGGACGATGTAGCGGACATCCTCGCCCTCGGTGTACTTCCACAGCGGATACCGGCGCTCCTCCATCGGCTTTTTGCCTTCCTTGGCCAGATCGATGTCCAGGGCATTCACCGTGTCGGACGTCATTTCCATATCGACGTTCAGGACAATTCCCTCGATGCGCTCGTCGTAAACACGGGCGGCTTCTTCTTTTTCCAGGTCGTCCAATCCAACGGCCTTGAGGATATCCATTTTGGTGGACAGCTGCTCATTGGCGTATTGGCGCGGCTGGAGGCTGGTGGCCAAAAAGGCCAGGGCTACGGCCACGATCACGGTCATGATCACGGCGTAGGTGACGGTGTAGACGTTGCTTTCTCTATCCACGTGCGAGGCGGCGTTTGATGTTCGAGCGTAGGACCAGGTGGTCGATCAGCGGAGCGAACACGTTCATGAACAGGATGGCGAGCATCCAGCCTTCCGGGTATGCCGGGTTGGCCACCCGGATGATCATCCCGGAGACCCCGATGCCGAAGCCGTACCAGTATTTGCCGATTTCGGTCTGGGCGGCCGTGACGGGATCGGTGGCCATAAACACGGCGGCAAAGAGCATGCTGCCAATGACCAGGTGGAAATGCGGCGGGACCGAAAGGAAGACGTTGGTCAGGCCAAAGACCTGGAAGGAGACGTTGAACAGGTACCCGGCAAACAAAGCCCCCAGAATCATGCTCACCATGATGCGCCAGCTGCCGATGCCTGTTACGGCCAAAAAGATGCCGCCCAGCAGAATGGCTGGAACGCTCATCTCACCGATGGAGCCGGGAATGAAGCCCATGAAGGCATCCATGAAGGTGTAATGGCCCCAGGTACCCGACATGGTGGAATATACACCACCACCGTCCGGGACGATCAAACCGTTGGTCAGGCCCACCTTCGCCAGAATGGCGTTGGGCGTTGCCCCGGAATAGGCATCCGCCATCTGGGAGACCCAGACCTCATCGCCGGAGATGTACAAGGGGTAGGCAAAAAACAGGAAGACCCGAGCTGTCAGGGCTACGTTGAGGATATTCATGCCCGTACCACCAAAGGCCTCCTTGCCGATGATGACGGCAAAAACCGAGGCCAGCGCCACCATCCACAGCGGAATGTCCGGGGGCATGATCAAGGGGATGAGCATGCCGGAAACCAGGTAGCCTTCGGCCACCGGGTGGCCGCGGAACTGCGCAAACATGAACTCGACGCCAAGGCCCGCACCATAAGCCACAATGATGATCGGCAGGACCTTGCCCAGGCCGTAGAGCAGCTTGTGCCCGAAGCCCTCAAACACGCCGAGGTATTCGCCCATGGACACGAAGTGCATGTGGCCAACGTTCAGAATCCCGTGCAACAGCGCAGGAATCATGGCGATGATGACCATGAACATGGTCCGCTTGAGGTCAATTCCGTCGCGGATGTGCGCACCGTTGCGGGTGACCATCGGCGGGACAAACAGGAAGGTCTTGAAAGCATCAAAAGACGAGTGCAGCCAATGGAAATCCGGCAGCTCCTTCGTCTCGGGGTCCGGCTTCGTGGAAACGTGC
>JAUIHG010000150.1 GCA_030432405.1 Bacteroidia bacterium | reverse complement strand
CCACCTGAAACAGAGCCGTACAGGCTGATGCCTCCAACCAAAACGCGGCTGGCATTGCCCGGACTGGCCCACAAAGCCAGGTTGTAGTTGCCCTGGCCATCCGTATCCCCGGTCGGGTCATCGGTGGCCATGAGGTTGTAGGTCTGGTCTGCGGTTTCCGTAAAGCTGTTGCCGCTGTTGTTGGAAAACTGGAAAGTGGACATTCCCCCTGTGGTATAACACCCGATCAGGTAGAGGCGATCCGGTGCGTCCGGACTGACGGCTATGGCCATGCGCCCCGCACCATCATGGGGAACCAGATTTGCCGTGATTTCGGAAAAGCTTCCCCCCCCATTGCCGCTGCGGAAAAGCCGGTTGTAGCCGCACGCATACACCGTATTGGGTGCTCCGGGCTTGAGCTCCACATCGCTAATGGCACCGGTAAGGACCTGGGTAAACGTTTGCCATCCGTCTGTGGTCCGGAACAATCCCAGGGTGGTGGCCGCCAATTGGAGTTCAGGATTTGAAGGGTGCACCAGCAGCTTGAACCCTGCATTGCGATCGGAACGCGACCAGGTGAAGGCAGTGCTGTCCCAAGTGGCTCCCCGGTCAAGGGACACTAGAATGCCTACGCCCGGCGATTCGCCCACCCGAAAGCTGGTGCTTCCTCCGCTACCGGTTATTCCGGCATCTCCGTCTCCGGTGAGGATCCACAAGCGGTTGGGGTTGGTCTGGTCCACCACGATGCCCGAAACGGCCAGCGAAGGCAGGTTGTCGGTGAGGGGAATCCAGGAATCCGTAGTCCCTGCCGCACCGTTGTCCGTGCGCCAGAGCCCTCCGCCGGCTGTGCCGGCATACCAGGTATCCGCGTCCTCAAAGGCCAGGCAATTGACCCGTCCGATGCCGGTTTCGCCAACGGCGGGAATGACCCTGTTGGGACCGACGCGTTGCCAGTTGCCACTCACCGTACCATTCCAGTCGGTGCTCCGCAACTGCTGCAGGGCGTCCCAATTGGCCGCGACATGATTGATGAGCGCTCCCTGAGGATTCAGACGGTCCTGCAGCCAGTATTCTGCCCGCTTCCAGCGCTTGTACAATCCGCCCTCATCGATGCCTTCAAAACGGTCTTCCTGCTGCGCTTGCACCCGGCGGAAAGGGACATCGTCGGCTTGTGCGTGGGCTTCCGGTGCCTGCAGCGTCATGGTCGTGATCAAGACCAACAAGCTTGACAAAGGGACATGCATCGTTCTGCTGAAGCGCTTCATGGCGGGCTTCATTTAGGTGATCCCATACCGCCAGCGTGGGGATGGGGAGAACGATGACGCCTTACTAAGCTACATACTTGGAACACGTGGACCAAGTGGATGCCTCCGGGACAGGGTCCACGGAAATGGGGATTTTACGCCGCAAAGCGGACAGCACACGGGCTTTCATAGGGCTGTCGGAGCGGATGGTGCCGCGCCTGATTTGCGGAGGATTCGCCGCAACAGCGGCGAAAGCGTCAGGCCCTGGCCCACGATGCTGAAGACCACGACGATATAGGTCATGGCCAGGAACAGTTCGCGTTGCATATAGGGGTGGAGGCTCAACGCCAGGGCGATCGAAATGCCGCCGCGGATGCCGCCCCAGGTCATCACCGTGCCGGTGCCCGGGACAAACTCGAGTTTTTCGCGGTACAGCGCGATGGGGCCGGAGAGGGCCAGGTAGCGGGCCATCAGCGTCAACGGGATGGCCAAAATGCCCAGCGCGATGTACTGGCCCTTGATGGACACGATGAGCAATTCGAAGCCGATGAGCACAAAAAGCAGGGCGTTGAGGAAGACGTCGACGATCTCCCAGAACTTGTCGACGTAGCGTTCGGTGAGTTCCGACCAGGCACCTTGCGGGGAATTGTTGCCGATCAACAGCCCGGCCACCACCATGGCCAGGGGGCCGGAAAAATGCAGCCGCCCGGCCAGGGCGTACAGGCCCATGACCAGGGCCAGGGTGATGATGACCTCGGTTTCGTAGTGGTCGATGCTGCGCATCATCAGATAACCCAGCCAGCCGCCCAAAAAGCCGAGCAGGATGCCGCCGCCCACTTCTTCGAGGAGCAGCAGCCCGATGTGGCCCCAGTCCAGGCCTCCATGTCCTGGTGCTGTGCCGCCGGAGGCCTCAGCCAGGCCGAAGAGCACCAGAAAAAGCACCACACCCACCCCGTCGTTGAACAGGGATTCGCCCACGATTTTGGTTTTGAGTTTGGTCGGCGCTCCGGCGCTTTTGAGGATGCCCAAAACGGCGATGGGGTCCGTTGGACTGATCAGCGCGCCGAACAACAGACAGTAGAGCAGCGGCGTGTCCATGCCAAACAGGCCCAGCAGGCCCCAGGTCCCCAGGCCCACCAGGGCCGTGGAAATCAGCAGGCCCACGGTGGCAAAAAGGGCAATCGGACCGCGGTGGGTGGCCAGGTGATCGAGCTTGGTGTGCAGGGCACCGGCAAAGAGCAGGAAACTCAACATCACATCCAGCAGGATGGACTCAAAATCGATGGCTCCGATAAAGGCTTTGGCCTCTGTGAGGACGGCCGGATAAATGCTGCCTACGGCCAGGATCACGCCCGTAAAGGCGATGGCCAGCACCATGAGGCCGATGGTAAAGGGCAGTTTCAGTACCCGCGTGTTGGCATAGGCAAACAACGCGGCAAAAACCGTCAGAAGGGCAACGATCGAAAAAGCATCCATGCAGCCGCTAAGAACCGGAATCGGGCCCACTTGCGCGGAGGGCCAATGCCCCAAAGCCCAAGCCTACTGCGCCTGCCGATAGGCCATGGGGCTCAGGCCGTGCCTGCGGCGAAACGCCCGCGTGAGGGATGCCGCATCGCGGTAGCCGCAAAGCCAGGCCACTTCAGCCACGCTGTGTGCATCAGAGGCCAACAGCCTTTTGGCGCGGGCATCCTGCAATTGATCAAGCTCGCGGCGGAAACTGCTGCCCTCTGCGGCAAGGCGGCGCTGCAGGCTGCGGGGGCTGCAGTGCAGTTTGGCGGCCACCTCCTCCAGGCTGGGGAAGCCTTCGCCCTGCAGGGCAAACAGGACCTGACGCACCGCATGCACCGTAGCCCCTGATGCCTGGCCATGGCCTGCAGCACGGGCCTTGCGGTGTTCTTCCAACTGGCGTTCGGCCAGGGCCAGGAGGTCCTGCAACAGGCGCGGATGGGCATAGGCGATGGGATCGTTCAGCCAGCTGCTGCGCATACGCATGGCCGTATGCGTCCGGCCAAAGCGCAGGGCCACACCGAGTTCACGTTCGGCCGCTTTGTGGTTCGCCGGCTCGGGCCGGCGAAAATCAATGCCCAAAGGTTTGCGCTGGAATTGGTGCAGCCACTCCAATTGCCGCACCCCAAAGGCCAGGAAAAAGTCTTCGGTATGGCGCACGGCCAACGGGGCCTTGGCCAGCCACAAAGGGTCCGGTTCCAGGATCAGTATGCTTTCGGTGTTGCCGCGTTCCAGGCGCAAGGGCAGGGCTTCGCATCCCAGGGCGGCATAGGCACAAAGGTGCTCAAGGGCTTCGCCGATCGAGGCGCTGGTGTGCAGCAATTGCCCCACCAGTCCACCGGCCGCAAGGTTCATCCAACCCCCGAGGTGCAGGCCGAACCAGGGGTCCCGGGTGGCTTGGGCAGCGCCTTCCAGCAAAGCCCGGTAGACCGGTTCGGGGTAGCGGTTGTCGGCATCCTGACCGATTGGGCCGGCGGTCCATGAGGACGGCAGCCCCGCCTGCACGAGAAGTTGTTCGCGCGCTACGCCCCGCAGGGCGGCAAAGCGGAGGATTTGTTCCAGATAGGTGGCGCTGAAGGTCATGGGTGGTGCAGGCCGCCCAGGGATGCTGTGGATTGGGCAAACCGCTGGAAAGATAGGCCGTGTGGCCTTTGGCGTGTTGGGCCAACTGCTTGGCGGAATGTGCCAAGGCAGGCAGGGCCGTCTGGATGGACCTTTGACCCATGCCGTACAGCACCAACATCACTGAAGCACCCTACACCATGTCCCGACCCACATCCCGCAGCGCCAAAAACACCGTTACCACCACCAAAGGCATCCCGTTCCGGCCGGAGCAGGTCTGGGCCGTGCTCAGCGACTTGGACGCCTGGTCGTCCTGGAACCCGTTTATCGTCAAAGCGGGTATTGTCAAAGCGGGAATCGACAAGTCCGGCATCGGGTCTGCCGATCCGGTATGGGATGGGGCTGAATCGGGCGGGGCCGGCCTTCGGCCGAAGGCCAAACTCCGCCTGACCATGCATCTGGACGGCATGAAGCCCCAGCATTTTACTCCAACGGTCCTCGAAGCAGAGCCCGGCAAGGCGCTGCGTTGGCTGGGCCGCACCGGGCTGCCGGGCATTTTTGACGGGGAACACCGCTTTATGCTCCAAGCACAAGCCGATGGCAGCACCGTACTGATCCATGAAGAGCAGTTCCGCGGCCTGTTGGCCCGGCCCTTGCTCGCGTACATGGGGTCCAGGCTGCCGACGGCGTTTGAGGCCATGAATGCCGCGCTGGCGCGCGAATGCCAACGCCGTTTTGCTGCCTGAGGCAGGCTGCGTTCAGGTCAACAGCAGGGTGGCCAGGACCAAGGCCACAGCAGCGAGGGCAGTGGCTCCGAGGCGAACCCATTCCTTGCGCCGCTTGGAGCGTGCCCAATTGAGGTATTCCTGGCTTTGCACCAGGCGCATCAGGGAACGGATGGCTTCCACAATCTTGTCTTGGGTATTGGCTTCTGTTTTGAGGACGTAATCCCAGGCGCCTTCTTTGAAAAACTCGACGGTGGTCTGCACGTTGTCTTGCCCGCTGACGGCCAAAACCGGCAGTTCAGGGCGCCGTTCCCGGAGCTGCCGCAGCACCGCCAAGCCGTTGAGGCTGTCCGGACCATCCCCGATGTGGTAATCCAGAATAACAATGTCCGGGTCTTCTATGCGGGCCTGCAATGCGGCTTCGCCGGAGGAAAAAATGCGCACATCGCACTGCAGCTTTTGGCGCAAGCCAGCTTGGGTGCTTTGGGCAAAAAAAGGATCGTCTTCGACAATCCAGATTTGGGCAGTGGAGGAAGCCATAATGTACGGGTACTGTGAAAAGGAAAAAAAGAGCGTATCAAAAGGGCTGATCCCTAGGGTGGATCAATACGGTTGGTCCCTAAGTTTGAGTATGAGGCAAATGAAAGAAAGGTGCTTTAAGGAACGTCAATTTCGGATTTGACGGCAACCGGTTTATGCGCGTTTGGGCGGTGCCTCCAGATGGCGCAAACGGCGTTCGGCCGCAAAGTTGCGGTCGGTGACCAGCTGCATGCGTTGCTGATGGACCCAGGCTTCGCGTTTGAGTTTGCCGAGCCTTCGGAAGGTGAGCAGTTCGCTCAGGGCAATAGCAAATACAACAAGCAAGGCCGGTCCGTAGACGGGCAAATCTGGGTGACTGGCCAATACCGCCGCCAACAAGGTGACAAGGACATGGCTGGTCCACAACACCACGCTAGGGCCGATGCCCCTGAATCCGCTTTTCTGCAGCACGTGGTGGATGTGCCGGCGGTCTGCACTGAAGGGCTTTAGTCCTTTGGCCACGCGGATGCCGACAATGCGTACGGTATCAAACAGGGGCAAGAGGAAAAGCCCGATGGTCAGCACCGAAGGGTCAAAAACCCAACCGGGGCTGCTGTTGGGCAGCACAATGCCATCGAGTTCCAGGCCACGGGCCATGGCTTCGGCCGCCAGGCCGGGTTGTGCAGCCATCAATCCGGCCGTACCGGTGAACCAGCCTACCAGCATGGACCCGGTGTCTCCCAGGAATACCCGTGCGCCCCCTTTGCGGACGTTGGAACGCAGGAAGGCGAGGATGGCGCCCGCCATCGCCGCTGAAGCGGCGGCTTCCCCGAATTGCCCGTTCCGGGCGAAGAACCAGGTCAGGACCATGCCGTTGATCAAGCCAATCCCGCCGCACAGGCCATCCACACCGTCCAGGAAATTCAGCGCATTGATGAGGGCCGCGATCACGATGGTGGCCAGAACGCCGACCACGAAAGGGTCTTCCATGAAGGGCGGCAGCGGCAGGGGCAGGCGGGTAATGCCGCCGCCATACACCGCCAGCCCACTGGCCGCCAGTTGCAGCAAAAGCTTGCGGCCCGGGGACATGTCGTAGGTGTCGTCAATCACGCCGGTGAGCAGCAAAATCACGGCTGCGGCGATCAGAGCGGCATGGTGAAACGCGCCGAAGGAAAGCAGCAGACCGGCGACCAGCAAACCTGCATACAAGCCAATGCCGCCCATGCTGGGCACCGCTACGGCGTGGTGTTTGCGGGCATCCGGGCGGTCCATGAGTTCGCGCCGCTGGGCAAAGCGGATCCAGGTTGGTACCACAACCAGTCCGGTGATCCAGGCGGTGGCAAAACCCAGGGCCACGGTTGTGGGAGCAAAGCCCAGACCCGTTGGCCACCATGTGGGTGCAGGTGCCCCGAGGATGCGTGCCAGGGAGCAGGATGAGGCTGCCAGGACGGCAGCAAGCAGGAAGTTCCAAAAAGTCCACATGGTCGGACGCAGTTTATGGATGGTGGTAAAGCAGGCGAGGAGGGGAGGGATGCGGTGGGTCAACCGGCTCGGCGCATGGCGGCATCAGATGCTTGTACATTGTGGTCCTGCGGTATTAGTGTGGTATGCGGGCCGGGGTTCTGGACCGGTGTGTCGGTATTGCTTTCGCCGGAGGCGAAACGCCACAATTGGGCATAGGCCTGCGCCACCAGATCCCAGCGGTAGCGTCTTTCCGCAATGGCGCGTAGGGTCGCGCCCATCCGTGTGATGGTCTGCACGGGTACGTCGCGCAATACCGCCACGAGATCGTGCACCGTTTCGAAATACAGGGCCTGGTGTTCGGTGGTTTCGCGGTTGAAGGACACGCCGTAGGCCACGATGGGCAGGCCCAGGCTCATGGCCTCGACCAGGGAGGGGTTGGTGCCCCCGGCTGAATGGCCATGGATGTAGAGAAAGGCATTGGACCGCAATACACCCAAAGCATCCGGGTCGTAAATGGGGTCCAGCAGGTGGATGTTTTGGCGGTTGCCATAACGGCGGCGCATGTCCTGGCCGTAGGGGTTGGAGCCCCAGTCGCCCACAAAAACCAGGGTGCGCTCGGGCACGGCAGCAAAGGCCTGCAGAATCAGCTCAATGTTGTTTTCCGGCACAATGCGGCACACTTTGAACGCATAGGGCGATCCCAGGAAAGGGTATTGCCTGGCCTGTTCGGCCGAAGGCCGTACGGAACGGGCCTGGTCGCCGCCATAGGCAATCAGGGTGCTTTCCACGTGGTAGGTTTCTTTCAGGTAGCGTTGCAGCGCCGCGTTGTCCGCAATCATGCGGTCGGCATAGCGCACGGCGATGCGTTCGCAAAATCGAAGGAATGCTCGGGTAGGGCGGTTCCATTTGCCGCGCTGCCATTCCAGTCCATCGAGGTGGACCACCAGCCGTTTGCCGGGGATGAGCTTGACCAGCGGAAAAAACAGGGCACCGCCAACCCCCAACACACACAGGACCTTGCTGAAAAACAGGGCGTGCAGCATGCTGAGGATGTCGTAAGGAATGCTCTGTGGTCCATTGGCATCGAGGGGCAGGTAGTGCAGGCGCGCCCCGTTCCACTGCCGCGGCCGTTGGCCGCGCGGATAGTTTTTGGTGCTGCAGTACACCCGCAGTGCCATGTGGGGGCCCAGTCGGGTGGTGAGTTCTTCGGCCAGGGTTTCAAAACCGCCGTAGCGGCCTGGAACGCCGGCCGGGATAAGAAGCAGGCATGGTGGGGTCCAATTGGTGGGGCTTATGAGGACGTATGGGAGGGGGAGCAAACGGCTGTTGATCCGGTCGATGCGCTAGGCGGCCAGGGGCCGCTCCCGGGCCAGGACATCGTCGTCAGCGGGGCCAAACAGTGCGGTACGCCAGCGTTCAGCAGCAGAGCCGGTATGCCTTTCGGCGAAGGCGTCTGCCGCTGCACGGCAGGCTGCGGCATAGGTTTCAGGATTGGTGGCCCAGCCCTGGAGAATGTCCCGGATGCCGGCGGTGTCCCGGGCATCCATGGTGTAGCCGTTGATGCCGTGTTGAATGAGTTCCAGCGGGCCGCCGACAGGTGGTACTATGGCCGGCAGGCCAAAGGCCATGCCTTCCAGAATGGTCATTCCGAAACTTTCCACCCAGGCATCCGGAAGCGAAAGGTTGAGCACACACCAGGCCCGGGCGTACTCGGGGCGGATATCTCCGGTGCCCTGAACGGGCTGGAGGTTGGCGGGGCAGTCGCCGCCATAGAAGGCCAGGACGGCGTGGGTGGGCTCCGGTGTGACCAGGCGAAACTGCCATTCCGGGCAGGCCTTCGCCAGCAGGCGCAAGGGTTCAAGGCCTTTGTAGTCCCGGAGGCTGGACAAAAGCACG
>JAUIHG010000358.1 GCA_030432405.1 Bacteroidia bacterium | reverse complement strand
CAACATGGGCTCGCTCCTCAGGCAACGGTAGGGTTATAGTGCTGACCAATCACTGCCTAAACCAAACGGGAACGCCCTTCCATGACAAAACATTCCACCGCCCCTGAACTTCAGGTCCGCACCATGACCACCGGCCTGCGCTTTCCCGAAGGCCCGATTGCCATGCCGGACGGCTCCGTCATTCTGGTGGAGATCGAGCGCCAGACGCTGACCCGCTGCAACCCCGACGGCAGCACCGAAGTCATCGCCGAAACCGGCGGCGGTCCGAACGGCGCGGCCATGGGGCCGGATGGCCGGGTCTATATCTGCAACAATGGCGGCTTCAAGTGGCACTATGGCGCCGATGGCGGCATGCGCTCCATCGCCCAGGCTGATAACTACGCGGGTGGCTCCATCCAGGCCGTGGACATCAAGACCGGCAAAGTCGAAACGCTTTATACCCATTGCGGTGAGAACCAATTGCGCGGCCCCAACGACATCGTGTTCGACAGCCAGGGCGGCATGTATTTCACAGACCTGGGCAAAACCCGCGAGCGTGATTGGGACCGCACCGGCATCTATTATGCCAAGGCTGACGGCAGCCACATCACCGAAATCGCCTATCCGATGATCACGCCGAACGGCACCAGCCTCTCCCCAGATGAGAAGACGCTCTATGTCGCCGAGACCTGGACCGGCCGCCTCTGGGCGTTCGATCTGGAGAGCCCTGGCGTCGTGAAAAAGCAGCCCTGGCCCATCCCGCACGGCGGCCGCCTCGTTGCCAACACCACCGGCTTCCGCAATTTCGACAGCCTGGCTGTTGAGGCGGGCGGCAATATCTGCATCGCAACCTTGTTTGATCCGGGCATTACCGTGATGACACCGGACGGCTCCAGCGTCGAACACGTGCCGCTTTCCGGCGACCCGTACTGCACCAACATCTGCTTCGGTGGCGCAGACCTGAAAACAGCCTTCATCACCCAGTCCTATTATGGCACATTGGTTGCCGCGGATTGGCCACGGGCGGGCCTCGCGCTCAACTTCCTCAACAAATAAGCCCTTAACCAGCAAGCAAAGTTGGCCATCATGCGTACCACGCCCGCTATCCTGGCTCTCGCGGCCGCTCTTCTCCTGCCGTTAAACGCAGAGGCAAAGCTCGGTTACCTCGCCGTCGATGGAATGGAGGCCGACGACTACAAACTCATGAGCCAAGCCGCTCGCGAGCGGATGGACGGTCAACCGGTCGGCCATCAGGTAGAATGGCGCAATCCCAAGAACGGGAACACCGGCGTGGTTACCTTGAAAGCGCTGGAGGTGCAGGACGGCCTGCCCTGCCGCGTGAACGAACACACGGTCTCCATTGCCAAAACCGGCAGGTCCGGCTCCATCATCAGCCGCATCTGCAAAAAAGACGGCAAGTGGCTGATCGCACCCAAGGAGTAACCTGATCATGTGGCCAAGCAATGCCCTGACCGAACGCCTGGGCCTTGCCTGGCCCATTATCCAGGCCCCGATGGCCGGTGCTGCGACGCCTGCGCTGGCCGCCACGGTCAGCGAGGCTGGCGGCCTGGGCTCGCTCGGGCTCGGCACCTCCACG
>JAUIHG010000006.1 GCA_030432405.1 Bacteroidia bacterium | reverse complement strand
AGTCACCTACGACTTTGCCCGCATGATGGACGATCCCAAGGAGTTGAAATGCTCCGAGTTCGGGACAGCCGTGATCAAGCACATGGACTGATTGTTCCGCGTTGTGCGCCTCCGGCGAAAGCCGCCCGCGCAGCACAGCATATTCAGGCCGGATGGGGTTCAACCCTGTCCGGCCTTTTTTGTGCCCCGTAGGTGGTGCACCTGCCCGGTCACGCCTCCTCCGCCCGCCGGTTGGCCGCACGGAAACCCGCGGGGCTTTCGCCGGTCAGGCGTTTGAAAAAGTGGGAAAAGTGCGCCGGGTCGGCAAAACCGAGTTCGTAGCCGATCTCCTTGGCGCTGAAATCGGTAAACAGCAGCAGGCGCCGGGCAGCCAGGGCCACGCGGGCCTGCACAAACTGCTTGGCCGACTTTCCAGTGGCCGCCTTGACGGTCCGGTTGAGGTGGTCCGGCGTGACGTGCAGCTGCTCCGCATACCAGGCCACCAGGTGCTCGCGCTCAAAATGCTGGTCCACCAGGTCCTTGAAGCGGGCCACCAGTTGCTCGGCCGGTGAAAGCGCCTGCTCGGGAACGGGGTCCAGGCGGCAGGCGCGGTTGCAGGCCAGCAGCAACAGCTTCAGCCAGGCGCCGACCTCCTCCATCCGGAAAGGCCCGCTGCGCGCGAAGGCCGCCTCCAATCCGCGGCCCAATTGCCGGAGTTCCTCCCACAGCGCAGGCGGCGGTTCGAGTGGCGGGGTGTCGCCGTGGGGCCGGAAGAGGTTGACCGCTTTGAGGAAACTTTCATCGATGCGGTGCTCCACCAAAAAGGCGCTGGAAAAGCTGATCACGCATCCGCGCGAAGGCGCATCCTCCCGAATCTGGTGCACCTGGCCGGGCGCCAGGAAAAACACCAGCCCACCGCGGAGGGCATGTTCCTGAAAATCGATGCGGTGCACGCCCCTGGCCTCCTCCACCATCAAGACGGTGTAATAGTCGTGCCGATGCGGCTCGTCGGTGGCCCCCCCGCGCTGGGCATGGATGTCCTCCATCCGCTTGAGCGCAAAGCTCATCCGGCTTTGGGCCGGGTTGACGCGTTCGTAGGTCTTAATCATTCCGGGATGCAATACAGGACCGTCCGGGCAGCATGGGTCAAGGCTGCGCTGCCCGCTTTGTCAAGATACGGCCCACGCCATAGCACCGGCCAAACGCACCGACGCAGGTACCGTCGCGCCGCCTTTCCGCGTAACTTTTGGGGCATGTTGAACGCTGCGTTTTCCCCGCCACCGCTCCGCTCCGCCGCCCGGCGGCTGGCCGCCTTTGCCGTGCCCTCTGGCCTGGGGCCTTCGCGCCTTATGGCGCTGCTGTTGCTGGTGGTGTTCGCCGTACCGGCGAAAGCTTCCTGGATCCTGCTGCCCATGGACGACGAACAGCAAGACCACCTGAAAGCCTACGGCATCACGTATTGGGTGCTCGAGAACGGGGCCCAGGCCGACTGGCTGCTCAATTACCGGGGCGGGAGTTTTGCCTTTCCCTACGCCAAGTCTTTTGAGACCGAGTGCGTGGTGCGCGGCGTGAGCTACGAGGTCATGGCCGAAGCGCAGTACGCCCGCGTGCTCAAGCAAATCGCCAATCCGGAGGTCAATATGGACGTGGTCAAGCTTGACAAGCCGCCCAAGGTGGCCGTGTATTCGCCCAAAAACAAACTGCCCTGGGACGACGCGGTGACCCTGGTGCTGACCTACGCGGAGATTCCCTACGACATCGTCTACGACGACGAATTGCTGGCCGACCGCCTGGCCGAATACGACTGGCTGCACCTGCACCACGAGGATTTCACCGGGCAGTACGGCAAGTTTTACGCCTCCAGCAAAAACGCGGCCTGGTACCAGGAGAACAAGCGCATCCTCGAGCAGTTGGCCGCCAGCCACGGTTTCAACAAGGTCTCCGAATTGAAAATGGAAGTGGTGCGCCGCATCCGCGATTACGTGACCGGCGGTGGTTTCCTTTTTGCCATGTGCTCGGCCTCGGACACCTACGACATCGCCCTGGCGGCCGAAGGCGTGGACATTTGCCAGCCCATGTTCGACGGCGACGCCATGGATCCCGGCGCGCAGGAAAAACTCGATTTTTCGAAGACGTTCGCGTTCCGCGATTTCCGCATTTCCACCAACCCCAACGAATACGAGCACGCCAACATTGACGTGAGCCTGGGTCGCCGCATCCCGCAGGACATCGACTACTTCACGCTGTTTGAGTTTTCGGCCAAGTGGGATCCCATTCCCACCATGCTCACCCAGTGCCACACCCGCACCGTCAAGGGCTTCTTTGGCCAGTCCACCGCCTTCCGCAAAGAGCTGGTCAAGCCCAACGTGCTGATCATGGGCGAAAACAAATCCGCCGGTGAAGCGCGCTACATCCACGGCGAATACGGCTACGGCACCTGGTCCTTCTACGGCGGCCACGATCCCGAAGACTACAAACACTACGTCGGCGATCCCCCCACCGACCTCAACCTGCACCCCAACTCAGCAGGCTACCGCCTGATTTTGAACAACATCCTGTTTCCGGCGGCTAAAAAGAAAAAGCAAAAGACCTAAGCGCATCAATACCAAAACACCCAATCCAGCTGCAACAGGATGCCGCGGTTGGGCATGGGGTAGCCGGGTGTTTGGTACCAGCCGGGCTGGAAGAGGCCCTGGGCCAGGTTGATGCCCTTGATGGTGAAGCGGGCGCGGGAAACGTAGCCCGATAAAAAGGCGTCCACGACGGGATAGAAGGACAGGGTCTCCGTGTTCTGCAGGTGGAAGGCCGCGCTGAGCGGATCCCAGGCATCGGCGGAGTAATTGGTGTTGTAGCGGATGTCCCCGCCGATGTGGGCGTACAATGCATTGCCAAAAATGCGGCCGGCAAAATAGAGGCTGTGGCGGCCCCAATAGGTGGGCAGGTTGAGCTGCGGGGCGTTGGACCGCTGCACCGCGATGCTGTTGTCCCATCGGAAATGACCAAAGCGGAAGTTCTGCCGCACGATGGCCTGCAGCACGGTCACACCGCTGCCGGCCTGGGCGGGTTCGCCGGAGGCGTTCCAATACAAGTAGCCGTCCACGAGGTGCGCGCGCAAACGCCACTCCGTTTTGGAACGCGCGTTCCGGTAATGCAGCTCGGGCACCAGGCGGGTTTCCCCGCCAAAGCTGTTGGTCCACTGAAAGGCACCGGATAAGCCCTGGACGATGTAAAAATCCTCCTGTTCGGAGGGCTGCCGCCGGGTGCTTTCCAGCCCCACGCCGACCCGGTGCTGGCCGAAGCGCCAGCCGCTCTCGGCCTGTAGGTCGTATTCGCCGCGCACATTGGCGCGGCCATGGCCCTGAAAAAACCATCCGCCCGCCGGACCGGCGAAACGCCGCACCTGCACATCGAGCAACAGGTCTTGCTGATTGCGGGAGCCCACGGTGCGCTCGATGCGCTCAAAGCGGTGCCACAGCTCCGCCCCCAGGCTCCAATACCCTGTGGAGTCGGCCAGGGCACGCGCCCTCCATTCTGGATCAAACGTTCCAAATCCAATGCGGTTTTCAAAACGCTGGAAGCCATAATTGACCTGAAGGGTGTCCAGGTCTTCCAGCAGCGCCATGCCGTAATAGCTGGAATCCGGGCCGTTATCCGAAAAGCCGCGGTCATCGGTGGTCCAGGAAAACCGATGCCAGGCGCGCCAGAGCGGCTGGATGGGCTCTGGTTTAGGTTTGGGTTTTTTTGCATTTGCCGCAAGGCTGTCCGTCCGGGCAGGGCCTTTGCCCAATCCGGCCGAATCCACCGCAGGCAAGGCCAGGTCCACGGAGTCGATGTCCTCCGTCGGGCTGGGCGTGCCCGGCTCGGTCAAGAGGGTATCCGGCGCAGTCACCAGGGTATCCGACACGGCGGTCAAGCTATCCATCGGCGCCACGGGAGGATCCGCTGCCGGGGCCAAACCGTTGGGTGCGGCCACTGCGCTATCCGGCGCCGTGGGCGGCCGCTCGGTCTGCCTTCCAGCATCTCCTGCGGCAGACGGGCTTGCTCCCGGCCGCGCCACCCGCTTGCCCAGGTGCCAGGCCTGTTCCAAAAACAGGGTATGACCGCGGTGGCGGTGCTGGGCATCGTCCAGCCGCACAGGTGCTCCGCTGCGGGGCGTGAAGTCAAATACCGAATCCATGCCCACCGCAGTGCCCCCGTTTTCCTCCGCATTGATGGCGCGGTAGACCAGGCCCAATTGGGCGGAATAGCGCCGGTCGCTGCTGCGGTACCAAGCCGAAAAGGCCAGGTCGTCGATGCCGGTTTTCTGGCGAGCGCTCTGCCCGATCGAGACCACCCGCTTGTAGTCAAGCGATGCGTTCAGGTTGGGCGTCAGGTTGCGCACATGCCGCACCCGCAACTGCTGGGAAACCCCGGAGGCCAATTGGTACCGCGCCTGGGTATAGGGTTTGTTGGCGCGCCAGAAGCGCAGGCTGTCTGGCGGCGTGTAATACGGTGCCCAGGCATCGTAGGCTGCCGGATCAAAGCCCACGGTGCCGCGCGGTCCAAAGGCCCGCGCGTGCGAAGCCTGCCCCAGGTTGCCCAGGGTCACCCGGTCCAGCGTGCCCTGAAAAGCCGGGTCGGCCACATGGAAGCGGTATAGCCCGGTGTCCACCGCGCGCCAGGCAAAGGGCTTGGCCGCTTTGAAGACCTGCACAAAAGCATCCGAGATGTCGAACTCCACGGAATTGTCCGGCAGGCTGTCCGCCGGGATGGGATTGCCGTCCGCATCGGTAAAGGTACCCGGGGCCGGACCGGCTGAGGGATCGCCAACCGGCAGGCCGGTCACGGGATCGATGGCCTGCGCGGCTGCGGGCAGGGCCCACCCCAGCAACAGCCCAAAAAGGCTCAGGTAAACGGCAATGCGGAACGGGTGCAGCATGCGGGAACGCGCAGGCGTAATGGACAGCGGCCACGCGCGGTCCTGCGCCCAATCAACGTCCGGCGAAGTTCACCAATTGCTCGGTGAAGCGCCGGGGGCCATCGGGACCGTCCGCTTCCAGGCGCAGGACGTAGAGTCCGGCAGCCAGATCGGCCGGCAGCTGCAGCTCGGTGGTGTTTTCGCCGGAGGCGAGCCGCCAGGACTGCGCCACCACGCTGCGCCCCTGCAGGTCCAGCAATTCCACCACGGCTTCCACGGATGCTTCGGCCGAGGCCGAAATCCGCAGGCGTTCCTGCAGCGGATTGGGACCGACCGCCTGAACGGCGAACGGCATGGGCTGCAGGGGTCCGTCGACCGACGTGCTCAGGCCATCCACGCGGAAAAGAAAAAGGCCGAACTGCATGTCCGAAACAATCACGTTGCCGCTGGGCAGGAAGGGGTACACGCCCCAGGCACCGCGGAAGGAAATGTGGTCGTCCAGTTGATAGGTCTTGTAGGAGGCCACCTCCGCCGGCGCAGTGGGATCGCTGAGGTCGTGGATGTAAAGCCCGTCGTGGTAGTGGGCGGTAAACAGGTAATCGCCGCGGAAAATCTGGTTGTGCGGCATGCTTTCCGGGTCCACCCCGCTGTTGAAGGTGCTCAAGACCGTGATGTCGGTGGGATCGCTGACGTCCACGGCTTTCATTTTGTGGCCGTGGTTTTCGTCCGCAAAGACGTATAGGTCGCCGTCCTCGTGCAGCCAACCCGAATGGTTATAGCCCTGGTCCGGATAGCTGTCCAGACTGCCGAGCACCACCGGATCGTCGGTGTCGCTGTTCACGCCGCTCCAGTCCATGATCAGAAAACGGCCGTTGTAGCCGTCGTTCAAATAGGCCAGCCCGTCTTCGACATAGCCGTCGTGCACCTGGCTGCCGGCGTTGTACAGCTTGATGAGCTGTGGGTCGGTGGGGTCGTCCAGGGAGAACATGGCCACGCTGGAAAAACCCGGGGCAAAGCCCACAATGAAGGCGTAGAGCCGGGCCTGCGCGGTATCGATGAAAATGTTGTGGGCTGTGGACAGTTTTTCCTTGCCGTCGTAGACCACATGCACGCTGTCGGGCAGGGCCCGCATGTCGATGATCTGCAGCGTGGAAATGCCCGAACCCTCATCGCACACGGCGTAGAGGTAGCCGTCGTAGTCGTGGTAGTCGCGGTGCACCACGCCGTTGCCGGTAAAAGCGCCCTTGACCGAGTCCACCTGCACCACATTGGCCGGGTCGGTCACGTCAAAAAAGTGCGTACCCCAGGTGGTGCCGATGATGGCGTATTCGCGCTCCTCCTGCGCCACCCCCCAGCATTCGTTGTACACGTTGGCGTAGGCCGCCGATCCGGGCAGGGACGCATTGGTCCAATTGTACAGCAGTTCAATGGAAACGGCTTGCGCCTGTGCCGCCTGTCCGGCGAAAACGGCAGCCAGGCCCAGCAGCGCCAGGCCCCAACGGTGGAAGCGATCGGTCATAGGTCTTGAAGTTCGCGCTTTCCGCGCATCCGGCGGTGCCGGAAATGTCATGCCTGTGCCACCAAAGCCTTGAGGATGGCCGTCATTTTGGGCTCGGCTTCGCCAGCAATGGCGATCACATCCGCCAGCGTGACGGGCTCCACCAACGCGGGCGGATAGCCCATGTCCGTAATCACCGACACGGCAAATACCGGCAGGCCGAGCTGCCGGGCGGCCAGGGCCTCGGGTACCGTACTCATGCCCACGGCGTCACCACCGATGCGGTGCAAGTAATCGTATTCGGCCACCGTTTCCAGCTGCGGGCCCTGGACCACTACATACACGCCCGCATGGCAGGCGATGCCCTGCTGCTTGGCGTAGTCGAGCGCCTTTTGCACCATGGCGGGCTCGTAGGCTTCAAAGAGGTCCGGGAAACGGGGGCCCAATGCGTCCGGATGCGGGCCGCGGAAGGGACTGTCCGGCAAGAGGTTGATGTGGTCGCGCAGGACCATCAGGTGGCCCTTTTCAATGTCCGGGTTCAGGCTGCCGGCGGCGTTGCTGACAAAGAGGCGCTGGATGCCCACGCGCGCCATGACGCGCACGGGAAACACCACTTCCTGCAGGCTGTAGCCTTCGTAGTAGTGGAAGCGGCCCTGCATGGCCACCACGCGGCGGCCTTCCAGGGTGCCAAAGAGCAAACGCCCGCGGTGGCTTTCCACGGTGGAGACCGGGAAGTGCGGGATCTCGTCGTAGGGGACTTCCGTTTCCACGTTCATTTCGGCCACCAGGCCGCCCAGACCGGTGCCCAGGATGATGCCAAACTCCGGGTCGGTCTGCGGATCGGGATCGGCCGTCAGGCCGGCACGGCTGCGCAGGTATTCGGCCGCTTCGGCAATGCGCTGCATCAGCACGTCCGGGGCCAGGAAAGCATCGAGGGGCATGGGCTGGGTATTCGGGACAGAGGTCGAAGCGCCAACGGGCGCCGGTCAGCAAACAGACCGCGAAGATCGCATTTGGGGCCGATTGCTGCCCGAGCCGTTTCCCCACCCCAGCCGCACTCAGCGTTTCGCCTCCGGCGAACCCTTCACCCGGCCTTCCGCGCTGTTGCCAAATCCCGCCACAAAATTTTTCACATGCTCCAGCAGCCGCTCCCCCTCCCCCGCTTCGGGAAAGCACAGGTCCACCGGCTGCACGGCAATGGGCAAGCCGGCCAGGCTGCGCCGGTCCAGGTCGTCCGGGCGCACGGCGTCTTTTTCGGTGGTCAGCACCAGCGGATCGGCCGCGCCGTCCAGGGCCTCGCGAATCCGGGCTACATCGGCATCCTGCCAGCGGTGGTGGTCGGGAAAAGCCAGGTCCACCAGCTCGGCATTGGGAAAGCGCGCCCGTGCGAAGGCCTGAAAAAGCCCCGGCTCGGCAATCCCGGACAGCACCACCACCCGATCCGGTTGATCCGGCAGGCTGCCGCCCCCCGTCCCGCCGCGGATAAAAGGCCGCATCGGGCCGTACTGCAAACTGGCGGTATAGAGCGCCTGATCAGGACGCAGCTCCAGGCGTTCCCGCAGCGCTTCGCGCACCTGCGCGCCATGCGCGGCCAGCAGTTCCGGCGGGCACTTGGTCACAACGACCGCATCGGCCCGGGATGCCCCCGTGGCCGGTTCGCGCAACCGTCCGGCCGGCAGCAGCGCATCGTCGGTATACAGCTGCCCCCATGCCGTACAGAGCAGCTGCAGACCGGGTCGGATGGCGCGGTGCTGGAAGGCATCGTCCAGCAACACCGCCTGCAGGTCCTCGCGTTCCAGCAACAGGGCCGGCAGGGCTTCCACGCGCCGCTCCCCCACGGCCACCGCACCGCCCAGGGGCGAAAGCCGCCGATAGAGCAGCACGGGCTCGTCGCCGACATCAGCGCTGCGGTCCGAACCACTGAGCAGCCGGTATCCCCGGGTGCGGCGGCCATAGCCTCGGCTGATCGTCCCGACGGGATAGGCCCGCAACAGGCGTTCGGCCAGCCAGGCCACCACGGGTGTCTTGCCGGTGCCGCCCACGCGCAAATTGCCCACCCCGATAACCGGAAAATCAAAGGCAAAACTGCGTTTCAGGCCCCGGTCGTAAGCCGCGTTGCGGGCCCGGAGCACGGCAGCATACAAGGCCGCCAGGGGCTGGAGCCCGGGCTGCGGCACCGGCTGGGCATCGGGCAATCCTTCCCAGGCATCGGTTGTGCCTGGTGCTGGTTTCCCTGTTTGGGCGTCTTGGGCCATTGGACCAAAGGTAGCGCCGCCGCAGAGGCAGGGTTGCTGAGCCCCACGGCTGAGCCCCCTCGACCCAGGCCTATGGCTGGGGGCTTATTTTCGCCGGAGGCGAAACCCGCCTTTCACCCCTGGTGACCGACCAACCAAAACCGCTACCAATGCTGCGCAAATGCCTCCCCCTGCTGTTGGGTGCCCTGATGGTGCTGACCGGCTCGTCCTGCTTCAACATCCTGGAAACCATCCGGTTGAACAAGGACGGTTCGGGCACTTATACCGTGGACATGGACCTTAGTGAAGCCATGGAGATGGTCGTGCAGTTTGCCGGGGCTTTTGAAGACCAGGAAGAATCCGAGGATTTCATGAACGAGGTGATGGATACGGTCATCTCCTTTGCGCAAGCCCCGGATTCGGCCAAAACGGGCTGGGAGTATCCCGAGGTCACGTCCAGGGCCAGCATGCAGGTGACCATGGATGCACCGGCCGAAAGCATGCGGATGCAGATCATGCTTCCTTTCAACACGGTCGAGGAAATCGACCAGTTTGGCGCGGATTTGGCGCGCACGGAGGACTTGGGCATGGCGGGCGCCCTTGGCGAGAATGCGGGATCGGCTGGGAAGCCTGTACTGCTGTCCGCTCCGGATCAATTTGGCTTCAGCAAAGGCACCTTGTCCCGAAAGCGGGTCGACGGCGCCGCCCTGTTCGGCGGAGAAGAAGGCGACGAAGACATCGAGATGATGAAGCTGTTCCTGGGTGGGGCCACCTATACCGTGCGCTACGAGCTGCCCGGAAAAGTGAAAAAGGTGACGGGTGAAGCGTTCGAACAGCCCGACAAGCATACTGTGGTCATGGAACGGGACATCACCGATCTTTTGGACAACAAAACCGATCTGGCGGTGGAAATCCGCTTCAAATAAGCCGTCCATGCCCGAGGCCCAATGCCCCACCGTTTCCGAACTCTGCGCCTGGCTTGAGCGCCTGGCCCCGCGCGCCTATCAGGAAGGCTACGACAACGCGCGCCTGATTGCCGGAGACCCGTCCATGCCCGTGCAGGGCGTGTTGTGCTGCCTGGATTCCACCGAGGCCGTTGTGGCGGAAGCCGTCGAGCGCGGCTGCAACCTGATTGTGGCCCACCATCCGATCCTGTTCGGAGGCACCAAAAGCCTGACCGGCGAAGACTACGTGCAGCGCACGCTCATTGCCGCCATCAAGGCCGATGTGGCCATCTACGCCATCCACACCAACCTGGACCATGTGCGCGGCGGGGTCAACGAACGCCTGGCCGACGTGTTGGGCCTGGTGCCGGAAGGTCGGCAGATCCTGCAGCCCAAAACCGGACTGCTGTACAAGCTGGTCACCTTCGCCCCAAAGGCGGAAGCCGATGCAGTCCGCGATGCCCTTTTCGGGGCTGGCGCTGGTGTCATCGGTGCCTACGACCGTTGCAGCTTCAACCTGGAGGGCACGGGCAGCTTCCGGGGCGGCACAGAAACCAACCCCTTTGTAGGCCAGCCCGGCGAGGAACACCGGGAAACCGAGACCCGAATAGAAGTAGTCCTGCCGCGGCACGCCAGCGGCCGGGTGCTGGCCGCGCTGCGCAATACCCACCCCTACGAAGAGGTGGCCTATGACCTTTATCCGCTCGACAACCCGCACCCACAGGTCGGCGCGGGCATGATCGGCGTGCTGCCGGACGCCATGTCCGAATACGCGTTTCTGGAGCACTTGAAAACGGCCCTCAAAGCTCCTATGGTACGGCATACAGCCCTGAGGAACAAGCCTGTACAGCGTGTGGCACTTTGTGGAGGAGCGGGCATCTTCCTGCTGGGACGGGCCATCGCCGCAGGCGCGGATGCCTTTGTGACGGGCGACGTCAAGTACCACCAGTTTTTTGACGCCGACGGCCGCCTGCTGCTGGCTGACGTGGGGCATTTTGAGTCTGAACAGTACACCATCGGCCTGTTGGCCGAAACGCTGGCCCGGCATCCGGCAGGACGCCTGGACGCTGCGCGCGAAAGCGGCTCCTCGGAGGCCGGAACTCCCGACCGCCAAGGGCAATCACAGCCCGAAAATTTGGGTATTTTTGCGGTTCGCTCCGCGCGAACCGTTACCAATCCGATCCAATACCGCTAATCCTTTGGCGCCACCTGCGGTGGTGCCGATAAGCTTCGCCGAATGGCCA
Source organism: Bacteroidia bacterium (assembly GCA_030432405.1). Lineage (GTDB taxonomy): Bacteria > Bacteroidota > Bacteroidia > Chitinophagales > BACL12 > WGOA01. The sequence continues at coordinate 39,990 of JAUIHG010000006.1, read as the reverse complement.
CCAAGGAATATACCGTTGAAGACAAGCTGCGCGGCCTGCAACACCTGCAGGACCTGTGCAGCAAGCTGGACGAAATCACCATCCTCAAAGGGGAGCTGCCCATGGAGGTCAGCGACCTCGAGGACGAGATCGCCGGTCTGGAAACCCGCACGGGCAAGCTGCAGGCCGAGCTGGACAATTTCGACGCCGATATGGCCGAGAAACGCAACGGCATCAAGGATGCCGAGGCCATGATCAAGAAGTACAACGAGCAGCTCAACAACGTCAAGAACAACCGCGAATACGAAGCGCTCAACAAGGAGATCGAGATGCAACAGCTCGAAATCCAACTGACGCAAAAGCGCATGCGCGACGCGGAAAACGACGTGGAGTCCAAGCGCGCCTACCTCGACGAGGCCAAGACGGCCATCGCCACCAAGAAGGAGGAGCTGGAAGCCAAGAAAAACGAGCTGGACAAGATCATCAAGGAGACGGAAAAGGAGGAAAAGAAGATCATCAAGGAGCTCGACAAGGCCCACGAAGCCGTCGACGAGCGCCTGCTGAAAGCCTTCAACCGCATCCGCAAGAGCTACCGCAACGGCCTGGCCGTGGTGACCATCAGCCGCGACAGCTGCGGAGGCTGTTTCTCCGGCATCCCGCCCCAGCGCAAGCTTGAAATCCGCTCCCGCAAGAAGATTATCGTCTGCGAACACTGCGGCCGCATCCTGGTCGACGAGGTGATCGCCGGTGTGGAAGAGGAGGTCGAAGCATAAGCCGCCTGCCGCCTTTCCGTCCCTTCACGTTTTTTATGCGCGCGCCAGCGCCGTTCCGCTTGATCCGCACCGCCCTTCCGTTGGGCATGGTGCCGGGGTTGGTGTTTGTGCTGGGGTTTGTGCTGCTGTGTTCGCCCGTCCGGGCGAAGGCCCAAAACGGCCCGCCCACAGCTGCGGGCCCGAGCGCCTGCACGGACTGCTTTGATTTCAATGCGCGCTGCCGCCAGGCCTACGACCTGCTGTTTGCCCTGCGCCTGGACGAAGGCCTGGCCCTGTTGGAGGCCGAGCGCCGCGCCAATCCGGGCAACCGCATGCCCTGGTTTTTGGCCAACTACGCGGACTTTTTTATCTGCTACATCGGTGAGGACGCCGACGAATTCCAACGGCGCGAAGGCTTCAAGGAGCAACGCCTGGACGAACTGGGCGAAGGCCAGCGCAGCTCGCCCTGGTACCGCTATACCGAAGCGGAAGTCCAATTGCAGTGGGCTCTGGCCCGCCTCAAACACGAGCAATACCTCAAGGCCTTCCGCGAAATCCGCCGGGCCTACAAGCTGCTGGAGGAAAACCGGCAGCTGCATCCCGATTTCAAGCCCACCTACAAAAGCCTGGGGCTTTTGCACGCCATCATCGGGGCCATTCCCGACCGCTACCAATGGGGCGTGCGCATCGTGGGCCTGGACGGCGACATGGCCCAGGGGATGGCCGAACTGGACGCGCTGCTGGAATGGGCCCGCGCCGAGGGCGATTACGGTTTTGAGCAGGAAGCGCTGGTCTACCGCGCCCTGATGGCGCTGTACCTGGAAAACGATCCCGAAGCGGCCTGGGGCACGGTTTCGGCCGAACGGCTCAAACTGGAAGGCCACCTGCTCAACCATTTTGTGGCCGCCAGTGTGGCCATGCGCACGGGCCGAAACGACGAGGCCGTCGCCTTTCTGGAAGCTGCTCCGCGCGGTCCGGCCTATGCCGATTTTGCCTACCTGGATTTCATGCTCGGCCTGGCCAAACTGCGGCGCCTGGACCCGGATGCGGATGGGGCACTGAACCGCTTTTTGTTGACCTTTCCCGGCCGCAATTACGTCAAGGAGTGCCACCAAAAACTGGCATGGCATGCGCTGGTTCAACAGCCGGAGCCGCAAAACCGGTCCGCCTACGGCGAACGCATCGCCCAGGCCTTGACCGCGGGCACGGAGGTCATCGACGACGACAAACAGGCCCAGGCTGAAGCCGAAGCCTTTGCCGAGCAGGGCACCGTACCCAACCGCACCCTGCTGCGTGCCCGGCTGCTCTTTGACGGGGGCTATTACAAACGCGCGCTGCAGGAATTGGAAGGAAAGTCCATCGACGACTTCAACAGCCTGAACGAGAAAGTGGAATTCACCTATCGTGCGGGCCGCATCTACCACGAAGCCAATTTGCCCGAGAAAGCCCTGCCTTATTACGAGGCCACCTTGGGACGGGGCTACGACCTGCCCCGCTATTTTGCCGCCAATGCGGCCTTGCACATCGGCTATATCCAGGAAGCTGCAGGACAACGGGCAGAAGCCGAGGCCTCTTTCCGAACGGCCATGCGGCTCAAAGACCACCCTTACGCCTCATCCATTCAGAGCAAGGCCCGGGCGGGATTGAACCGCTTGAAAGAATAAGCATACAGCGCAAGCAGACCGCTGCCTGACACCGGGATCAATGCTGCAGCAGCACCGGCATGCGCTGCACGCCCTGGCCGCAACGGCATTCCAGGTGGTAAAGGCCCGAAGGCAAATGGGCGACATCCATACGCCCAGTGGCATTTTGGACTGTTCGTTCCATAACGAGCCGTCCCATGGGGTCGTGGAGGCGCAACAGCATGCCTTCGCCGGAGGCGGCACGACGGCATTCCGGCGTTTTGGATCCATCGATCCAGAATTGTCCCGCGCTGGGATTCGGGTACAGCTTCAACCCTTCCAGGCTGAGCAGCAGGGCAGGTACTCCTGTGGACAGCAGTTCGTCAAAATCAAATGGAATGCCCCAAACGTCGAGGTCCTTTTGGTAATACACCATGTCGATTTCCTCGCGCGCAAAACCCGGATCGTCCTCGGGCGCAGAAGCGTAGTGGAACAGGCCCAGCCCGTGGAGGAAAGTCCACTCCGTCAAGGGCGAAGCATCAGGCTCCAGGCAGGGCACCCCTTCGTTGAGCGAAAAATGGTTGAAGACCTGCTTGAAGCTCCGGTTGAAGAAGAACGTATCGTAATACTGGATGCTGTATCCCGCCTTCAGGCTGCCGTCCAGCGTACTCTGGAATGCCTCGCGGGGAAAGGCATTCAAAAAGGCATAGTCGCGCAGTGGAATGCGCAGGTCAATGGTGTCTAGGATGCGGACCGTATCCGTGATGCCCGTGGCCGAATGCAGCACCGTCCGCAGCATGGCCCGGTAGGTCTCCAGGATCAGCGTATCGCCTGCCGGCGAAAAGCGCCGGTCGGCCGTCAGGTAGCGGTAGAATTCCTCGGTTTCCGTAAAATCCGCCGGGCTGCCTTCGCGCGCGTAGCGGCGGTAATGCCTTTCATTGCCCGGCTGCAGGTCAAAAACACGGCGCCGGTTCAGGTGGGCATTTCCCGTGTCCGGACCGGTGATGCCCCGCCATTGGTGGTAGAGCGTGGTCGGCGTATCGGGCACATCGGCCAGGCGGAAACCCCGGAAAAAACCGTTGAATTCCGTCAGGCCCATGAACGTGGCGTGGTAGGGATCGGAGGGCCGCGGCGCCCCACCGGGCGTTCGGCCGATCAACTGCACCACCTTGATGCTGTCCCTATACCCCGGAATCAGGGCGGTGGTGGCCAGGGTAAAGGGGGTGGCCTCAATCCAATTGCCCGTGCCGTCGGTGTAGCGGAAAAAGGGCCAGCTGTCCGCGGCGGTGAAGCCGGGGTAGAAGAAAATGGAGTCGCCCACACTGTTGAAAAACACGTGGCGGCCATCCGGCTGCACGTGCATGCTGTCGCCCAGGTATCCCGGCGCATCGGTGCGGAAACTGCAGCCGGGCACCGTGCTCGGTTCGATCGTTGGCGGGAAGTAGACCACCGAATCGCCCCCCCGCATAAAAGCGGTGTCGATGCGCAGGTAGTAGAAATTGCTGTCCTCCTTCAGCTGGAAGGACCCGCCATCGCGCCGTGCCAGGGTTACGCTGCGGTCCGGCGGCAGGACGGCAAACGACGTACTCTGCGCCGCCAGGCGCTGGGAGGGGTTGAGCGCAAGGCCAAACGCGAGGCCCAGCATCAGGATCAAAAGGCCAATGTGCCGCATATCCGGTAAACTTAGCACCTCCCAACGCCTCCAAGTGCCATGGCTTGTCCACGATTCCCCTTGCTTTTGCCCAGCTCCACCTCCCCGATTGTCCAACAGGTGTTTCGCCCGCTGTGCGGGCGAAGCCTCCCCCGCCCTGTCCTGCTGCTGATCCTCCTGCTGCAGCTGTTGTCCGGCCTGCAGCCGGAGCTGCGCGCCCAGCTCTTCCTCAGCCCCATCGATACGGTGGTGCCCATGCGCGACGGCCAGCAGCTGGCCGTGGACCTTTACCTGCCCAATGGCCCCGGACCCTTCCCCACCATCCTCATCCAAACGCCGTACAACCGCCTGGCCTACCGCTTGCTCGGCATGCCCCTGGAAGTCGGCACGGACATCGAAACCAGCCCCTTTGCCTTTGCCGTGGCCGATTGGCGCTGCTTTTTCGGCAGCGCCGGCGCCTGCATCCCTTCGCCGCAGCGCGGCGAAGACGGCTACGACCTGGTGGATTGGCTGGCCAGCCAATCCTGGTCCGACGGCCAGGTGGGTACCTGGGGGCCTTCGGCCCTGGGCCAGATCCAATACATGACCGCGCGCGAACAACCGCCCGCACTCAAAGCCATCATGCCCATGGTCTGCGACCCGCAGACCTACTACGCCAAATACTACCCCGGCGGCATCCTGCGCGAGGAATACCTCCAGGCCCTCGACGGCCTGGGTTTCGGCCTGAGCCTGTTTGTACTCCCGCTTCCCACACACAACGCGTTGTGGGAAAGCACGGCCAGCGGCAGCTTGTATCCGGAGCAGGTGGCCGTCCCCAGCTTTGCGGTCGGCGGCTGGTTCGACCACAACCAGCAGGCGTCGCTGCGCTGGTTTGCAGGCCTGCGTGCATCGAGCCCGGCGGCTGTTCGGGACCAACACAAACTGCTCATGGGCCCATGGGCGCATGGCGGCTTTGATGGCAACGGGGTGGATGCCGGCTCCGCCGGCGAACTCTCCTTCCCAGAGGCCACAGGCGAAGCCGACCGCATGGGCCGCGCATTCTTCGAACACCATTTGCTCGGAGCGGCCAACGGCTGGCCCACCGAACCCTTCATCACCTACCACCAACCCGGCAGCACGGACGGAAATCCGTGGCGGAGCACCCCTGCCTGGCCCCCTGCCGACAGCCTGCGCGTGCGGTGGTACCTGCAGGCCGGTAGCAACCGCACGGACGGCATTATCGGCACAGAACTCCCGGAAGCGGAAACGTCCATGGCCATCACGGCCGACCCCACCGATCCTTCGCCCACCATCGGTGGGCGCGTACTGCTCAGTGGCCTGGACCAGGGCCCGCGCAACCAGGCCCCGGAGGTTGAAGCCCGTCCGGACGCGCTGCTGTTCAGCACCGCGGTCCTTGCCCAGGACCTGGACCTCCAGGGTCCGATCCGGCTGCACCTGCAGGCCTCCACCAGCGGATTGGATGCCGATATGCTGGTGCGGATCACCGACGTGTTTCCGGACGGCCGCTCGATTGGCCTGTTGGAAGGCGGGCGCCGCATCCGCCACCGCAACGGCTACACCAGCGCGGAGGAAAGCCTGGCCTCGCCCGGCAGCGTCTACCCCATCGCCATCGAGCTGCCGGACATGGCCTATACGGTGGCGGCCGGACACCGGCTGCGCATCGTGGTGACGGGCCACAACTGGCCCCAGTTTGACCGCAACCTGCAAAACGGCGGGCCCGTGCTCAGCCCCGGCGACTCCCTGGCCGAAAGCCTGCGCATCCACAGCAGTCCTTCGGCGCCTTCCTGGATTGAGCTACTGGCTGCCGATGCCTTCACGGCAACAGGGGAACCGATGCCCGCCCCAAGCAGCCTCCAACTCCATCCCAATCCCGCCCGGCATGCCGTTCGCGTGCAGGCTGCCGCTGTCCCACAGCCCCGCGGTTGGCGCCTTTTTGGAACGGACGGTCGGGTATATGCCAGCGGCCCCTGGCCTGCTGGCGAAAACGCCATTCAACTCCCGATCGATGGGCTGTCTGCCGGCAGCTACCGCTTTGCGCTGAAAGGCCATCTCCCCGCGACGCTGGTGGTGCAGCCGTAGTGCACAAGCGCTATACACGCCTTCCCGGCCGGCTCGGATTTCGAGCGCATCTTTGCCCGCAACGCTTCCCCATGGCTGCCTCCTTCTCCAATCGCCCGGATGCCCGGTCCGCCGCAAACCACGACGCTCAGCCCCTCCAGGCCGGCGTCTCCCTGCAGGCGCTGCACACCTTTGGCACGAAGGCTACCGCGCCCTGGTTCGGATCCTTCGCCTCCGGCGAAACCCTTCTGCGGCTGTTGGAGCAGGGCCCCGTGCGGGCTGCCAAAGCACCGACGCCGCAAACCCCGCAGGGTGCCATGCCCATGATTTTGGGCGGCGGTTCCAATGTGCTTTTTGTCGGCAACCCCAGCGTGCCCGTTTTGGCCAACCGGGTCATGGGCCGCGAAGTGCTCGACAACGGGCCCCGCTATGTGGTGGTCCGCATAGGTGCCGGTGAAGTCTGGCACGAAGTGGTGCAGTGGACCATCGCCCGTGGATGGGGTGGTCTGGAAAACCTGAGCTTGATCCCCGGACGCACCGGAGCGGCGCCCATGCAAAACATCGGCGCATACGGCGTAGAACTGGAACGAACGTTCCAGGAATTGGAGGCCATGGATCTGCGCGACGGCAGCCTGAAACGCTTTGACAAAGCCGCCTGCCAATTCGGCTACCGGGAAAGCGCGTTCAAAAAGGAACACAAAGGCCGATATGCCATTTTATCGGTGACCCTGCGCCTGGACAAGCAGGCAGAGCCCGTGCTGGAGTACGGGGCCATCCGGCAAACCCTGGAGGAAATGGGGATTTCGGAGCCCGGCATTGCAGACGTCAGTCGGGCCGTGGTGCACATCCGCCAGTCCAAACTGCCCGACCCCGCCGTGCTCGGCAATGCAGGCAGTTTCTTCAAGAACCCCGAGCTGGACGCCGAAGCCTTCGCCGCGCTGGAAGCGGCGCATCCGGACATTCCCCGCTATCCCCTGGCCGACGGCCGCGTCAAGGTACCCGCTGGCTGGCTGATCGAACAGGCGGGTTTCAAGGGCAAGACCTTCGGTGCCACGGGCTGCCACGCGCGCCAGGCCCTGGTGATCGTCAACTATGGCGGGGCCAAAGGGGCCGAGATCTGGCAACATGCCCTGCGCGTTCAGGACACGGTGGAACAGCAGTTCGGCGTGCGCCTGCACCCGGAGGTCAACGCCATCGGCGTGTAGCGCAATGGAAGGGTACCGTACTGGGCCGCGAAGGGTTTCCGCTTATAATCGGTCAAACGAAATTTTAGCGCTGGACAAACGAAATTTTAATTCTGGCTCAGCTTGAAGCCTAATTAAGAAGGCCTCTATACCAGATTAAAATGCCACCAATGGCCATGCCCAGGCGCATGTAGAAGTTGCGGTCTGGCCAGATGCTTACCCAGCCCTCCCAGCGTGGTTGGTGCATCAAAAAGCCGTATTCGTGTACGTCAAGACGGCCTCTTGTGACACCGTAAAATCCTGTGTGCAGGAGCGCGAACACCAGTGCGGCCCCCAGCACATCGAGGAGCCAAGGTAGCCATTCCAAGTCTGCAGGCATGAAAATGGCCACCGCCACCAGGGCCCTGATCAGCCATGCGACCAGGTGTGGGACATGGATGCGGCCAGCCAAATAGTAGGGCTTGCTCCAGTCGAACATGGCGTACATCACGCCGTCGTAGACCCCGTACAGCGAGGCGAACAGCACCCAGGCGACCTGGTCAACGGCTCCAGGAGCGCTCCACAGCATAGACACACCAGGCAAAGCCCAGCACGGCCAGCACGACCACCATGGTCACGCTCCACATGCTGAGCAGGTAAAGGACCAGGCCAATAAGGGCCAACAGGACAAGCGGGAACCACCACCAGTGGACCAGCCGATCGATGAGGCTGCGCATCATGGTACCAGGATTGCTTCGAGGCTGAGGTAATCGGTTGCCGTGCCATCCAGCAGCTTCAGGTCGCCCGTACCCGGCTCCCACTCGACGTGGCAGACGCCCCAGGCACCTCCTGCCTGGGAGCTACAGATCAGGCGGCGGCTTGCAGCAGGCGCTACCGGCAGGGTCACAAAGGCCCCGGAGCCGGTGAGCTGGCGGACGTGGCCACGCAGCTCAATGGACCCATCTCGGCGGACCCGGTACTGGAAGGGCTGACGACCTGGAGGCGTAAAGGCCCAGCCAGCGGCCAGCGTGGGGTTGACCCAGTCGACCTGCTCCACCTCAGCCAAGGTCAGCACCTGGCGGGCGATCAGGTTCTCCAGGCGAATACCTTCCATGCCAAGCGATGTGGCGGGTGTGGCAGCCAGCACCACTTTGGCGCGGCGGTTGAGGTGGGTCTGGTGGCTAGAGCCATCCTTGAAGGTCTTGTCGCCGTCAGGCGCAAAGCTCTCCACCACCACCCAGTGGTAGGTAAAGCCTGGTGTTGGCAACAACGCACTGACGACATGGGGATTGACGCGGTACACTTCTCCTGCCAGCACCACATAACCAGCGGCGATCTGGTACTGAGGGATGCCTCCAGGACCCACGATGTCGGTCTTTTCGCAGCCCTGCAGGATGTAGTAGCCGGCCGGGTCACCCCATGCCAGGGCGTTGCCGGTCAGCACTTCCCGGATGGCATCATCCAGGTAGCGGATGTCGTTGAGGAAGGCAGGAAAGCCCCCCAGGTCGGTGGTTACAAGGCGGTTCATGGGACGTAGGTCTGTATGGAGTAGCTGCGGCCACTGGCGCGGTACTGGTCGATCTGTGCTCGCATGACCACCTCGCCGTAGCTGATGCCTACCGGCACCCAGACGATGAAGCTGTCCTCCAGGTCGATCTCAGCGAGGTTCTTGAGGTAGAGCGGCAGAGCGTCCACCTCACCAAGGTTGAACAGGTATTCCGGAGGCACCACACCTTCGGAGACGTTGTAGAGGTAGACGAAGTCGCGCTCCAGGTTCTCAATGAAAATCAGCCGGTCGGTGGGATCGTAGAGGTCGTTGAGGTAGTGCTCCAGGTAGATGGTCTGGCCGGTGAACAGCAGCTGGTATCGGGTGCGGTTGCGGAAGGTGTTGAACAGGGCATTAAGCGCCCGCAGTGGCCAGGTGAGCGCACGCACGAAGTCCAGGTAGCGCGGCTTGCGCTTGAACGTCGGCAGTGCCTGACGCAGGAGCTGGTCCCAGTTCAGAAGGCTCATGCCGAAAGCGGGATGTATGTGATCTCGGTCTCCAGTGGGTAGGCCGGATCGATGGTCATGTGCCCGGCACGGGCCACATACCGATCGACGATCATTGAGTACGGGAGGGTGCCGTAGGTGGCCTCAGCGAGGCTCAGCACGGGATCCAGGACACCCTGGGCGGCCTGAACCTTGTCGGTCAATGCTGCCAAGCTCAGCGTGCCGTTGAAGGGCAACTCTTGGATGTAGGCGGTGATGGCTTCGTCGACCGGGCGCACGGCAGCATCGGAGAGCAGGCCTCCACTGTCGTCCAGGACCAGCGGGTCATAATAGACCGTGTACTGGATCCGCAGCCGGTCGGCGGGAAGGTTGAGCACGGTTGTGTAGGTGCCGGCGACCTTGACCTGGTCCAGGTAGGCAACAAAGGCATCGTACTGGGCAGCAGACAGCGGGGTAGGCAGCCCATCGCCATCCAGGCGCGCCACCTTGATGACCGTCACCAGCGTGCCCGTCTCCTCTATGGCCGCGGCCCGCTTGACAATCCGTGCTGCTGGGTCGTCGGTCGGGTACACATACTTGGACCCGTCCCAGACCAGGTCGTCGCCGAACTGGAACTGCTTGGCCAGGTCGGCATACCAGCGGACTGTGCCTGGGATCTTGGCAGCGATCAAGGCTTCGATCTCCGCGGTATGGTCATCGAAGAGCTGCTCGTGTACCCAGATCCCGAAGGCACAGACCCATAGCATCAAGCGCCAGCGGGCAACCCGGGATGGGCTGCCAACGTCATCGAGGAGCTGCTGGGCGGTATCGACCGACGGAGCCAGCCCAGTGAGGCTGGGCAGGGTGGCCATCTCAGCGGCCATGGCATCATAGATCTCAGTGATTGTCCTGGCCATCGGTAGGTGGCTTTTCGAGGTACTTGCCGAAGGTTTTGCCCATCACCGCATAGCCCAGAAGCACACCAATGACCCACACCACTGCCGGGTCGTTGTCAACGCCTAGGATGGGCGCTGCCACGTAGGCGAACAGCGTCACGACCATGGCCATAATGGTGAGCATGAGGCCCTGCAGGCGCGTCCAGCTGCGGTCGCCATTGGGCTCGTCCAGGAATCGTTTGCGGCGGCTTGAGGTGCTCATGGACAAGTGGGTTCGCAGGGGCAGGTGCCCCCGATGGTTGGTTCGGTGGCGGCCACGTTGGGGTACACCAGGCGCTGCTGGCCATAGGTGCCCGCCCAGGCCTTCGGCAGGAAGTCGGTGAGGATGCCCGTCTGGCCAACGAAGAGCGTGTCCCACATGGTCAGCTCCCCGAAGTTTTGACCCAGCGAGAGCCCGTGGCCACCCTTGCAGGCAGAGACCAACGCGGTCTGTTGGCCCAGCGCCACGAGGCTGTCGTAGAGGCTGCGGTAGCCGATGTTGCGGGTCATAGTCGAGCAGCGGTACAACCGGCCATCCTTCCACGGGGCGATCGGATCATTGGGATTGTGGGAGAGCAGGTAGCGTGCATCCAGGTGCTCGATGCGATCAAAGCCGTAGCCGCCATAGCCCAGGTACCCTCCGTGGATGCCCATCGAGTCGGCAAAGGGCGCGTTGAGCAGCGACATGTAGGTGGCCATGCTGCCGCCTGCAGAGGAACCGGCAACGTAGAAGCTGTCGGCAATCCCCAGATCAGCAGCGTTGCGCTTCAGATAGCGGATGGCATCTCTCCCGTCACGGGTGGCCATCTCCACGGCCAACCTGAATTTGTTGCTGTCCGAGGCACAGAAGTCGGCAATGGTTGGCGTGTCCAGATCGCAGACCACCCAACCGGTGCGGTACTCCACCAAGGCCACATCGTATCCGAGTGGCACCAGTACGTTCATGGCTACATGGGCCCAGTCCTGCCCATAGACACTGCCTCCACGGTAGCCTCCGCCATGGAGCAGCACCCAGGTTGCCTCCTTGTCGTTGGCCGCCTTGCGAACGGGGTCCGGATCCGTTACCGTGACCAGGAACAGCTCCTGGTTGAAGCCATCGGCATTCTGACGTGGTGGCGCGTAGGTGTAAGTGCGCTCCAGGAGCGTCGGGTTGGTCACCGACAACCGGTCTCCCATGGTGGCCTTCTCAGACACGCAGGGCAGGCCGGCATAGTTCTGTGCTGCGGCCACCATGGGGACGATGGCCAGCAGCATGGCGATCATTCGATGCATGTGCAGATCATTTTGAAGGCCGACACGTTGATCGGCCGCGATGCAGAGGTGGCGGAAATGACGGGCTCCAGGGTGGTGCTGCTGGACAGCGGCACGATGAAGCTGGTGCGCATGGGTTGCGCACCATCACCGGTGGCGATGGTCTTCACCATCCGCGTTCGGTTGTTGATGGTGCCGGACACCCGCACCCCGAAGTCGAAGGTCCCGTTGGCACCCACGGAGATGACCAGGTCGGCCGTGCACAGGTGGCGCTGGTTGGCCCACCCGCTCGGTGCTGTGTAGGTGAGCATGCCCGAGCCATCGTGCGTGAAACCTACCAAGTCCTCAGCGCCCACGTCAAAGTCTCCAGCACCGGCGCTGTCCAGGAAGGCCACGTATGTGCCTGCACCGGCCGTGGTGAGGCTAAAGCGACCCGAAGGCGTGTTGTTGACAAGGGTGGCGTACTGACCACGGGTGCGGACGTACCAGGTATGGTTGCCCTGGTTGTCGCTGTTGCGCAGCCACTGGCCCGTTCGGTTGACGCCATCATAAAGCCGCAAGGGAACGGCAGTGCCATTGGCCCCCGTGTTGCCCACGATCGCACTCAAGCCGACGTTGGCCTTGCCTGGGTTGGCCAGGCTATTGTTCTCCACCAGCACGCCGATCATGTCTTGGCTACCCAGGACCGAAGGCGTAGCATAGGTGCCGTTCAATCGGGCGAAGATGCCCACCCGGTGGCTCGGTGCGGAGTTCTGAACGCCGAAGCTGGTCTCGCCCTGCGGCACCGGGCCAACGAACACACGCCGGTCGACCGAGCGCACACCGAACAGGTCCAGTCCGGAGACCGTGTTGGTCACCTGCAGGTTGCCGTTCTGGATCTGGGCCGTAGGGGCGGCCAGGGTCAGAATGCCCGTGCCGAGCGTAGAGATCTGAAGGCCGTCGGTGTACTGGATGATCTGGCCGCGAGACAGCCCGGATCGCTTGAAGGTGATCGCAGCACCAGTCGGATCCCCAGTAGAGGCATCCAGGATGTACTCAGGCTGCAAGCCAGAGAGCGCCAGAAAGCGGTCGTTGCGGAAGTCCAGCGAGAAGGTGCCGGCAAGGTTGCGGATCAGCACGCCAGAGGTGTTCTGGTCGTTGTCCTGCGTCTGGACGCTCAAGGGCGAAGGCGGGTTGTCAATGCCGATGCCGACGAACCCACCATCGTAGTAGGCCTTGGATCCGGACAGCTCCCACACTGAGCTGCCGCCTCCGGAGGGGGGCCACAAGGTGCCGTTGATGTACAGCGGTTGTGAGGTGAAGATGTCTGCCCGAGAGCGCGAAGTGAACATGGCGATCGTGTCGCCATCGGCTGTAGGCAACAGCCCCCAGAAGCCGATGCGACCGGTCGTGTCGCGGTTCTCCCACCGTGCCCCTGCGTTGGTCGGAGATGGGAAACTGAAGCGCTGGAAGGACCCAGCAAGTGGCTGAGCATCGGCCATGGTAGTGGCCGCCAACAGGATGGCGGTGAGTAGGGTGCGCATGTCAGGGGAGTTGAAAGATGGGGTTGTCGACCTCCCAGGCCGAACCGGTGTGGTATTGGATGCCGATGCGGCCGGAACGCACGCCGAGGCGGAAGTCATTTTCCTCGTCCGTGGGTGCCGTATTGCCGGTGCCCTTGAAGACGATGTAGGTGCCGGCTGGAATGCGGCCACCGAAGAACAGGTTGGTGTCGCCCTGGGTGATCTCGTCCGAGTCGTCGGACTGCCGGTTGAAGCAGCTGTCCACGATGTCGCCCAGGATCTCCCGCATGCGGGCAGGTGTAATCTCCTCCGACTCGTTGTCGTTGATCAGGCTGTTGATCTTGGCCTGGAGTGCAGCACGGTTCAGGACGCTCATGCGAAGCCGGTTGAGAAACCAGAGCTGAACGCTCCAGTCGGTGATGGGGAAAGGGACAGGTCGCCAGTGGCCGGCTCCACGCCCAGCGCCTTGACCAGCTGGACGCGCTCGTCAGATCCGTCGACAGGCGGCAGATCCAACAGCGTGCCTACAGGGATATCCTGGCCGATCACGTAGCCGTTCAAGGCCAGGATCGCCCGTGCCGGCTCGATGGTGCCGAACTCCTGCAGCGCCACATCCCAGATCGACTGGCCCTCCCGTATGGTCACGCGGTTAGGCATAGGTGGCTTGCAGGTCGATGGTGTAGCGGTCCAGGATTCGCAGGCGGCCAATGCGCATGCCGTCGCGCTCCATGTTGCGCTGGATGCGCTGGCGCAGGCTGGCCGGGCTCTCTTCGTCCAGCAGGCTGGTCTTCAGGCCCACGCCAATCCATGGGGTTTGCTTGAACTCACCAGGCACCGCCACGAGCAGGTCGCGCTGGTGCTGCAGGGTGGATTCGCCGAAGGCCAGATCCCCGCCCTTGATGGCCAGGTCGCCATCGGCTCCTTCCAGGAAGTCGAAGACATCAGCCATGGGTCACGTTGGTGTTTTCGATGCCAGAGAAGTCGCCAGGGTTCTTGCCGGACAGAGCCAGGTTCATGGCCGTCTTCAGCGCTGCACCACCGTCCATGGAGATGGGTGTCCAACCGCTGAAGGTGGACTTGATGGCGGAGAGCATGGCCACGTTGCGGTTCAGATTGGTGACCAGGGTATTGATTTTCACCAGCCCACCGAGGCTGCCGCCGTTCAGCACGATGGTGCCGTCCGCGTTCACCTCCACCTTAGCACCCCCTGAACAGGCTATAATGACCCGTTCAACATCCGAGCACTGGAGCACCACGGGCTGGGCATCGTTGCCCCGGACCATGCCCACCGTCACTCCGGATCCCTTCACGGGGATGGGGATGATGCCCAGCTCGCTTTCGTCGATCGATGCCCGCAGTCGGCAGCCGTAGAGCTTGGCCTGGCCATCGTCCGGGGTGACCGTGCAGGTATACTTCTCGGTGACCTCATCCACGGTGCCCGTGATCAGGTACTCGGGCATGGCCCTGCGCATGGCCCGCATCAGCTCCTGGTGTGCTTGCTCCGGACTCATGCGGCAAGCGATTTGCCCAGCTCCACCTTGCGGCGGAAACCGGATGGTCCGTATTCGGTGGTCACCGAGTCGATGGCGAAGCTGCCCGCACGTTCCGGGTAGCGCTCATCGCTCAGCTGGGCGGTGTCGCTGTGGCGCACCAACGGCTGGCCGAAGGCCTTGAAGGAGCCGCGGTAGCCGTCGAAGCGCAGCGTGTCCAGCTTCCTGGAGGCGAGATCCCGCAGCTCGGCTTCGGTCTTGTCGTAGTAGTGCAGGGTGTGCAGCTCGCCGTCCGTATCGCCTACCTCGACGGTGATACGGGTATTGTCCGGCCGAACCCCAATGGCCCGGATGCGGACCTTAACCTGGTCGGCGCGGCGGAAGACCAGGCCCTCCTGCAGGGCGTTGAACTGGAAGTCGTAGGCCAGTTGGGTGGCCGATGGTTCGACATAGGGCAGCGTACAGCGCAACACGCCATCGCGGTAGTAGACTGCCAGGCCATACTCGTCCTTGATCTTCTGCAGCGCTCCGTAGACGGTGGTGTTCACCAGGCGGAAGGGCTTCAGCTCGATCGTCGGCACGTCGATCGAGGCCGACGCACCGACCAAGTAGCGAAGCACCACCTCCAAGGTGGTGGATGCCCAGGACTGATTGACCTGCTGCTGCTTGAGCTGCCACATGGCGTCCTCGCAGCGCACCTCAAAGGGCTTGGTGGGCACCACCTCAGCCACGAAGCCCTGGAACTCCGTGCGCAACTCGCCATCGTACCCCAACTGGATGGTCACCGCATCGCCGGAGCGGATGCCCTCCTGGAGGGTGGAGCGCAGGTTGGGCAGCCAAACCGATGCGGTGTCGGTCAGCGTCTTCCAGGAGCTGGTCACCTTCACCCGGTGGCAATAGCTCAGCTCGATGGAGCCGATGGTGATATGGGATCCCATCACCTTCATCGGTTCAGCTCCAGCTCGAATTCGTTGTCGGAATATGCGCGGATGAAGTAGCGCTGCGATGCCCCCATGCCCACGTCTGCCGGGAACTCAAAGGGCTCGATGGCCAGCCGGTCAATGCCGAACAGGGTGAGTAGGTCACAGACCACCTCCACGGAACCGGGCCGTTCACAGACCTCACGGATGGCGCGGACCTGGTCGAAGGGGTATTGGTCCGGGTTCTCTTCGTCGATGGCGATGCCAGCAATGGTGACCTCGTAGTCCTGGAGGCTGTACTCCTCCTTGAAGGTGCCCTTGCGCCCATCGATGGGTGTTCGGATGACCTTCTTGCCACCACGGACGGAGACCAGCGGCTCGTTGGGCAACCGCACACCGCCCAACTCAACGGGGAAGATCAAGGGTGTGCCCAGATAGCTGAACTCCTGGGAGGGGTCCAGCTGGTTGGAAGGTGGCGTACCGTCGCCTGGCACGTTCACCTCAAAGGGGCGACGGTCCGGCCGAAACGGCGGGTAGGCAACGTGGCCGAATGCCTGGCGGTAGAGGTCCTCAATGTTGAAGGTTGCCATGGGTCATTCGTTGGCCAACGCCAATTCGCTGCCGCGGATCACGCGGATGAGCAGCTCGATGAGGCTGCGCTCTTCATCCACCGGATCACCTCCAGGAGAGACGCGGCTGTTGTAGTTCTCGATCAGGCTTTGGAAGTGCACGGTCACGTTGCGGACCTCGGGCCCACCTCCGGACACGCCAGCAATGCCCGCCTTCAGCTCAGGATCGTCGGCGGCTCCACCGGCCCCGCCACCCATGGCTGCCCCTGCGGGAGCCGGTGGGCCAGCCAAACGATCACGAGCGCCGCCTGCAAGCGGATTGGCACCACCCAGCACCTTGCCCAGGAAACCTTGAGAGGTGTCGAATTCGACACCTTTGGCAACGCCCTCAGAATACTTCTGGCCGATGGACTTACCGTAGTCACCGATGGCCGAGGCAATGCCGCCGATGGCCTCCTTGACCTTCCCGGGGTTGAACAGGTTGGCGGGGTTGAGCAGTGTGGCCAGGTTGCCGATGACGTCCTTGGCCAGCTTGCCAATGCCCACGAACACCTGCTTGAAGGCCTCCCAGAGCCCGAACAGGAAGCCTCGGAACTGGTCGGAGCGTTGTGCAGCAATGGCCAGCGCAGCAACCAGGCCACCGATGAGCACGATGACGATGCCCAGCGGGTTGGCGGTCATCGCTGCGTTGAGCAGCCACTGCGCGGCGGTGGCGATCTTGGTAGCCGCGGCCATGGCCAGCGACGCGCCATTGACAGCCAGGTAGACAGCAGCAATCGAACCGAGGATGGTCAGGATCTCACGGCCATGGTCCAGCAGCCAGGCGAAGGCCTCAAAGAAGACCCCCATCGCCTGCAGGCGCAGCAGCTCCATCTGCTCGCGCCCTCTTGTCAGGTCGTCGGAGAACCGGGACTGGGTCGCCAGGATGCGCTCCTCCAGCTCCAGGCGGCGCTGCTGGAAGGCGACCATGGGGTTCTGGAGGTCGACCATCTCCTCCAGCTCCAGCTTGGCGGAGGCCAGCGACATAACGAAGCGCTCACCAGCATCTTCGCCGGCAGCGCCGAACACATCCGCGATCGCCGTCTGCCGGGCCTGGGTGTCCGCCGAAGCCAGGGCGGCGGACACCTCCTGGATGACCTGGAAGGTGGTCTTCGAGCCAGAGTCCAGCTCGTCGAGGATCCGGCTTCCGGAAAGGCCGATGCCCGCCAGGGCATCGTTGGTGGCAGAGGTCATCTCCCGCAGCCGCAGCCCTGCCTCCTTGATGGTGTCTGGAGCCTTGTCGCTGAAGATCCCCTCACGCACACCGGTGGCCGAGATGGCCACCAGCTGCTCGGCGGTCAGCCCAGCCCGCGACAGTTGGCTGGAGTACTCGCGGATCTCGGCCAGGTCAAGCAGACCATCCGTAGCCTGCAGTCCTTGGCGGACCAGCTGGAGGCTGTCGTCTTCACTCAAGCCCTTGAACTCGCGGCGCAGCGCGTTGGCCGCCACGACCACCTGGTCGAAGTCCTGGCCAAAGACCTTGCTGGTCGCCTGGGCAGATGCCGTGAACCGGTCGACCTGGTCGGCACTACCGCCGATCAGTGTGGCCACACGCCGCTGCTTGGTCTCCAGCTCCTGCGATGACCTGGATAAGCCTACCAGGCCTGCACCCAGCGCAACCGTTCCTGCAGCAACAAGCGCCAGTGGGTTGGACAGAAGCCCCAACGCCTGACCGACGCCCGGGATCTCGGAGGCCATCTCCCGGAGGCGCTCCCGGCCGCCGTTGATGCGGTCCTGCACCTGCGTGAACTTCTCGCTCAGCTTATCGGCACCACCACGCAGCCGGTCCAGCGTTGGCTGGACCCGCTCGGTGATCTTGAGTCTCCACTCGCTGAGTTTGACGCCCATCGGTTATCGTTTGCCCCCCAGGGATCCAAGCAGCATGGATGCCTGGTGCTTTCGTTCTTGTTCGCGAAGCCATTGCAGTTCGGCAAAGCGCCGAAGTATCGTGTTGTCATCGAGCAGCTCGGGGTGCTCGATGCCGTAGTAGTAGCGCAGCTGAGCAAGGATCAGTCGCCAGGGAGACTCGTCGAGGGTAACCTCCTGCTCCCTTAGAGCTTTTTTAGCTGAGCCTCCCGCATTTCGATGATCTCATCGAACTGGGCATAGGCTGCCAGCAGCACCTGGTCGTCGCTGGAGAAACCCGGATCCTCGTACAGCTTGCAGTTGTTGTGGATGGAGCGGTTGAAGTTGAAGGGCTTCTTGCGCTTCGGGTCAGCCGCCATGGCACGCTCCAAGTCCTGGATGCCTGGGCGGCGCAGGATGAGGATCTTGCCGTCGACTTCGATCTGGTAGACCTCGCCATGCTCCTTCTTCCAGGCGGCAATGTCCGTCTTCGTGGGGCGGCTGGAGGTGGGCTTGCTGGCCTGCTCTTCGGCAGGCTGGTCTGCTTCGTGGGTGGGGTTGTCCTTGGGCATTGCAGGAGGATTAGTCGCCTACTAGAGGCGGGTTACACGTTGGGCTTGATGTCTCCGATGACCAGCGGCAGCTCGACGGTCATGTTGCCATCACCGGTGCGCATGCCCTTCTTGACTTCGCCAATGCGGCAGAACTTCAGCTGGTCCACCGTGGCCTCACCGGCCTCCGGAGCGTAGGCTACCGTGAGGTCGAAGGGGGCCTTCTTCGTCAGGCTCACGCCACGGGGCATGGTCCGCTGGAGGCGCTCCAGCTCCGACTGCAGCACCGTCAGCGTGCCGGAGAAATCCTCACGGCCGCGGCCCATGGCCACCGGCTTAGCACCGCGGCCGTGGACGTTGGTGTGCTCTTTGGTCGAGGTGTACTCGATGCCAACAAAGCCATCGATGGGGAAGCTCTCGCCGCCGAAGACCAGCTGGATGTCTTCCCAGGCGTACTCGTTGCCGTTGATCATGTCGGTTGGGTTGGGGCTTAGGCAGCCGGGTTTTCGTACTGGAGGGTGGCCGTGATGGCCTTGGCTTGACCCTTGGGCACGATGTTCAATTCAGTGTCGATCTGATCGGTGGACAGGACGTTCTGCGCCGGATCCACAAAGGCCGTCACGCCGGAGATCTCCCCGTTGGCCGTCATCTGCCGGTCGACCTCCGTTTCGATCGAGCCCTGGTAGGACTTGATCACGGAGATGGCCAGACGCCCGGTGGACGGATCCAGCTCGACGTCGTCGTTCAGCTCCTGCAGGTAGATCTGTCGGGTGATGCGTGCCGCCTTGTCCATGGTCCGGCCACGGGCAACGGAGGCATAGTCGTCGGTGATGGGCGCCGCAGTCGGGTCGTCGTTGAAGAAGACGCCCGGGATGCCAGCATGCCGGCGCACGATGATGTAGCCTTTGTCGTGCAGGCTGTCCAGGTTCGCGTCGGTGAAGGTGTCCAGGGCAGCACCATTGGACAGGCCACCGGTGGTGATGGGCAAGGCACCGTCCTTCACGCGGCCGATGTTGCGCTGAACCGGGATGGCGGCCATGCGGCCGAGCGCCATGCCAACCGCTGCGTACTTGGCGCGGACACCTCCTGCGGCTGTGGCCACCGCATTGTCCTGGCCAATGACCACGGACACACGGTTGGCACTGGGCCCCGTTGCACTGCTGCGCAGGTCGCGGGCAGCCGAAGCGCTGCCCTGGAAGTCGCTGCCCTCCAATACGATCTGTACCGGACGGTGCAGAGCGAACTCTGCCGCACGCAGCGCCTTGGCGTTGGTGATGGCCGTAGCCAGGTCGTCGTCGAACTCGTCGGTGTAGGACGGGGTGTAGGCACCGTCCGGAACACGCGTGACGCCCAAAAGGCGCACTCGACCCTGGAGGTCACTGAGCACCTTGGCGGCATAGGCCTCGGTTACGTCGACCAGTTCGGAGAGCGTCTTGGTCAGCGGAGCGACGGCCACATACAGCTCTGTGCCGTTGCCGGCCTGTGCGTAGAAGTCAGCGATGTGGCGGTATGCCAGCACGCTGTTGGTGGTATCGTAGGCCTCATCGATGCCCGCATCGATGGCGTCCTGGACACTGAACCAAGGGCCCAGCACATCCCCCAGCCCGAAGGAGCCGCCAACGGCAACGCCGGAGACGATCAGGGCAGAGATGCCATCCTCGGAAGGCGCAACACGGCCGAGGTTGCCGTTGCCCAGGGTTACGATTACGTCGGGAAGGGGGGCCATAGCTCAGGCTGCTTTGGGGGTGATCCAGTTGGCCACGGCGTAGATCTGCCGGTGCGGCCGCTTCTTGCGGTAAACGCCATCTCCCTCGCGGGATCCGAAGTCGTTGGTGTTGCCTTCTATCGTCATTGCGAACGGCTTATCCGCACCCCAATCTTCAACAAAGCCCACGTGGGCTATTCTTCTTTTGTTGGGGAAGTAGATGCCGAACACGTCTCCAGGCAGCGGCAGGTTGCTCCGAGCACGGGTCGTGCGTTGATAGACCAGCCGCGACTCCGGAAACCAGGAGGGCGACCAGGCATTGGCCCTGGCCACAATGCCGACCTGCCGGTGGGCCCAATGCACGAAGGCCGCACACCAGGCATAGCCGCCATCCAGGCCAACGCTGGCCAGGTAGGCTTCGACCTGCTCCCCGTCGTTGGCACCGGTGGCTTCGCGGACGCCCACCTGGTTGGTGACCACGTCCATGAGCATGGTGCGTTTGTGCGCCTCGTAGAGGTCTTCCGGCAGGGCGTCCGTATCACAGCAGGCGCTCAGAACACCCGCGTGACCAAGGCCAAGGCCAGCAAATACGACAAGAAGAATGCGGAGGAGATGCGAACTCGGTCCCATGGTGCAAGGGTTTGGAAGTCGGTTTTGAACGTGTGCTGGAAGTAGTCGAACAGGCTGCGCCAGCCCATCCACAGCAGCACCCAGACGATGGCCGAAAGGATCAGCAGGGTGACCACGGCCAGGATGATGATCTGGAAGACGCCCACGTCGTAGACGCCTGCAGTCGGATCAATCCAGCGGAGCAGCAGCGGGCTGAGTAGGAACAGGATGATGGCCAGCGGCACACCCACCAGTTCATTGGCCCAGCGGCCTACAAACTCTTTGATCCAGGTCCAGACCATCCTTGTGTTCATTGCTTCAAGACTAAGCTGGTTGCCGGCTAAACGAAAGGACAGCCCTTTGCAGCCCGGGCAACGAGGCTATATGTCATTGATTATCATGTGGTTTCGGATCGGCTTTGGCAGGATCCTCGTTGCCCTTCTCCTCAGGATCGGTATTGTCCGGATCCTTGTCCTCGGGCTTCTTGGGGTCGGCCTTGCCACCCCCCGAAGCCTTGGATGCCTTGGTGGACCCGTTCTTGCCCTTGGGCTTCGCGCCACCTTTGGAGGCAGCCTTGCTGGTGGAAGTGCCCTTCTCGGCCACCTTCACCGAACCGCGGTGCACGGTCACCACTTCGGCGATCTCGGCCGCGCGGTCATCGTGGCCACGGGCCAGGTCGCGCCCGTGAGCCTGAGCCTGGAGCTTGTCGGCGAAGCATTGGCCATCCACGGTAACGTGGAAGGTTTCGGCCTTGGGGTTGTCAGCGAAGTGCTCGGCCGCAGAGGCCTTGCGCTTGTCTGCCGTCAGGATGGTGATCGGTTCCATGGAGGGTGGTTGAGGGTCCTTGTTGTGGAGGTACTATAACGCTCCGCTGAAGTGGTTTTGAAGGCTTACGTCACCTGGAGGATGGACACCACGCCTTCGCCAGCGGTGCGGCGCTTTCGACCGCCCATGCGGACCAGAGCCGAGTAGATGTCGCCGTAGTACTCGGGGTCCTTGAGGCGCTCGAAGAAGTCCACCTCGCCCAGCGCACGCTCGACGGCATTCTTCTGCCAGCAGAGCACGGCGGCATTGTCGGTGGCGGCACCGGCAGCGCCGAAGGCTTTGGGTGCCGGGGTGCCGGCGCTGTTGTAGACCAGCACCGAGGAGCGCTCCATGAGGTTGAAGCCGTACAAGCGAGTGATCACGCCCCCCTTCATGTCCAGCTCCAGGCTGCTGTCGCGCTTCTTGAGGTCCTCGTCGTCCAGCAGCTGGTCCATCATATCGCTGTCCAGCAAGGCATAGCGATCGGACTTGAGGATGTTCTGCTTGTTCATCAAGGTCCGGGCGGCCTTGAGGTCCTCCTTGAGGAGCTTCTTGCGGGTGCCCGTGGCGCTGGGCAGGTGGGCGGAGACGTCGGCACCACTGGTGGCCACATACTGACCTGCCGTGGTGGGAGCCCACTTGATCAGGATGTCGTCCCCGATCTGCTCGCGCAGGGTGGCGACATGCTCCCCGATGACCGAGTCCATCTTGTCGTAGCTCAGCTCGACGGTGTCGGCATGTGGGATGTGGGTCGGGTCCGAGGTGTACTCGTCCAGCGGGTAGGTGATGTCCGTGTCCGTGCGGCGGACGACGGTGGCCGGAAAGGTGCTGCGGTTCTTGACCACAGTCGGCTTGGCTCCGGCCTGGGGGATGTGGACGACCGCGCCCTGGAGGACGTATTCGTCGGCATTGAAGGCGTACTGCAGGAACTCCTGATCCTTGAACAGGTTGTCCATGATGTACTTCGCCCAGATTTCCTTTTGGATGGCCATAAGGCTTGGATTCTGTTGGGGATGTATCGGCCTTGCTTAGCCGGAGTAGGTTGCATTGAACAGCTCTTTGAAGCGCTCCGGATCGGACTGCTTCATGGCGGCCAGAGCTTTGGGGTCCTTCTTCTGGTAGTCCTCGAAGGTCCAGTCCTTGCGTGCCTCGGCCTTGGCATCGGCACCGCCCTTGCCGTTGACCTTGCCAGCCAGGCTTTCGCGGGCAGGCATCTCATCGAGCAGCTCCTTGGTGCTGTCGAAGTCGGCCGTGGCCAGCTTGACGAAGCGCTCCTTTTTGGCGGCCGTGATCTTGCCCGCGGAAACGGCGGCATCCACCAAGTCGGTGATCCGGGTCTTCTGGGCATCGGCCTCGGCCTTTTTGAGCGTTTCGTTTTCGGCCTTCAGGTCCGCGTTGGCTTTCTCCAGCGTGGCGTTGGTCTTCAGCAGACCCTTGACCTTGGCGGTCACGTCCTTTTGGGTAGCGCCCTCCGGCAGGTCCAGCGCGGCGGCCACCAGCTCCAGCTTGTCCATGGTAGATGGTTTGGGTTGGGGAGCCTCAACAACGGCGGCGACTTGCACCGGAAGCTGCCCCTTGGATTTGTCGCCTAAGGCCGCGCGGGCCTGGGTCTCAGAAATGCGTTCGTCGTTCGACAGGATGGCGTGCACGAAGCCCAGTTCCTTGGCCTTCGATGCGCCCATCCAGAAGTCTGCTTTCCAGGACGACCGGATCCAGTCGGTCGTCTGCCCCGACCAGCTGGCCAGGTATTGGGCCATGTCGTCCTCCAGGGACTTGCCCAGGGCAACGGTCGACTCGATGTCGTCCACATTGCCATAGGCCCCGATCGAGGGGCGGTGGAACATCAGCTGGCTGAAGCGCCCCTGCGCTTCCACCCGCTGGCATGCCGAGGCTACGGTCATGGCTGCCGAAGCGCAGACAGCGCCGATGATGGCGCGACGCTCTCCGAAGAAGGACTGGATAATGGCCCGCATCTCGTTGGCGGCGAACACATCGCCGCCCATCGAATTGATGTACACCTCGACGTTCTGGATGCCCTGACCTTGCGCTGCGAGGGCCTCCGCACGGAAGGCCTCCAGCTGCTCTTCGCTCATGCTTTGGATGTAGCCGACCACCTTCAGGGTGACCTTCTGGGCCGCAGCATCAACATGAATCTTAGGAATCAAGTCGGGCATGACAAGGGCAAATGTCCCTACTCCCACTTGCCCAACAAACACTCAATATGTTTTCTGTCAAACAGTTATGCGTTAAACCGAATACCTATTTACGTCATTCATGGTTTGCTTTCAAGAGGCATAGATCACAGCGCAACTTTGAGGCGTGGCCGGACGGACTACCAACAAGCAGAAGCAGGACTATGCCCGCACCTTGTACCTGCAGGGCGGCCTATCCCAGAAGGAGATTGCCGAGCGCGTTGGCGTCACAGAAGCCACCCTGTCCCGCTGGCAGCGCAAGGAAGGCTGGAAGGACATGCGGGCAGCACGGTCGGTGACCCGTGCCGAACAGTTGCGCAGGCTCTATGCCCAGATGGCCAGCATGATGGACGCCATCGAAGGCCGGCCTGCGGACAAACCCATAAGCCCCAGCGAGGCTGATTCGGTGGCCAAGCTCACCAAGGCCATCAAGGCGCTGGAAACAGAGACCGGCCTGTCGGAAACCGTCGAGGTGTTCATGCGCTTCGGCAGCTGGATGCGCAACCGCGACCCAGATCTGGCGCGGAAGTTTGCCCGCCTTCAGGATCAGTACATCAAAACGATCATGCAATGATGCGGCCAGGCCATCGCGAAGCCTTGCGCCGCTGGGACCGTTGGCTCAAAGGCCTGGAGGCGCAGATCGAAATCGACCCGGATGAGCCGGCCGATCAGATTGCCGACCGCCGCATTCGCCTGCAGGCGGACTTCGAGGCTTTCTGCCAGTACTACTTCCCCCAGTATTGCACCGCGCCCTTCGCGCCCTTCCACCGCCGTTTTGCAAAGGCGGTGATCGACAGCCCAACGATCTACATCTCCCGGGCCTGGTCTCGGGATCATGCCAAGTCCGTGGTGGCGGGGCTGTTCCTGCCCACCTTTCTGATGTGCACCGGCCAGCTGAACAACATGCTGCTGGTCTCCTACAGCCACGACAACGCGGAGGAGCTGCTCCGCCCGCTCAAGCTGCAGCTGGAACGTAACCCCCGATTAATCCAGGATTATGGGGTCTTCAAAAGCCTGGATGCCTGGGAGGCCGACAAGTTCGTCACCCGCAAGGGAAAGAGCTTTCGCGCCTTGGGCTCCGGCCAGAACCCGCGGGGTACGCGTGAGGAAGAAGCCCGTCCGGACTTTATCCTGGTCGACGACATCGACGATGACGTGCTGGTCCGTAACCCCAAGCGTCTGAATGACGCCTGGGATTGGCTCAGTGGTGCACTGTACGGCACGCTGTCGATCGACAAGGCGAAGCGCTTTGTGGTCGTGGGCAACATCATCGCCCGCGACTCGATGGTGGTCCGCGCCGCCAAGGTGGCCGACGACCACGAGCAGATCGACATGCTTACTAAGGCTGGCCAGCCCTCCTGGAAGGAGCGCTTCACCATCGAGCAGTGCCAGTACATGATCGACAAGATGGGCTACCGCCTTGCGCAGCGGGAGTTCTTCAACAACCCGATCGCCGAAGGCACCGTCTTCAAGAAGGACTGGATCCAGTACAAGAAGCTGCCGCAGCTGCGGCACTATCAATACCTGGTCGCCTACCTGGACCCTGGCTTCAAGAAGACGGCCACCACCGACACCAAGGCCTGGATCCTGGTCGGCCTGCACAAGGGAGAGCTGCATGTGGTCAAGGCTTTCTGTGGTCAGGCATCCGTGCAGGAAATAATCGGCTGGGGCTACGAGCTGCACCAGTACGTCCAGGACCGCTCCGGCGCTTGCGAGCTGGTCATGGAGGAGGTCTTCCTGCAGGACCTGCTGTACAAGGATTTCGATGCCGAGGCCAAGGCCCGCTCGAAGCCGCTGCCGCTCAAAGGCGACAAGCGTAAGAAGCCCGACAAGGACAGCCGCATCGAGTCGATCTCCGGCTACTTCGAGCGCGGCACGATCTACTTCAACGCGGCCGAGCAGGACAACCACCACATGGTCGCCCTGGAGGAGCAGCTGCTCAACTTCGAGCCCCGTGTCAAAACCCCCAAGGACGGACCTGACGCCCTGGAGGGGGCCATCTTTCTACTCAACAGCCGCGTGCGTCTGTCTGCCGATGTGCAGGTCCAACCGCGCCGCGGCTCCAAGCACCGTGTATAATGCCCTTCCTCCTCAAGGCAGACCTGTTGACGGCCATCCGTTCCGAGCGCCTGGACGCCATCACTACCGACGACACGGTCATCGACCAGGTGATCGCCCAGGCCGAAAGCATGGTTGGCGGCTACCTGAATGCCCGCTACGACGTGGCGGCCATCTTCTCGGCCACCGGCACCGATCGGGATCCGGTCATCCTCAGCCACTGTGTGGACGTGGCCCTCTACGACCTGCATGCACTGATCAACCCGCGCAAGATCCCAGAGCTGCGCCGCGAGCGCTACCACTACGCCAAGGACTGGCTCGACAAGGTCAACCAGGCCAAGATCAACCCGCCAGATCTGCCCCTTGTGGATGAGGGGGTGAAGGACTATGTCCAGTGGGGATCCAATACCAAACGGGTGAACCACATCTGAAAAATGATTTCAATGCGTCTGGTCGCTATTAATCCACCTATTAATGAGACGATCTCCTGCTCGCTGGCGGAGTTGTGCCCACCTGAGTAGATCGCCCCGCAAATCGCCTCTGAGCGCCTCGCCATCATGAGCCAGTTCAACGCCCGCATTGGACGCCGCTACCTCGGCAAGCTCGGCCAGCAGATCACGGTCTCAACCTTGGTCTTCGACAGCCAGGACATCGCCAAGTGGAAGCGAGCCATCGACAGCGCACGCAGCCGCCTGAACCCCAGGCGCAAGCTGCTCTATGAGCTGTACGACAACATCGCCATCGATGGCCACCTGGAGTCGGTGATGGGTAAGCGCTCGATGGCCATCACCAACAAAGAGGTGCAGTTCGTCCCGCACGACGAGGACGGGGATGTTCCTGAAGGGATCCGCGAATGGATCCTGGAGGCCCCCTGGTTCCACAACATGCTGGAGCTGGCCACCACGGCTGTGCCCTATGGCCATGCGCTCATTGAGCTGAACCCTGGCTCCAGTGGCCGCATCGAATCCGTCGAGCTGATCAACCGCGCCAACGTCCGGCCCGAGGATGGCTTCGTCTTCTACGACGTGCACACCCAGTCCGATGGCGTCTACTACCGCGAGGACGCCAAGTACAAGCCCTACCTGGTCGAGGTCGGTGGCCGCAAGGACTACGGCCGGCTGATGACCGCCAGCCAGTACGTGATCTACAAGCGGGGTGCCTTTGGTGACTGGGCCCAGTTCGCTGAGATCTTCGGCATGCCCTTCCGCGTGGGCAAGTACAACCCCTACGACGACGCCACTCGGATCAAGCTCTCCGATGCCCTGGAGCAAGCTGGCGGTGCGGCGCACATTGTCATTCCGGACGGCACCTCCCTGGAGTTCCACGACACCAACCAGGCTGGCAAGTCTGAGGTTTTCAAGGATCTTGTCGACGCCTGCAATTCGGAGATCTCCAAGATCTTCCTGGGCCAGACGATGACCACCGAGGACGGCAGCTCCAAATCGCAGTCCCAGACCCACAAGGAGGTGGAGGGTGAGGTGTTCCTCTCCGACCAGCTGCGGATGCAGTACCTGCTCAACTGGCAGTTCAAGGACCGCATGATCGCCCTGGGTGCCGGTGAGCTGAGCCGTGGCCGCCTGGCCTTTGCCGGCTCCGATGCCCTGCCCTTGGACAAGCAGATTGAGATCTACCACAAGCTGTGGACCATGGGCCTGGACATCGACCCGAAGTTTCTCTACGAGACCTTCGGTGTGGTGCCCGGCGAGAACGCCAACCTGGATGACTTGGGTGGCGACGATCCGGATCCGAATGATGACGGTGGCCAGGACCCTGACTCCGATCCGCAGGGGGGCGGTGAAGGGGACAATCCAGAAGGTGGCGCTCCTGCTCCCGTGCCAGAGGATCCCAAGTCCGACGAGGATTCCAAACCGGACGTTCCAAAAAAAAAAGAACGGGCCAGGGCAGCGGCAAAGCTGACCGCTGAGGTTGGCCTGCTCTATGCCTCCAGCTGCTGCCACCCTCAGCGGGAGACCACCACCATCGAGGCGGCTGGCCGCGATGATATCTGGCAGCGCATCGTCCGCGGCGTGCACTCCGGCAAGATCAAGCCCGGCAGTGTGGACCCTGAGCTGCATGCCTGGTTGGTGACCCGGCTAATGCGTGCTGTGTTCTCGGGCTACGGCGGCAACTTCAAACGCTTCGAGCCCGAGTCAGCCGACTATGCCATGCTGGCCAGCCTGGAGCGCAACGTCCACATCTTCTCCGCCTACAAGGACTACCAGGCACTGCGTGCCGTCACCGACGAGCTGACGGATGACCAGGGCAAGGTCCGCTCGTTTTCGGCCTTCAAGAAGCAGGCCGCCAAGGTTGGCCGCATCCACAACGTCACCTACCTGCAGACGGAGTACAACCTGGCCGTGGCCTCCGCGCAAATGGCGTCCAAGTGGGCGCAGATCCAGGCGACGAAAAAGGACCTGCCTTACCTCAAATTCTCCACCGTTGGAGACGCCAACGTCCGCGACGACCACCAGCGCCTGGATGGCATTGTGCGCAAGGCCGACGACGCATTCTGGGACCGCTTCTACCCACCGCTGGATTACGGCTGCCGCTGCGATGTGGTCCAGCTCCCCCGTGGCCGAGCCACTGACCTGGGCCGCCGCAACCTGCCAAGCCTCAAGCCGGAGTTCCGCACCAACACGGCCAAGACCGGCGTGGTCTTCCCGCCCAAGCATCCGTATTACCAGGTCCAGAAGCGCGACCGGGCCAAAGCCCGCAAGCTCTGGGGTCTCAAACCACCAAAGCGATGAGCCGGGCCTTCCCACATCCATACGGCATGCTGGCACAGCGCTACCGCCGCCTGCGGCGAAGCCTCCCCGTGACCGTCTCCGCTTTGGCCCTGGAAGAGTTCCACGGCAATTTCGGCCGCGAAGGAGTCGGTGGCTACCGGACTGCCGCAGGCTTCAAGCAATGGGTGCGCCGCAAGGCCATCCCGCGCAACGCCCGGGACCGATCCCGCTCCGTGCTCGTGAAGAGCGGCCGCCTGCGCAGGGGCCTTCGCCCGTCGCCCACTTACCGCTATGCCCGTGTCATCAACCGGGTGCCCTATGCGGCCATCCACAACGAAGGCGGCAAGATCCGCGGGCACAAGCGCGTGCTGCGGCGAAGCCCCAAGACAGGCAAGCTGCGGTGGGTGGCCACCTCCGCTCCAGCCAAAATGCCCAAGCGCCCATTCTTGGAGTCCTCGCCGCAGCTGATGGACGCCATTGAGGACGAACTGTTCCACTCCCTCGACCAGATATTCCGATGATCCTACGATCCTTCTACCTCGACCTGATGGCCAGGCTCGTCACCCCTGAGGTGGGCGTCGAGCACTTCGACTTGTTCAACCAGCAGTTCGCACGTGAGCGCGATGGCGACACCCTGCCCTTCAACCTTCCGGCCGTCTTCCTGGAGTTCGAGCCCTTCGACTGGGAGACCGTTGGCCGCAACCGGCAGCAGGCCGATGTGCCCTTTACCCTCATCGTCGGATCCCTGGTCCAAAACGAGCACGACAGCGATGCCACCGACCAACAGCGCACAGCCGCCCTGCAGCACCTCGACCTGTTGGACCGCATCACCACGGCCCTGCAGAACGCCTCCGGCACCGGCTGGGGGTCCGTCAACCGCACCGGCATGACGCCGGACCACAACCACGACGGCATCTACGTGCACACCATGCGCTTCCGTTCCCGCCTCACCGACACCGTGGCCCGGGATACTTGGGAGCGTGCGGATCCGCAGCCCAGCCAAGCCATCACCATCAACCTCCAGTCCAGCAACCCATGAAACGCATCGACCCTTTGACCCTGCTGCTTGGCCTGCTGTTCGGCTACGTGGTCATCGACGCCATCAGCGACCGATCGGATGTGAAGGCTGAGATCCAGCAGCTGCGCTACGAACGCCGGCAGCTGGACCGCCGCCTGGACTCGGTGGCCACTGGTCTTGTCGATCGGGAGGCTGCCCTGCAGCTCCAGCTGGACTCCGCCTACGCTTACCTGGAGGACCTCTCCGGATTGCGGCAGATGACGACCGCCCAAATGAACGACCTGCGTGGTCGCATCGCCGAAGGCGAAGCCTACCGCAAGGCCCTGATTCAGACCCTGCCATGAGCCGCTCCTTCGCCTTTTCCCTGTTGCTGGGCCTGGCCACCGTGGCCACAGCTCAGATCCGCACCGAATACCTGGAGGTGGATGGCGAGCCCTTTGCACTGGAGGTCTTCCAGGACAGCTCTGGGATCCATATGGATGCGGCCACCTTCGAGGTACTGCTGGGCCTGGTCCGCTCCCTGTCCACAACCGTGGCCACCTACGCCAGACTCGACCAGCTGGCCGGTGTCCAGGATAGCCTCCGCGCCCGTGAGGTGGCCACCATGCAGTCCATCATCGCCACCGAGCGCAACCGGACAGACCTCTACCGATCGGCCTACCAGGATGCCCTGGAGGTCGGCCAGGGATACCGCGGGCTTTCAACTGATGCTGAGCAACTGGCTAGGCGTCGCGGCCGCAAGGGCTTCCTGCAGGGGCTGGGCATTGGCATCGGTGTGGCGGCCATAATCCTCGTAGCTACCCAATGATTGAAGCCCGATACATCGTCGAGTTCGCTTGCCTGTTTGTTGCTGGCCTGGTAGTGACCGTGCACCTGGTCCAGCGCCGGCTTTTCCTGGAGCGCGTGTCCATCCTCGGCCAGCAGATGCGCATGATCGATCGCCTCAAAGGCGCGCTGTCCTCGGCCACCCAGACCCTGGATGCTGTGTTCTGGCATGCGCCCACGCCCATGGCCAAGGTCGCCGAAGACGGTACCATGCTCAGTTGCAACCCCTCGTTGTGTAAAGCCCTGGGCTACGCGATTGGGGAGCTGGACGGGAAGAGCTTTGAGCACATTACCGCCGAGGGCCTGGCTGGAGACCTGGCGGATTACAAGCGCCTCATCGATGGCCAGATCGACCACTACCGCCGCGACAAGGCCTACCGCCACCAGGATGGATCGCTGGTGCCCGCACACCTTTCGGTGGTAGCGCAGCGCCACCCTGAGACCAGAGACTTCCAGCTGGCCATCGGCATGTTCAACTTCCGTGAAAAATGATCGACAAGGAAACTCTGCTTGCCATTGGGGGGCTGATTATAGGAGCCATTTCGGGTGCCGTGACCGCCATCCTTACTCGACCCAAGACCAAGGCCGAGGTCAAGCTCACCACTGCCCAGGCCAGCCGCGCTGATGCAGAGACCGACAACGTACATGTCACGGCAACCGTCCAGCTCACCGGTGCCTACGAGGTTTTACTTGAGCGGTATTCCACCCAGGTGACACGCCTGGAGCGGCGCATGGCCATCCAGGAGTCTTACATCTCCAGTGTGATGTCCTTTATACTAGAGGCCAACAATCTGACGGCCGACCAGCGGCTCAAGCTCATGGACATGCAGCGGGCCTTTGCCGAGAAGATGGGCGAGTAGTTGTTGTTTTCCGCAACTGGTAACTTGGGCTGCCCAACAGCAGGCCTATGCGCGACCAGTTCCATGTTCTTGATCTATGTACTTACGTGATCAACGTCTACCTGGAGAACAACCTACCGGTAGATACCTATCGTGCAAACATTAACGTCTACTACCTCTACCACGACTACATGGCGTACAACAAGGAGCCATTAGTGGACCAAAGGCCCGAGGCGTGGGAAGTAGGTCCTGTTTTCCCCTTAATTGTACACCACTTCCAAAACAACCTCGGGCGCAATTTCAGACGTTCAGACCCATTTGACAACCTACCATTTGACTTCATCCAGATGCTCTTCGATGATTGGACCCGAGACTACATATCCAATCAGCTCGGAGTGCTAATGCAATACAAAAGCGATTACCTCTACGAGAGCGCCAAGCGGAAGAACATGCCCTACTCCAGAGCGCTCAAAGATGCTTACCCAAACAGAAACGTGTATGAAGTCAACGGACGGTTCCCGATCACCCCAATAATCGACGACCATTATTTCTATAAGTCCACCAAAGACTCAGAAGCGCTATGAGTGGGCAAGGCAAGAAAGACGTAACCGTCCGGGTATCCGCTGAGCGGATTGCCCTTCACAGAAAAGAGGATTTGGGCCCACCGAGCCAAGCCGATGCTTCTAGCGGGCTACCTGTGTCAGATGAAGATGCAAAAAGCACCATGCTGCGGCTCAAGGACCAGGAGATTGATCTTAACGAACGGCGTGACAAAAGGGAAGAGCGCCATTTGAAGGTGCTAGAAGTCGAAAGCGCCCAGGCCGTTGCCGCACGCAGGCTTCTATACCGAATATGTGCATCAACAGCCATTTTAGCCTTTCTCGCTTTGGTGCTCATTGCCATTGGTTGCATTGAGCTGCATGAAAACATTGTTGTTGCGATGATCGGCGTGGTGGGTCTACTCGGCTGGCGGTCTACCAAGTCAGGTTCGGTCAATCCGTAGCCCCGTATGTGGGGTCCATGTCGATGCAGTATTTTGTCGAGAACCAGTCGTACTGGCCAAAATACGTATGATAGCTATCGTTTGGCTTTGGCCAACGGTCCGGTGGAATATCTGACCTCTTCCTCGTGCTACGTGGCACGACCTCCAACTGGTCGAAATCACTTGGCTTGGAATGCTCCTTCATCCACTCCCCCAAATACATCTGAGGGAATTCATGGTTTATGCAGGCACTGTAGGCCTTGCCCCACTTGGGGTCATGCCGGTCATGGTGGTGGTCCGCATATCGCCTAGCCACATCTTCCATTGGAATCCGCCACCGGTGGTAGTGCGTAACGGTTTCCATGTGGTATTGCGGTTTTGCGATTGCCTCCCGCTTCGGTGGTGGTGGTGGCGAAGGCATTTTCTGCCCAGCAACTTCGAGTGTGTCCGGGCAGAAAAACTGAACCAACGAATCCAAGGCTTTGCGAAACATCTTAACTATATTTATGGTTGTGCAACGTGTTGTATTTGATTTGCCGCTGTTCCGAATTGATTGAAGGAATGAAGGCCCGGTCCGCGAGTACCGGGCCTTCTCCTTTCATCCCAAACCCAACGGGCAGGTTCAGCCCTCCTCGACGATGTCCCACTCATAGAGGCCTTCCTCCTGGTCGTCGTCCTCTGAGGGCCAGGTGGCGTTGATGTCCTTGACCTGGACACGATCGCGGTAGTTGATCTTCAGGCGCTTAAAGTCGCCTGGGTTGGTGTTGTTCTTCAGCCAGTCGGTAGCCTCGAAGGGATCCTCCATGGCGTAGGCCACCTCCTGCTGCCAGTCCGAGGTTCCGCGCTCCTCGTAGTTATCTGCGCGGTGCTCAGCAACGTCCTGGAGCGGGACGCGCCAGCGGTGGTGTGGGGTCAGCAGTTGCAGGTACTTGGGCATGGGTTAATGGGGCTTTAGCAGGTGTTGAATCAGGGGTAGCGCTGCGGCCAGCCCGAGCATGGCCAGGGCCAATGCCAGGGCTGCCGCAGCGATGGTGGTTCGGGGGCTCACACGCGGTAGGAGATGATGCCCACCTCCCAGGGGCGGATGGTGAAGCGTTGCAGCTGACCCGACTCCAGGGTCTTCTCGAAGCTGGTCTCTGCAAGGGCGCTGGATCCATCGGTCATGGCGACGCCCTTGATGCCGTACAGTGCTGCCGGATCCGCGCCGGTCATAAACTCGTGTTGACGCATCCGCCCTGGCACGGCGACGGTGAATTCGTCGGAGCTGAGGTTCGAGATCACAGCCCAGAATCGGGTGCCTGGGATGTTGCTGAACACCTCCAGGTTCAGGGCACCTTCCTGGACGGAATACGTGCTGCAGTAATGGACCTCGAAAGCATGCTGCAGGTGAGCGGCCATGCGGTCCATGATCCAGCCTCCAGCGTCCTGGGTGAAGCGGCTGCCGTCCCACTTATGGACGCCGGCCGACAGCTCGTGATGCCCGAACCAGGACTGGAGGTTGGCGCAGGCAATGCGGCCGGTCTCGGCCTGATAGCGGGCAAAGTGGCCGATCTGGCGGACCAGGTAGTGGGCATCCAGGATGGTGCCGCGCAGGCTCTGGCCCTGGTTTTTGATGCCCCACTCGGTGATGGCAATGCGGTTGGAGCCTTCCGGCAGGTGGCTGGCCGCTTCGTCCAGATAGGCCTCTGTCTCCAGGTAGCCCTTGTGGCGGATCGCTTCGGCAATGCCCCGGAACTGGGTCTGGGTGGTTGCGGCCACATCTCCGCGGCCGAGCATCTCGATAGCCAGCGGCGAGTAGTCGTGCAGCACCACGCCGTCGATGCCCATGATCCGACGCACTGCGTCGTTCCAGCTTTGGAAGTAGCCGCCGCGGTCCTCGGAGTGGGCCACCGGCACATAGATGGGAATGTCGATACCGCTGCGCTGGATGGCCTGGACAAAGAGGTTGGCCTTCTCCACAAAGCGCCCGATGGTGATCACCTCGCGGTACTCGCCCATGAACAGCTCGTTGGACAGCTCGATGCCCACCACCACAATGCCTTCCTTCTGCAGCTCGCGGATCACGCGCAGTGCTTCCAGTGCATCGCCCCACAGGATGTTGGCCGTGTAGATGACCCTGCGCGTCTGGCCACTCGGCCCACCTTTGGCCTGGCGGATGCACTCCTGGATGGCCTCTTGCGACAAGGCTTGGCCGCTGCGCATCATGTCGGCCAGCCGCCGCTCCTTGTAATAACCGAACCGTACCCCTTCGGTCTCTTCGGCGATGATGCCCAGATGCGGTTTGCCGGGGTGGTAGAAATTGGCCAGCTGTCCACCCGGGAAGCGGATCAGCGGGATGGCGCTGTTCTTGATCGATGGCGCAGTCGAGAGGTACAGCAGGTCAACGGCACCCTTTTCATCGCTGCGCTGGATGGGATGGTAGTTGTCCGTGGAGGCCATCCCCCACAGCAGGCTCGGGACGGCATGTTCGCCCCAGGGCATTTGGGTGGTCGACAGAATGAGGTCGTTGGGGCTGGAGTTGCCCGTGGGTTCGGTGGGATCCGGGCCGGCCAGCCAGTCCTTGAAGGCATGCCACCAGCGCTTGAGGAAGTTGTTCTTGCTTTTCATGGGAAGGGTGGTTACAGCTGGCCTTGGCGGCGCAGTTTTTTGGCCTCACAGACGTCGGCTCGGACGGTCCGTGTGGTGATAAAGAGTTCCTGTGCGATGATTTCGTAGATGGCTGGCCGCGTGTATTTGCGTGCCTTGCCGATCCGTTCTGATTCGAGTTTTTCAAAGCGCGCCAACACCCTCCGGTAGCGGTTCAGTGTGTACTGTCGCTTGGGCATCTTCCCGGGTGTTGATGGCTTTCTAGGCATGCTCGGATTCCTTGTCGAAGCGCGCCTGTGCCAGCCGCATCTCCCGGTCCAGGAATCGCTCCAGCTCCCCGCAGATGCGGTTGAACTCAGCGCTGAGGTATTGCTGCTTGGTCTCGTTGCGGTAGCCAGGAATGATGGACTTGTGGACCAGGTCGCGGTTGGAATAGACGCACTGGGCATCAGCAATACCAAAGCGGAACTTGCCCTTCCCCTTCTTGCCGAATGTGTTGGCCGCAGCCGTATGCAAGCGGTGGTGTAGGCCTTCGCCCAGGTGCCGCAGGACCAGGCCGTAGTGGTTCTGTGGGCGGTGGGTGGCCATGCCCTGGGCCATCGCGTCGATAAGCAGTATGGTATCGACGCTGAGGTCCTTAACCGTTATCGAGGTCGAGCGCATCCTTTTTGAGCAGCTGCTCCATTTGGGTGATGGTATCGACCAGCTCCCGCTCGGAGAGGTCGTTGAGGGCCTTGTGGTGGACGCCGTACTGGCGCAGCCACTTGTTCAGCTTGAGGAAGTCGACCTTCCCGTGCAAGTCCTCCCAGCCCAGCTGGTAGGCTATGGAGAGGATCTTCTTGCGCATCCGGTCTGCCTTGCGACCCCCGCGGGTTTTCAGGTCCGGCAGCTGGGCGTCCAGGTAGGCGATCAGCTGCTCGGCCTCCTCGTAGCGCAGCTCGGAGGTGCGGCCCGTGCGGCCACCGGAAAAGCGCAGCGCCAGCTGCGTCCGGTGGCCGCGGTGCAGGCTGAGCCTGGAGAAGTGGATCCAGAACTTCTTGTTCTGCTCGGAGGTGCGTAGCCGGATCATGCCGCAGCCTCCTCCTTTTTCAGCTCGATGTAGAAGGTCTCGTCCTGGACAACTTCCAGACCGACCTCGGTCATCTTGCCGCTGGCCAAGAGGCCCTTGCGGTCGGTGAGCATCCGGTCCTTGTTCGGGCTCTTCTTGGTGACCACATAGTCCGGCAGGTGGCGTTCGATCAGCTCCAGCGCTGCTGCCCACGTGAAGCCCTTGCGGGTCTTGAGTTTGGGCGTGCCAATGCGGAAACCGAGGACCCCATGCGCCATGGGCTGGGACTTGCGCTTGACAAACTGGCGTTCCTCGTCGCGCTCCCGCTCGGCATAGTGTTGCAGCTTGGCGAAGCACTCCTCCTTGACCTCGCCCAGGCCGGACAGGTCATCGGCATACTTCTCGCGGATCCGCGTGATCTGCTGATCCATTTTGGCCGTGATCTCCTCGGCCTTGGCGTCGGCTTCCGCATAGCGGGCCAACAGGTCTTCGGCTTGTGCGGTGGTCACCTCACCGGTGATCACCCGCTTTTGTCTCTTGGGCATCGTCGTCGATTTCAGGGGTTATGGGAAGGCCGTGCGCAGCGCAGTACTCGCACAGCATGGTGTACTGATTGCGGACATCGTCGTAGTGGTGCAGCAGCCCTTCGACCTTGGTCACGCTAGACATGACGGTAGTGTGGTCCCGGTTGAAGGCCCGGCCGATCTCGGCGAATGACAGCTGCAGCTTGCGGCGCATCATGAACATGCCCAACTGCCGGGCATGGACTACATCGCGAGTGCGGTTCTGCTTGAGCAGAAAATCGATCTTCACACCAAAGGCTCTGGCCACCAAGTCCACGGCTTCGCTGGCCACCTGGTCACGCTGGTTGGCCGGGATCTGGATCCGGGACACCATGTTCAGCCGGTAGGTCAGCACGATGGCCGCGAACGACTTGGCGTCGGCGAACTCCTGAGGATTCTTGGTGAAGTCCCGCTCCCAGATCCGGTAGACCATCAAATCCACCAGGTCGGCCAAGTCCTCCAGTCGTGCGTGGCGGAAGCGCTCGTAATTGCGCTGGCACCACATCGCAATCAGCTCCTGGTCGGATTCGCTGAGTCGATCCTTGAATGGCGAGGTGACCTGTGCCATGGACATCATCGCACCGGGGTTTTGCGGTTCATGGCATCCACCACCTGGGCAGCACCGGAGCCGGTGAAGGCTTGGGGGATGTTGTCGGCCTCGTGTTTGACGAGGTAGATGCGCCGGGCGTTCTTCTGGTGGTTGGGATCCACCGGGCCATCGGGCAGGTTCATGAAGCATTCAGCCAGGAACCGCTCGTCGCGCTGGTGCCACTGCTTTTGCCACCAGCTCCACCACTGCTTGGTGGCGGTGATCTGGGCAATCCAGCGGTCGTCCAGCTCCCGGCTCATACCCAGGCGGATGCGCTCCAGGTAGTCGTAGGCGCGTTCAAAGACCATGGTGGCCAGCTCGTCATCGCTTAGGCCGGTGTAGTGCTGCACCAGGGCCCGGACGGTATCGGGATCGCGTTTCATGCCGCAGAGCTTTTGGTGGTCGAATCGGTGGGCTCGATCTGGTGGCGCAGGATCATGCGGCGCACACGGCGCAGGTCGCCCTCGCAATCGTTCCAGATCTCGGTGATGTCTTCGGGGTCGGTCACGCCGTTGGCACGGCAGACCTTCTCGACGTCCTTGCGGTTGATGCCACGCAGCATCTGGAAGCGACGTCCCAGGCGGCTATGGATCTCGCGGAAGCCCTTCTTGTTGCGGCGGCTGCGGCTGGTGACGTTGTCCCGCAGGAAGGGGGTGCCCATGAACAGGAAGCCGCAGATCCCGTCGAGCTTGTTGTACAGCTCCACGTAGTGGTACCAGATGGCATCGCGCAGCTTGTCGGCCTCGTCGAGGATGATCAGCGGATGGTCCTGACGGCGCAGCGACTCGGTCGCCTGGGCAATGAGATCCTGGAGGGTCTTGCCTTCCGGATCCATGCCCATGGACCGCAGCAGCATCTGGAAGAAGGTCTTCTGCGTCCAGGAGGCGGCGCACTCCAGGTAGTAGACCCGTGGGTGGTTGTCGGCATACCAGCGGCCCGTGAACGTCTTGCCACTGCCGGCATCGGCCACCATGGCAATGGAGATGGACTCCGCCTGGACGGTGGCTGCCAGGTCGCGGATCGTGCGGAAGTCGTAGGTCTCCGCAGGCTGCCAGACGGCATGCTCTACAACGCTGGCCAGCTTGCGCCACATGCGGTCGCGGATCATGTCCCATCGGCCGTTGCGCAGGCAGGAGATGGTCGCCTGGCTCACGGAAATCTGGCGGGCGAACTTGCTGTCGCTCAGTTCCTGAATGCGAATCCGCTCGAAGATCAAGTCCGCGATCAGCTGCTTTTCCTGGTCGTTCATGGTTGGGGCTGGGTGGGTTGCTTCTTGAAAAGGATGTCGACCAGTTCGCCGTAGTAGCGGTCATGCACACTGCGGGCGGTGAGCCACTTGCGCCACAGTTCGTGGAGCTGCTCCTGGGTGACGGAGCCGGGCGTGGTGATGGCCTTCTCCAGCTCCTGGCTCAGGGCGTTGAAGACGACCAGCGACTCCTTCCAGAGCATCCATTGCAGGTTGGTTTGCTTGGAAGTCATCAGTAAGGGGGGGGGGTGACGGCTCATAGGCTGTGGAAGCGCATCGGGTCTGGGTCGAAATGGTCGGGGTCACTCGCCGCCTCCTGCTCCCGCCGCTGGCGGGCTACCGTGCTGAAGGGGGATTGCGGATCATCGTCCAGGTCAGCATCGCAGTGCGGGCAGATGCCGTGCTGACTCCAGTCGCTGTCCAGGAGGACCTTGCCTCCACACGACCAGCAGCGTTCTGAGGGACCGCGTTTCGCCTTGGACTTTCCTTCCAGGAAGGACTTTGCCTCCGGCGAACCGTAGCGCTCCAGGTAGCTGGTCGTGGGAGTGGTCACGTCTCCTCGATCTTGATGTCGGTGCCAATGCGGTCCGACACCTCGTTGAACTTTTGTTGGACCAAGTCGCCCAGGCGCAAGCCCATTCTGGTGGCCAGTAGATCTGCGTAGATCACGACGTCGGCCAGCTCCTTGCCGGCAGCTTCGGTGCTGAGCGTGTCGTCAGCATCTCCACGCAGGCGCTTCTTGAGGATGTTGCACAGCTCACCGACTTCACCAGCCAGTGCGCAGCCCCAATCGGTTTCCGACCACAAGTCGAGTGGCCCGAAGCACTTATCGTTGCGGAGCAGATTGTAGGACCGCAACACATCGAACCCAAGTCCCTTGGCACTCATGCTGCAGCAGACTTTTCGAGGGTGGACACCAGGTCCACCAGGTTGAAGAATCGCAGCCGCAGAACCACTGCAGGGAGCTTGGCCTTGGCCTGGTTGTAGCCGAGCCTCCAGCCTTCCCACTGGGCGATGGAGCCGGGTGCTTCGGGGTACCGGTTCTCGGTCTTGCCCTGGATGAAGTCGGCCACTCCGGCCAGGAATGCCTCTTTGGGCAGGCCGATGTTGTGCAGGCCGTAGCGGTCGCACAGCAGGTGCAGATCAAAGGGGCTACCGGTGGCCACCGGCACCAGCTCGTCACTGGCAATCGGAGTGGGCTTGAGCGTGTCCACCACCGCCTTCCAGGCCGGCTTCATCACCGGGCCCAGGTCCTGGTAGTGGGGCATCAGCTTGCCCGCCTCCGGATCCGCCTCGATGCGGGCTTCCCGGTAGGCCTCGTAGGCCCTTTGTTCGTCGGATTGAATCATGATTAATGGGTGTTTAGAGGCTTCTGAGTACGCGCTGCATTGTGTCCTCCTCGTCGTCGGAGTCGCCGCCTTGCAGCCAGGATTCGGCGTCGTTCATTTTTTGCTTGCTCGATCCGGGGAAGGCCCCCATCACGTAGTCCCACTCGCGGTCCGTACCGGCCTGGCGGTCGATGCGGTCCATCTCTTTTTTGTAGCGCTCCCGTTCCTTGTCGCGGAAGGCCAGTGTCTTGCGCATCAGCTCCGCCTCGCCTTCCGATCGGTCGCTCAGTGCCCGCGCGAACGTGGGCTTGGGTCGGGCGATGCCCACCAGCTCTTCGCGCTTGCCGCCTCGTGCCGGCACCAGGTCGTACAGGTAGACCTGGTCCAGGTCCTCGGGATCGTACTTGACGACGAGCTTCTTGCCCAAGTGCTCGGCCCGAAACTCTGAGCACGGCAGGTCCTCGTCGGTGAGCACCTCGAAGTGGTGCTGCACTCCGGAGATGGTCATGCGCAGGCCTTCCTTGCGGTAATGGATGGGCTTGGAGCTGCGGTAGGTGAGCGTGGCCAGGTCCTC
>JAUIHG010000357.1 GCA_030432405.1 Bacteroidia bacterium | reverse complement strand
GAATCGGTGCGCGCAAGATCGGGTGCCGGTGCCTCGTTCTTGCCGGCTGGGTTCGAGTTACCGGCTGCGTCTGTGTTTCCGGCCTCCTTTGACTCGGCTCCAGCGGCTGGCGGCAATGCAGAAGCATCGGGTGTACCCTTGTCAGGGGCGGCATCATTGGGGGATAGGACTACAGTTTCTGCCAAATCCGGACGTACGGCGGTCGGGCTTACAGCGCTCAAAGGTGCGGTGGCGCCGTAACGGTCCATTTGACGCGCCAGGCTGGGAACCAATGGATGCAACACCGCGGCTTTTCCCTCCTCAATGACCACTGGCCGGGAAGCGCTGGGGTACAGAAAAGCCATGCTATGGGGCAACGAACTGGTCACCACAAGGATCTGCCAGGTCCCGAAGAGCACCAGCAAAACGGCGGCTGCCCAGCCCCAACGACGGGGACTCCAACGGTCCATGACCACCGGTTCGGGTTTGGCTTCTACCGGAACCACGGTTTGGCGCTCTTCCAATATGGCCGCTTCTGTGGCCTCGCGTGTCCGCAACTGCGGCTCCAGGTCCAGGGTGGGCAGGCCATAGGCATCCTGCCAATGGGCATTGGAAGCCTGAGGGGCAAAACGGATTTTGTCGCCGTCCTCCAGCAGCAATTTGCCGATGCCTGGCAACCGCAGCAGGCGCTGGCTGTGGAGCTCCTTGGTGCAATGCGCGGCAAAGGCGTTCACCCGCGCTTCGGCTTCGGCATAGCCGATGCCTTCCCGTTCTGCCAGCGCGTCCACCAGCAGTCCGTCCTGACGGTGCAGTCGGGGATTGAATGCGAACTGCTTCCCGGGCGGGTCCACCATGCCGTCGCTCATGCGCAGCCTGGCCGGCCGGTAGGATCCGATGAATCCTCCGAAGTCCGGAATGACCACACAATTGTGTTCGGCCAAAAGACGGTCCAGCAATAGGAAGCAGACGTCCATGCGCACGAAATACGCCAATCAGAACGAG
The DNA here is from genome assembly GCA_030432405.1 of Bacteroidia bacterium. GTDB lineage: Bacteria > Bacteroidota > Bacteroidia > Chitinophagales > BACL12 > WGOA01. The sequence continues at coordinate 607 of JAUIHG010000357.1, read as the reverse complement.
AACTGAAGTCCGGCCATGGCCCGAAAGCCGTAGCTCGGGTAATTCAGGTAGCGCTGGTGTTTGATTCCGGCCACGTTGTTGAGTTCCGCCCAGATGGTGAAGTAGCGGTTGTAGGCATAACGGGCCCCCACGCCGATGTCGGCCGTACCCGGAATGCGTGTGGCGTCGCCATTGGCCAGGCGTCCCCAGGTAGAGCCATACCCCAAGACATCCACATCCACTTCCAGATCATCCATGGGCTTTATGCGCAACCGCACATGACCGGTAATGCCCGGTTCGTGCCAGGCCTGGGCCAGGCCGCCGATTTCGGTGAACCTGCGGAAGGAAAATCCACCGGAAACCCGGTACCGTTCATCGATGCGAAAGGAGGCCTCGGCATCAACGACAATCATGGTAATGTCTTCATACCAGACATCAAACTGGCGCATATCGGTGCTGTCGTTGACAAAAAAGCGGTGGTCTTCCACCAGCTTCTGGGACAGCCGCACCCGGTAGGACAAGCGTTGATCCACACTGCCCTTCAAGCCAAAAAAGCGGTCTTCCATCCGGCTGTTGTTCAACACGATGCTGTCGCGCAGCCAGGGGTTTTCCTCGGTGAGCGACCGGA
>JAUIHG010000149.1 GCA_030432405.1 Bacteroidia bacterium | reverse complement strand
GCAACCGGATACCGCCTCGGACGTGGCCGTGGCGCCCATGGCCATCGCACCACCGGTCAGGCCTTTGCTCATGGCCACAAAATCAGGCACCGGTCCCATTTGCTCGGACGCAAACAAGCTGCCGGTTCGGCCGAATCCTGTCATGACTTCATCGGCCAAGAGCAGTACACCCTGGTCTTTGGCCAAGCGCAGCAGCGCTTCGAGGGCATCCGGCGCCATCATGCGCATGCCGCTGGCTCCCTGCACAAGGGGTTCGTAGACCAGCACGGCCACCTGTTGACCCGAAAGGGCCTGCCGCAGGCTGTCCAAGGCCAGCTGCTCCGCCCCCGGAAGTGGCGCAGGGATGTATTCCACCGGAAACAGGTATGGAAAGAAAGGTGCCGTGAAGGCATCCCTTGCGCTGACCGCCATAGCGCCGAAGGTGTCGCCGTGATAGCCGCCTTCCAGGGCCAGAATGCGCGTGCGCTGTGGACTTTGGCGTTGACCGAGTTGCAGGGCCATCTTTAGCGCCACCTCCACCGCAGTGGAGCCGTTGTCGGAATAAAAAATCCGCGTCAGGGGGTCGGGCAGTACTTTGGCCAGGCGGCTGGCCAGGGTGGCAGCTGGCCCGTGGGTGAAGCCTGCAAAAATGACGTGTTCCAGCTGCTGCGCCTGTTCGGCGATGGCCTTTGCAATGCGTGGATGTCCATGCCCGTGCAGGTTGACCCACCAGGATCCAATGGCGTCGATGTAGCGGCGTCCATCTTCGGCCATCAGGGTACAACCCTGAGCCGAAACAATGGGAATGGGCGGCTCGCTCAATGCCGCCTGTGTGAAAGGATGCCAGATGTGCCGTCGGTCCAGTTCCCGTATGCTGGAGCTGCCGGCTTTCCGGGGTGCCCCGCCGCCGGTAGCGCCAGGTTCCTCCGAGGCGGGATGTTGAGCAGATGCGTCCATAGGTAGCTGGATGAAGGCGGCTGGGGAATGGCGGTATTAACGGGAAGCGGGGCGCAAATGCGGCCTCTGGTCGGGGCTCCGGCGGCTGCGGCTGCCGGGTGGTCCTCAAGGAGCAGGCTGCATCGGCACCTGCTGGCCAAGGGCCACCAGCAGCTGCTCACGGAGGCCTTCGCCAAGGGCGTCCACGGCCTGTTGCACGCTTTCGGGAGAAACCTGATCCACCTCCGGTACCCGGCCCAACAGCGGCAGGCCGGTATGCTCGATGATAAAGGATTCGCTGGAAGGCGCGGCCGGTCCGTTGAACAGGATGCCCAAGACATCCATGTTGCGGTTCATCAGGGCCTCGACGGTCAGCAGCGTATGGTTGATGCTGCCCAGCCGGTTGCCGGAAACCAGCACCACAGGCCAATCCTGTTGCTCCACCCAATCGGCCAGCAGCCATTGCTGGCTAAGGGGCACCAGCCATCCCCCGGCGCCTTCCACCACCAGGCGGGCTTCGCCGGAAGGCGTTTGCCAGGTCAAGGGGTCCAGTTCCATGCCTTCCGCCGCTGCCGCGGCGTGCGGCGAAGCAGGCATCTGAAGGACTACCGCTTCAGGATGGGTGTTGACCTTGCCCCGGGTAAGGCGCTCCACTTCCTGCCGGTCGCCTTGCTCGGGATTGCCTGCTTGAAGGGGTTTCCAATAGTCGGCTTCCAGGGCCAGGGCCAGGATGGCCGAGCAATACGTTTTTCCGATGCCCGTGTCGGTGCCGGTCACGAAGAGGCTTTCCATCCTGCAAACATATCGGTCGCAAACCGTTCCGGATGGCCAACGCGGCATGGCCATGCGCCAGCCTGGAACGTGGTACAGGCCGCCGCATGCACCGCACCGTACTGCCACCCCAAGGTGTTCACCGGGCACACATCGCCTTGACCAGCGGGTGCAAAAAAAGCGACGCACAACAGCAGGGCTGTTGCGCGTCGATCCAAAGGCTGGGCACAGCTGTCTACACAGTGCCAGGTCGTAAGGACACAGGATTCGCCCGAAAGGGCACCTGTGGAGGTGGATGGGTCATGCCGGTGGGGTCGGATACACCATCGGCCACAAGGCTGACCCCTTAGCGGGACACCATGAGGGTCTCCTGATGGGCTTTATCGCCAGCCAGAATTTGCAGCACATACATGCCTTCGGCGAGTTCACCGGTGGGCAGTGCCTCGGAGAGGCGGTTGTTTTCCATGGCCAACTGGTGTTCTTCCACCAGGCGTCCCTGCAGGTCCATGATCCGCACCGTGGCCAACACTTCGGGGGCGTGGACCTCAATGTGCAGGCGATCGTCCACCGGGTTGGGGAAGCTGCGGATGACGGCATCCGTGTAGCTGCCTGTGGCGGCCTGGCGGTTCAGGGTGGCTGTGCTGGTGCTCAGGTAGCTGAGGTCCAAGCGGCCTTTCTGGCATACGCTCAAAACCGCCCAGTCAGCCTGCACCCCTGTCGGAAAGAAATTGGCCGGGAAGCTGTATTGGGTAACGCCACCTTGCACAGGGCGCACGATCCGGTATTTGGGGCTTCCGGCCGGTTTGAGGCCAATCATGTAGCTGCGGGCAGCAGCAACAGGATCCCAGAGAAAGGTCAGGCCATTGGCATTGCTGCCCTGAACCCGGAGGTTGGTCGGTGCGTGGCAGCTCAAGCCGATGCTGTTGCCCAGCACCAAACCACCACCACAATCTGCAGCGTGCAGGTTCCCGCCCTGGGCTACGGAGAAACTGCCTGAGTTGTCCAGCAAACCGGCATAGCAGGTCCAGGATACGTTGCCAAAGCCCGCGGTATCCTGCACATTGGGGCTGTTGGGGCCTCCGGTATGTCCGCTGAAACCGTCGTCCATCGTGTAGCCGAACAGCGTGCTGCCAAAATGGGGCAACTCATAGACCGAGCCGTCTTCAGCCCGCACCAGATCGTCGTCGCTGGCATCGCGGAAGCCGAAATTGCGGAAGCCACCTCCGCTGGCTATGGCGATGTTGCCGTCGTTGATGACTTCGGCACCGAGGTTTTCAAAGGTTCCTGAAACCACCAGCTCGGCCATGGGCATCAACGAGAGCACGTTGGCCGCTCCATCGATCCCGGCCACCACACGAAGGGTACCCATCACTTCAATCCGGCCCTTGCTGATCACGGCGGCATGGCCGTTGGGTTGGAAAATGGTCAGGGTGTCGTTGATCTGCAGGACCGCCTTGGGCTTGAGGCCAAGATGGGTCATCAGCACCACGTCCGTATTGATGATGACCGTATCAAAATTGTCGATCTCGTCGCCGGGCGATACGGCCCCCATCCACGCATGGGGATCCTCCCATGAATAGGTACCGCTGGAAACGGTATGGAAGACTTCGGCCTGCGCGGAGTACAGCGGGCTCAAAACGAGCACGGCAGCAAGCATCACGTACAAAAATTTCATAATAAGCTGTTTTCGAGTGGCTTGTGCAGTGAAACGCAAGGCTCGAAGGCAAGTTACCAGGCGCTCCCAAGGCCCTTTCGAAGCGTCCAGGCATCGGCAGAAAAACACATGGAAAGTAGCGTGTACGAGGCTTGCTCTGCGTTCCACATGCCCTTGCTGTTTCATGCATGCCCCCCCTCCCATTAGGGCCAAAAAAATGTGGTGCCACAGCCCTGCAGACGCCACATCAATGGGTCTGCCGTAAATTTCATGCCCCGAAGCAGGGTTGTTTTTGCCGTTTGGCGAAAACCCTCCGAAGCCACCTGCCCCGGGCTGATGATCCCACTGCGCTGCGTCCATTCCCTACCCCAGACTCCTACCTTCCTGCATGCCTTATTCCGCGGCACAATGCCAACGCCTCGAGCCCTCGGATTTTGTCTACCTCACCATCCGGCAAAGCGCCCATGTCCTGCACATCACGCTCAACCGGCCCCACAAACGCAACGCGTTTGATGCCGTGCTGAGCAAAGAACTGGCCTATGCCCTGTGCCATGCCCGATACAATCCGGCCGTATGGGCGGTGGTGCTGGCCGCAGAGGGACCGGTTTTCTGTGCCGGGGCGGATTTGAAGGCCTTTGCCGGCATGGGCGACCCGGATCCGGGCTCAAAAATTCCCGACCCGAAGGAAGCGCCCATCCTGGGCGACCTGTTCCGGGACTTGCACAAGCCCTGCATTGCACGCGTGCACGGAGACGTTTTTGCCGGAGGCTTTTTGATGATCGGCGGCTGTACCCATGTCCTGGCTGCAGAAGGCACGCGTTTTGGCCTCCCGGAAGTCAAACGCGGCATCTGGCCCTTTCAGGTCATGGCTACCTTGTCCGAACTCATGCCGGCCCGTCAGCTGCTCGACTGGTGCATGCGGGGCGCGATCCTCAGCGCTGAGGAAGCCCAGGCCCGTGGCCTGGTCACGGAGGTCGTCTCCGCCGATGCCCTGGACCAACGCCTGGAAGCACTGGTGGCCGAAATCACCGCCCAGTCGCCATCGGCCATCCGCCTGGGCCTGGAAGCCTGGTACGGCATGTCCGAGCACCCCGAAAACGAACGCCACCGCTACCTGCACGCCATGCTGCAGAAGACCTTGCAAACCCAGGATGCCCAGGAAGGCCTGGCCGCGTTCCGCGAAAAGCGGGCACCGGTTTGGAAAGGCGAATAAGGCCGGCATCTTTGCGCCCGGCCAGCGTAGCATGCGCGCCCATGCCCCATCCCGTCATGGTGGTTTTGCCACAGCCCCTTACCCTGGTATACTGGAAAAGAAGTACACGAGCCCAATCCCCAAACCCCTTCTCCCGATGAGCATCGAAAACACCACTCAGAACGTCCGAGAAATGGCCGGCAAATCCGGCGGTTTTGGCAACACCATCAAGTTTGTCATGGATGAAGGCGTCATCTACCTGGACGGCACCGGCGAGGCCAACACCGTTTCCAACGAAGACAAAGACGCCGACTGCACCGTGAAGGTGGCCAAAGAAGACCTCGATGCCATGCTGGCCGGCGACCTGAACCCCATGAACGCGTTCATGGGCGGCAAGCTCAAAGTGGATGGCGACATGGGCGTGGCCATGAAACTCCAGGCGCTGTTCGATTGAAGTCCCGGCCAATCCCACCGCTGATGCAGGTGCTGACCCTGGCCTTGACCATGGCCATGGGGTTGGGCGCCTGCCAATCCAATATGGATGCCCTTCGGGCGAAGGCTGACGCCGCCTACGCCGAAGCGGCCTATGCCCGAGCACTGGAAGGCTACTCGGCCATTCTGGAAATGGACTCCAGCCAAACCGAAGTGCGCTTCTTTCGGGGCGTGTCGCAGCAAATGCTGGAGCGCTATCCGCAGGCCATGGCCGACTTCCGGCATGTGTTGCGGGAAGACCCCGAAGCCTACAAGGCTTGGCTCAATTTAGGCCATTGCCATTACGCCCTCCGGGACTGGGAAGAAGCCCGGGACTGCTATGCCAAAGTACTTGAAGAAAAGCCCGATTACGGCCTGGCACTCAATCCTTTGGCACACATGCACTTCTACCTTGGCGACACCCTGAAAGCCTGCCAAACGCTGCGCCGGGCGGAGGCGGTCATGGCCGCCCGCAGCGTGGATGAAGCGCTTCGCCGCGCCTGCGGCGAACCCTGACCCAAGCCCTGTTCCTTCCTGTCACGTTTGGCGTGCATGCGACGGCAACCCCGATGCTGCTGCTTCGCTATACCCTGTACTTCCACCATACCATCCGCGCTCATGCCCCTGTTGGACCGAGCAGTTCATGCGGGTGGACAAACGCCGAGGGTATCGCCATGGAAACGACACACGTGGGCCAGTTGGCCGAACGCATGGACCAGGAACGCCAAAAGGCCAGCGCATTGGCCTTGCACGGAGCACCGGAAAAGGCCGCCTCCAGCTTCCGCAGCATTCTTGAACGCTTGCGGGCCGCCCATGCCATGGGGGGCCTGGACACCAACACCCTGCGTCTGCAACGGGCGCAGTGTTACCGGGAGCTCGGGCACATCGAAGTGGACCGGGGCGACGGCATAGCCGCCGAAGCCCTGTTTCGTAAATCGGCCGCCCTTTTTGGTACCCTCGGACAAGACGCCGCGCAAGCGGAAGTCCAGAAAGCCCTGGGCAAATTGGCTTCGGACAACAACCGTCCGGACATGGCCCAGCGCTGGTTTGAAGCAGCATCCAAGAGCTTTCAACTGGCCGGCAAACCCGCCCAGGCAGGCCTGATGCGGCTGCAGGTTTTACAGGCCCGTTGCCTGTTGCAAGGCCGCAAAAGCAGCCCTCAGCCACACGAAACCGGGCAGCGTGTATCCATCCCTTCGCCCAGCCCCTCCCCGGCGCTGGAAGCGGTCCGGGAGTCGATGATCCTCTCCATCCACGCCGTGGAAAAGCACGGCGAACACACCCAACGGGTGCATGCCCAGGCCCTGGCCGAGCACATTTGCCGCCTGGTCGGCGATGGCGAAGCGATGGTCTGGCACATGGCCCAACGCCTTCACCTTCTGGAGGCCGAAAACCGCATGCTGCGCACGGATCTGCAACAAGCCGGTAAAGCCGCAGCCCAACACGCCACTGATTCGCCAGACGCTGAAGCGGCCACAAAGCCAGACCAGGATGGTGCCGCTGCAGCGGCGGACCACGAGGCCATGCGGACCTTCATCCACAAGGCGGCCCATGACATGAAAGAGCCCCTGCGGATGATTTCCGGTTTTGGCGGCCTGATCCAACGCCGATATGCCGAGGCCCTGCAGGAAGATGGCATGGAATACCTCGGCGTTGTATTGGATGCGGGCAAGCGCATGCAGGAACTGCTGGACAAGCTGCTCGTGCATGCCCGCATCGGCGTGGAAGCGCCTGGCGAAAGCCGGGTGGCCCTCTCCGAAGTCCTGGACCTCCTCGTCCAGCAGCAGGGCCAGGCCTGGGCCGATCGGGGAGCGGACATCCAATGCGCGGTGCAGGGCCAGTGGCCCGGTGACCCCTTCCATTGGCAAACGGCCCTCCAGGAGCTGATCGACAATGCCCTGCGCTTCAACCAGTCGGAAAAGCCTCTCGTAAAGGTCGAAGGATTGAACGAAGGCCAGGATTTGGTGCTCCGCGTGACGGACAACGGCATCGGCATTGAATCCAGGTTCCAAAAGGACGTCTTCAAACTCTTCCGCCGTTTGCATTCGCGGGCCGAATACCGTGGCTCCGGCATTGGCCTGGCCATCGTGGAGCGCATCGCCTCCACTTATGGCGGGTCCTGCAGTTGCTCCACACAGCCCGAAGGCGGGACCTGCTTTGAGCTGCGCATTCCCAAGCCCGAACCGCGGTTGGAGACGGGCCGCCGGCAAACCGGCGAACGGGACCTCCCACCGGCAGCCTGAGCCCCGTGGGCGGTGGTTGCCCCGATGCCATGCGTGCACCGCTGCTTCCGCAGATCGGTGCCCCAGCAGCCGATGCCAATGCCAGGCAGCCCGTAATTTGCGGGCCATGCCACATAATCCCATTGCCGCAAACGGGCCCGCACCCAATGGACCCACGAATGGGCCCAAGCCCGAAGCAGCAGGCCTGTGCCTGCATTTTTGCCGACACAGCCTGCCGTTGGCCTTCCTGATCTGGTCCTTTCTGTACTGGTCAATCTCTGGCCATGACCTGCTGGCTCAGGCGCCTTTTGACGCCGACAGCATGGTCTACAAGGAGCATCAGGTGCTCGTGGGAGACCAGACCATCCACTACGCTACCCGCACTGGATACCTCACCCTTGAGGAAGAGGACGGCAAGGCTCGGGCGCGGATGTTTTTCATTGCCTATACACGGCTCGACGGCCAGAAGGACAAGGAAGGAAAACGCAAGGCGTTCGCCGAAGGCGAACCCGGAAAGCGGCCGATCACCTTTTCCTTCAACGGCGGCCCGGGCTCCTCGTCGGTCTGGTTGCATCTGGGCATCCTGGGGCCGCGTAAGGTGGCCACGGCCGATGACGGCGGCAGTCTGCCCCCGCCCTACCGCCTGGAAGACAACCCGCATTGCTGGCTTGACCTGACCGATCTGGTGTTCATCGATCCGGTGAGCACCGGCTTCAGCCGAAGCGCCGGGGAGGTGGATGAGGACAAATTCCACGGTGTGGAACCGGACATTGCCTCGGTTGGGGATTTTATCCGCCGGTATTGCAGCGCCTACCACCGCTGGGCTTCGCCCAAGTTTGTGCTTGGTGAAAGCTACGGGACGACGCGTGCGGCCGGACTGACCCAACACCTGCAGAAGCGCTACGGGATGGAGCTCAATGGCGTCATTCTGGTTTCGGCCATCACCCAATTTCAGACCGCCCGATTTGACGCGGGCAACGATCTGCCCTATCCCCTCTTCCTGCCCAGTTTTGCCGCCACAGCCAAGTACCACGGCAAACTGCAGGCGCCTTACGACACCATGGCCCTGGAGGCCTTTCTGGAGGAAGTGGAGGGTTTTGCCCTGGGCGATTATTGGACGGCCCTGGCACAGGGCGACCAGCTGGATCCGGTCCGCCGTGCCTCCATCATCCACCAATTGGCGGCCTATACCGGCCTGTCGAAAACCTGGCTGGAACGGGCCGATGCCCGGATCAACATCCACCGCTTCACCAAGGAACTGCTGCGGGACGAGGAG
>JAUIHG010000356.1 GCA_030432405.1 Bacteroidia bacterium | reverse complement strand
GGAGCTGGAGATGCAGGCCCTTCGGGCACGGATGAACCCGCATTTCCTCTTCAACTCCCTGAACTCCATTCGGCTTTTGGTCATGAAAGAAGACAATGAGGCGGCAGCAAACTACCTCACCCGCTTCAGCCGATTGGTACGGCGCATTCTGGAGCACTCCGGGGCCGAGCGCATTGCCTTGTCCGAGGAACTGGAGGTCTTGCGCCTGTACGTCGAAGTGGAAGGCATGCGCTTGCCGGGCCAATTCGCGTACCGCGAACGCCTGGACCCCAATCTGCATCCGGAGCGCATCCTTGTGCCCCCCTTGTTGTTGCAACCCTACGTGGAAAACGCCATTTGGCACGGCCTGTCCCGAAAAGCTGAACCGGGCCTGCTGGAAGTGGTGGTCGAGGCCCATGAAGATGGGCGTTCCATACGGTGCCGGATCGTCGACAATGGCATCGGACGCGCTGCATCGCGCGAATTGCGCAAAGGATCGCCTACACCCAACCGGAACCGATCCCTGGGAATGTCGATCACCGAGGAACGCATTGCTCTGACCGAAACCCTCTATGGCATGGACATCGATGTGGAAGTTTTGGACCGCAAGGACCAAAATGGCCATCCTTGCGGAACCGAAGTGTGCCTGGTTTTGCGAGCAGTCTGCCAGGAAGCTTCAGCGCTGTAGTCCGGCACCGTTCGATGTACCCTTCAGCTGCACCCATGGATCAAACCCCTATGCACTTGAAAGCCATTGTGGTCGACGACGAAGCCCATGCCCGGGAAAGCCTGCAGCTTCTCTTGCAGCGCGGAGGCCATGCCGTAGAGGTCGTGGCAGAAGCCCGTGATCTTGCCAGTGCAAAGGAGGCCCTGGAAGCACTGCACCGTGCTGGAACCGAGCCCGACCTCTGTTTTCTGGACATTGAATTGAGCGGGGAATCCGGTTTTGATGTGCTGGAGCATTTGCCCGCATCCACGGCGGTTGTTTTTGTCACGGCGTACAATGAATATGCCCTCAAGGCGCTTCGCGCGAAAGCGCTCGATTACCTGCTCAAGCCGGTGGATCCAGAGGAATTGAGCCAAGCCCTGGAAAAGGTCAGGGATCGGATGGAAACGCAACGCGGCAAGGGTCTTGACGGGCCGATTGTAGAGGAGTTGATGCGGCGCATAGATGGAGAGGCTTTCAGCGGCATTGCCGTGCCCAGCAAGGGCGGCATGGACATTCTGGAGGCAGACAACATTCTGCGCTGTGCATCGGAGAGCAATTACACCCATTTGTACCTGATGGACGGCCGGCGCATGGTGGTCACCAAGACCCTGAAAGAGGTGGAGGCCATGCTTCCGGCTAAGCGCTTTATGCGCATCCACCACAGCCACCTCATCAACCTGAAGGGCGTACGCAAGATTTGGAAGGAGGACGGGCTGCTGTCGGTGGAACTCAAGGACGGCAGCCGCTGCCCGGTCTCGCGCAGCCGCAAGGAAGCCTTTTTGGCCGTGTTCCGCTGAACGGAAAATCAGCCGATCCGGTCAACGGCTAGGCCGGACGGTCAACGGCTCAAGGGCGTTAGGCGCGGCTGGGGTACCCCGCTACTTTCGAGGGCATGAGTACCACCGCCCTT
>JAUIHG010000148.1 GCA_030432405.1 Bacteroidia bacterium | reverse complement strand
TTCCTTGGTAATGGCATCAATGGATTCGGCATCCAACGCGTCCGGTTCCACGTTCTGGCCTTTGACCGGCTGGTCTGTTTTGGATTTGACCGGAGCTTCTTCGGTCTGTTTGGCGGGCTTTTGGCCGGCTTTCTGTGCAGGGCTTTGGCCGTAGATGGCCGGGCCCGTCAGGAGCATGGCCAGGGCAATGGGGAGGGCTTTGAACAGGATTTGCTGGTTCATGGGAGGGAAAGGTGTTGGGATGAATGCTCGGGTGTTTGAAGACCCGGACCGATAGGCAGATGGCGCACGAGCAGCCAGCTTCGGCCTTTTGACGCCAAATGCGCTGCCGGTCACCCCCGGCGAACCCTTCTAATCTAATGCCGCGCAGCCTACCAAACCACTTTTATGCGGAAAGCTGCATGCCGTTGGCATGAACGGATCGTTCAGCCGGCCACCATACGTCTGGCCTGCCAGCCGGTCCACGCACCCAGGCCCGCCAAAAGTGCGCCAATGAGGGCCACCACGATCATAAGCACGGCAGGGCTGCCCATGCCGCTGAGTTCGGCCATGCGGGCCGTCAGGGCCTGGCCTTCGCCGGAGGCGGCTGCAGCGGCATAGGCAAACCACAACAGGCCACCACCCAGCAGGCCGCCGATCAGGGAAGGACCGCCCTTGCGGGCGAACAACAATCCAGCCAGCGCGGCAGCGGGCGCCAGGCCCCACCAGGGCAAGGCGTAAGAAGCCAGGCTGCCGAGCACGGCGGTCGACAGCAGCACCATCAGGGTATTGGTCAGTGGGTTTTTCATGGCGGTTTGCCCGGCTCAGGGCTGTAGGGTCAAGGTGAACGGAGTGCTTTCCGGGCGGTCTTCTGGACCGGTCAAAAAGAGCAGTTCGCGGTAGCGGCCTTCGATCCAGTCGTCAAGCAGGGCTTCGTAACCGGGATCTCCCGGATGCCCGCTTTGCCCACCGGGGTAGATGCCCCAGGCCCGCGGCGGGTCCGACAGCTCCACGACCATGCGCCAGGAAGGGCCCCACTCCGCGGAGGTGGCGTTGAGGATGGAGGGACCACCGCCAGCCGGTACGCTGTTGCGGCTTAGTGCCGGCAGGTTGAGCAAGTGGCTGACCACCGTACCGCGGGCTTCCCACCAGGGGCGGTCTTCGCCGGCCGAGGCGTTCCAGGCCTGTTGCGCCAGAGCGGCAAAATCCTCCTGTTGTGGGGTGGATTGCAGGTCCCACCAGCGGCTTTGGGGCTGTTCGAGGGCCAGGCTGATGAGGCGGTGCCATTCGGGCAGGCGGTGCCCGGGACCGAGGGCTGTGATCTCGTCAAAGGCCATGGTATAAAGGGTATCGAACCAGGCGTGAAAGCGGGCGGCCTCCATAGACTGCGCATCGTAGCTGCCCTCCCAACTGCCCAGCACCGTCCGGGCATCCGGCACCGCCTCCAGCAGCGCCGGCAACAGGTCGCGGGCATAGACCGCCGCATTGTCCAATTGCAAAGCCATCATGTCCTGCGGCGTCAGGCCTCCCGGTTTGGCCTCGATCCAGGCGCTGAGCTGCTCCACATAGCGGCGGTTGCGGAAGTCCTCGAACTCCCCAAGCTGGTAAAAGGGATAGGTGGAATCGGCCGGGTACTGGTTGGCCGAACCCACAAAACCGCGCGGTGGATTGATGTTCTGCGCGTTTTGCGCATGCGGGATGTAGGCCTGCCAATCGTGGTCGGCCCGGCTGCCATCCAGCAAAAAACGCCCCTGACCGGGCCAGCGCGCCGGGAAACGGCCCTGCTGGGTGATGGCAATGTCGCCTTCGCCGGAGGCGAACACGAAGTTTTGCCCGGGGCATTGAAAGCCCTCCAACGCGGCTTTGTAATCGGCCAGGGTATAGGCGGTGTTGAAGCCCAGGAAGGTGGCCATCTCGTTGGAGACCTGATGCATTTCCCAGCGCAGGGCCAGACCGCTGCGGTCCTCCTCCCCTTTGGCCGGACCAAAACGCTCGTCGTAGACCACCGGGCAGTGGTGGGTATACCGGACGGTGTCGTACAGCACCTCGCCCCCCTTGACGCGGATTTCCTCCACCCGTTCGGTGATGGGTCTGTCCTTGCCTTCATGGCGGTATGCGCTGCGGGCCGCATCCGTGAAGGCGATGCGGTACCAATCGCGCACGTCCCGCCCGGCATTCGTCACGCCCCATGCGGCTTTTTCGTTGAAGCCGATAACCACCCCGGGTGCGCCGGGCAGGGTCACGCCGCGCACGTTGTAATCCGGCGCGTGCAGCTGCACCTGGTACCAGATGGAGGGCAGGCGCAGGGCCAGGTGGGGATCATTGGCCAGCAGCGGATGGCCGGAAGCGGTATGGGCACCGGACACCGCCCAGTTGTTGGAGCCGTAGCCGCTGGGCGGTTTGGGGCTGCGCCAGGCGGCCAGCTCCATTCCGAGTTTGCTGTCCGTGAAATCCTCCATGGCCGCAAGCGCCTCCGGCGAAGGCAGCCCCCCGGCATAGGCTTCCGGCGTATCCAGATCGATCGGTCCAAAATCAAAAGGCGTACCCGGTGCCACGATCGGCGCCCGTCTATTGGCCTGGTCCGGAAAGAGCTCCGCAAAATCCGCGGCACCAAAATGCCGCAGCAGCCGGGTATGCTCCAGGTCGTATTCGCGGCTGGAAAGGTCCTGGGCCATGAGCTTGACCAACAAGGCCGTTTTCAGCGGCTTCCAGGGCTCCGGCGCATACCCCAGCAGCTTGTATTCCAGGGGGTATTCGGCCGGCAACAGGCCCTCGATGTAGGCGTTCACCCCCCGCGCATAAGCCTCCACCAAACTCCAGGTGCGGGGATCGGCCTGCATGCCTTTGAGGCCCTGTTCGGCGGCATAGCCCAGGCCTTCGCGCCGCTGCAGGCGGTCAAAACGCAGGATTTTGCCGTCGCCGGGCTCGGCGAAATCCGGCCCCAGGATCTCGGCCAGGCGGCCGGCGGCCGCATGGGTCTGGAACTCCATCTGCCAGAGCCGGTCGGCGGCCACTACATAGCCCTGGGCCATGGCCAGGTCCTCGAGGTTTTCGGCAAACAGGTGCGGCACGCCGTCCCCATCGTAGCGGACCTGCACGGGTGCTGAGAGCCCTTCCAGGCGGAGCGCGTCCTGGCCGGAGGCGGGCCGAACCGCCCCGGCATTGGTCCAAAAGCCGTCAAAGGGGTTCAGCAGGCGGCCCAGTGCCGGGCTGTCGCCCATCGGCCGGTCGAGCAACCAAACAAGGCCGCCGGTCAGGACCATGCCAAGCAAAAAGAGCGGGAGTCGGGACATGCGCCAAATTAGGCATTGCACTTGCTTTGCGGGAGGCCTGCCATGCGGATCGGCAGCGCTGGTCCCGCCGTATTTTAGCAGGAATGCCCTGCTCTTTTGTTTTCCGCTCCACGTTCCTGATCCGGTACCGAAACTTCCGCGCCGTGCTGGCCCTTTTTGCGGTTTGTGCATGCGGCGTCCAGCAGGTTTTCGCCGGCCCCGGCGATACCACCTGGGTGCGTGCCCACGATGCTGTTGACCTGACCTCGTATGGCGCCTACGACGCCTGGGCCGATTTCCCCGATGGCAGCACCTCCTATGCGCGGATTGAACTGCACATGACCCTCGGCTGTGCATCGGGCGGTTGCTCGGATTGGGACTATACCGTGCGCCTGCATCATGTGGATACGGTATCGGGCGTGGAAGCCGAACTGGGGCGCCTCATCACGCCCTATGGGGGGTATATGGCCCTGGGCCAAAAGGGTTTTGACAATGCCTGGACGCGCACTTTTGTCTACGACGTGACCGACATGGCGGCGCTGCTGCGTGGCGTGGAGCGCTTGCGGGCCTTTTACGACGGATGGAGCAGCGGCTTTTCGGCCACCCTGGATTTTGCCTTCATTGAGGGCACCCCTCCGCGCGATGTGCTCGGCCTGCAGGTCGTGCACCACAGTACGCCTTCGTCCTGGGGCTATGCGTCCGGAGGGACGGATTTTGATGCGGCGCATTTTCCGGATACCACGCTTGCCCTCCCGGCCGCTACCGAAGGTGGCCGTTTGCGCATCACGCCGAGCGGGCACGGCTTTGACAACAATGTCAATTGTGCAGAGTTCTGCAAGCGCGACTATACCGTCTTGATGGACGGCAGTGCCATTGCCGAACAACCCATGTGGCGCGAGGACTGCGGCATGAACCCGGTTTTTCCGCAAGCCGGCACCTGGCTTTACGACCGCGCCAACTGGTGCCCGGGCAGCGAAGCCTGGACGCATTTCCACGAGCTGCCCCTGAGCGCCGGCAGTACCAGCCTGAACCTGGACATCGATCTGGATACCTATACCTGGTCCGGCATCCAGACGCCGGGCTATATCTGGAGCACCATTCTGGTGGCCTATGGGGCGTTCAACATCCAGCTGGACGCCGAGATTGCCGATGTGGTCAAACCCAGTGCAGCCTACGCCCACAGCAGGCTCAATCCGACCTGTGCCGAACCGGAAGTGGTGCTGCGCAACAACGGCGGAACAGCCTTGACGGCTTGCACCATTGCCTACGGAGTCGGTGACGGTCCGGTCTGTTACCAGGCCTGGTCCGGAAACCTCGCCTACGGCGAAAGCGAATCCGTGGTCCTTAGCACCCCCAATTTCAGCGGCGTGGACCTCAGCCAACCGGAATTCTGGGTGCGCGTGGAAGGCCCCAACGGCGGAGAAGACGAAGTGCCCTGGAACAACGAACGCCGCGTGCGTTTTCCCGTCCCGCCCCTCTACCCCAACCAGTTCATCGTCTGGATGCGCACCAACGGCGCTCCGACAGAAACGCGCTGGCAAATCCTCGACGACCTGGGCAATGTGGTGGCTTCCCGCAGCAGTTTTGACGGGCCCTTCACCATCCACGAAGACACCGTGGACCTGCCCAACGGATGTTATACGCTCGAACTAATCGACAGCGACAAGGACGGCCTGAGCTTTTTTGCCAGCCCGGACGGTTCGGGCAGTTTCCGCTTTTTCCAGGTCGGCGCTGCAGTCCTGACCAGTTTTGAAGCCGACTTTGGCACCAAGCTGGTCCACGGGTTTACCACCGGATTGCCGCTTGGGAACGTCAATAGTGCGGAATCCTGCGAGGCAACCGGCTTGGCATCCAGCCCGGCTGCTGCGGTGGAATTGTGGCTTTCGCCGAATCCGGCAAAGGACCGCTTGCGGGTGGATTGGTGGCAGCAGGCAGCTTCAAACGGCATCTGGCGCATCGTGGATCTTCAGGGGCGCATCCTGCGCGAAGGCCAAACGCCGGAGCAGCGCAGCGGCCACTTGAACCTGGACCTGAAAGCGATGCCCACCGGCCATTATGTGCTGGTCTGGCAGACCAGGGATGCCCAACACAGCGCACGGTTTGAGATGCGGCGTTAAGGCACGTGGAGCCTGCCCATCGTGCAGTCCGTCGTGGAAACAGCCCGGGCCTGGATCAATTCCGGTAAACCTACCATGCCCAACGCGGTCAAAGCGTTTGGCATAGGGTCCCGGCTGGTGACCGGACGGCTAAAAAAAACAGCGCGGCTCCCACCGCGCTGTCTCCCATTCAGCAAAAAAACCAGTTTGACTGGCCTGTCAATACTCCATGAATTTACGGGAGTCCCCGGAATCTTCCAACGCATTGTGCGCTTTTGAAAGCGTTGTGACCCCGGTGCCCAAAACACGCGCCACCACGCTGGAGGACGCGATGCGCGGATCACGGAACAGGCCCGGCTTGCGGCCTATTCCCCATCGAGCGAAAGCCATTGCCGGTACAGGGCTTGTTCCAGTTTTCCGGCTTCGGGATCCGGGGAAATGGCAAAATCGGTGCGCTGGACCAAAAAGAGGGCTACGGGAATGCTGCGCAGCTGGCCCCTACGGTTGACGGTCACCTCCAGGGTTTCGCCCGCCCGGGCGCGGCCCAAAAATCCGCCCCAGTCCCCCTCAAAACGCCAGCCGTCCACGGCCACAATTTCGTCATCCGGCATGATGCCGGCTTCGTATGCCGGGTGTCCGTCCAGCACATAGCGCACGCGGTTTTGGCTGTTGGTGGACAGCCCGAGTTTGAGCACTCCGTCCGGATCGGCCCGGTCGGTCAGGATGGCGCCGATGCCGGCAAAAACCGGTTCGAGCTCCACGCGCTCGGTGCCGTATACATGCCGTTCCAAAAACCAGCCCATGTCTTCTCCGGCCACCTTGGAGAGGATTTGCGCAAACTCCGCTTCAGTATAGCCGCGGCCGGGATCCTTGCGGTATCGGGCATAGAGTTCGCGCAATACGTTGTCCAGGCGGCGCTTGCCTTTGGACTTGGCCAGGATGTAGGCATCCAGGTACATGGCCAGCACCGCCCCCTTGGCGTAATAGTCCACCGTGACGTTCAGTGAATTTGGGGTGTAGTGGTAGTGCTTGATCCAGGCGTCGAAGCTGGCCTCGGAAACCGGCTGGATGCTGTCGCCCGGCCGGTTGAAGGCGCGGTCGATGTTGTAGCCGGCAATCTGCAGGTAACGGTTTTCGGACATCAGTCCGGCCCGGCGCAGGATCAGGTCGTCGTAATACTGGGTGAAGCCTTCGGTGATCCAATGGGAACGGGTGTAGTTCTCGCAGCCGTAGTCAAAAGGCCCCAGGGCCTGCGGCCGAACCCGCTTGACGTTCCACAGGTGGAAATACTCGTGGCTGGCCAGGCCCAGAAAACGCTGCCAGTCGCTTTCGGAATTGTAGCGCCAGCGCTCGTAGACCATGGACGTGGAGTTGAGGTGCTCCAAACCGCCGTAGGTGTCCGGCGTGTTCTGGATCAGGAAGGTGTAGTGGTCCACAGGATTGTGCCCGAAGATGTCCGTTGTGGTTTCGACGATGGCGGCAAAATCGGCCTTCATGCGTTCCGGGTCAGCGCTGTGTTCGCCGGTAACGGCGATGGTATGTGGAATGCCCGCGGCCTCGAATTCCAGCACGGTCTGGGTGCCCACCTCAAAAGGCGCGTCCAGCCAGACGTCGCGGTTGGGGGCCAGCAGGGTCCAGGGGTCCTGCGGATGGCGCTCCAGACCGCTGTGCAGCTGGTTCCAATCGGGATAGGGTTCCACGGTCACCGAGACCGGCCCATCGTAAGCAGCCGGATAGATGAACACACCCGCCGGCACAATGCTGGCGTGCTCGGTGTCGATGTAGGGCGTGCGCACGCTGTGCTCGTTGCACCACACCCGGTAGCTCAACTGGACCATGGCAGTCCCCTGACGGTCTACGGCCCAGCGCCGCTTGTCCACCTTGGTGATGGGCAACAGACGGCCTTCGCCCGTACGGGCGAACACCCGCGGCACCATGCCCGCGTAATCCCGGATCTTGTAGCTCCCGGGCGTCCAGGTGGCCATTTCCACAAACAGGGTATCGCCCGCTTCCACAAGGGCCTGGCCTTCCAGCTTTGCCTCTACATGGAGATACTGGGTCCAGGGCTCGGGCATGGACACGCGGTACTGCAGGTCCGGTTCGGCAACCACTGCGGGCTGGTCCTGGGCCTGAACCATACCGGGCATCAGGATGGCCAACAGCGGTACCAGGCAGCACCATACCATGGGCGCGAATGAAAAGAAGGTCTTGGATTGGCGGAAACGGCAGTCGCGGCGTGCCGTTGAACGGGAAAAAAACATAACGCAGGCTTACTGAAAAATCGCGCAGCCAAAACTACAGGGCTCCGTTCAGCTCGGCCACGTTGGCCTGTTTGGCGCCAGGCCGACCACACGTTGCGCAAGGCCTTTTGCTATGGCCCAACGGCCAGGATGGTCAATTCCACCCGCTGGTTTTGCTGCCGCCCTTCCAGGGTGTCGTTTGAGGCAATCGGCTCGGTTTTGCCGTAGCCGCGGGCTTCCAGCTGAGCCTTGTCCACGCCCTGGTCGATGAGGTAATCGCGCACGCGGCGGGCCCGGGCGGTGGACAATTCTTCGCAGAACACATCGGGCGGCAGGCTGTTGGTATGTCCGCCGACCTCAACGCGAAGCCCGGGGTTGGTCCTCAAGTAGCCGGCCACCATGTCCAATTGCGCGGTGCTTTCCTTGCGCAGGAAGGCCTTGTTGGCGGCAAAAAAGACGCCTTCCAGCAGGACCTTGTTGCCCACGGCCAAGGGCACCATGCGCACATCGGTTTCCAGGCTTCTGTAGGCCGTCGCAGCAGCGGCAGCATCCGCCGGTGCGTCTGGTTTTGCTGCATGTTCACCCGGCTCCTGCGCCATGCCCGGGTCCGAAAGATCGGCGGCTGTGTTCAGGCCAGGGCTGTCGCCGTCCGCGCCGTCCGTTCCGCTTTCCACGCCTGGTTCCACCACGTCCAGGACTGTTTCGAGGTCCGGTGCAACTGCCAGGCTGCGGGGCTCGGCCAACAGCGCGCGGTACTCCTGTTGGCTCAACCCGCCGTCCATCCATTGCACGGGATCGGGATAGGCCCGCTCCGGTTCCAGCAAGACCGGAAAATGGTCCCGGGCTTCAATCAACACCGCATCGGCATCCCGGCCACGCGGCAGGATGAGCACGGCCGGGCGGGTCCGGGCCTCCACGGCCACCACGCGTTCGCGGGGGGCTTCACTGCCCTGTTGTGGTGCCG
>JAUIHG010000355.1 GCA_030432405.1 Bacteroidia bacterium | reverse complement strand
TGCGTGGTTGGCGAACCGGTCTTCCGGGCCCAGCTGGTAGAGGGCCACGGCGTTGCGGGCGAAGGCCAGTCCGCTGGCGTGGCTGTGCATGATGCCCTTGGGCCGGCCGGTAGAGCCGGAGGTATAAATGAGGTAGGCCAGGTCGGTTTCAACCTGGCGTGGCGGTATCCAGGTAAGGGGGGGAGCCGCCGCAACGTCCGCCCAGCTCAGGGTCTGGAAGCCTGGTCTTTCCCTGCCTTCCCCAATAATTGTCTGCACCGGCGTCCGCGCCCCTACCAGTTTGGCGAGGTTGCGGCGCTGGGAAGGATGGGTGATCAATACGCTGATCTTACCGTCCTGCAATACGAAGGCATTGTAGTCAGCGGGGGCTTTCGGGTTAAGTGGCACGTACACGCCGCCTGCCCGCAGGATACCGTAAATGGCGACCGCCGTTTCCAGGCTGCGGTGCAGCAGAATACCCACGCGATCTCCGGGTTGTACCCCTTGTGCCCGCAGCACATTGGCCAGCTGACGGGCGGCTTTCGCTAATGCTGCGTAGGTCAGCTCCTCTTCTCCGCACCGGAAGGCTGTTTTGTCAGGATACGTTTCCGCAGCCGCAAAGAGGGTATGGTGCAGCAGGCAGATCAAAGCCCCAGCAATTTCGCGATAATGTTTTTCTGGATATCGGAGGTACCGGCGTAGAGGACGCCGCCGATGGCGTCGCGCAGGTCCTTTTCCACGCCCCCGGCGCCCAGGTAGGCCTGCCCGCCGTAAGTACGTACAGCGTCCAGGCTCGAGGCGACAAAACTCTCGCTGAGTTGCAGTTTCAACAGGGCCGCTTCGAGGCGGGCGGATTTTCCCTGTTGCTTGAGCCAGGCCGTCTTGTACAGCAGCAGCCGGGAGGTTTCGAGGCGCAGCTTCATGTCGGCAATCCGGTGACTGACTGCCTGAAACTTACCGATGGCCTGCCCGAATTGCTTTCGTTCCCGGACGAAGGCGATGGCTTCTTCCAGCTGCCTTTCCATCGCTCCCAGTTGAGCGGCCAGGATCGAACAACGGTCGTATTCCAGGGAATGGTTCATAATGGAAAACCCCAGCCCTTCGCTGCCCAGCAGGGCGGCGTGCGGTACTACACAATTTTCGAAGTGCAGGGCGCCGATGGGGATGGAGCGCATGCCCATTTTCGACTGTTTTTCACCGAGGTGGAAGCCGGGGGTGCCCCGGTCGACGAGGAAAGCAGAAATCCCCCAGCCGCCCAGCTGCGGATTTGTTTTGGCGAAAACCAGGACAAAATCGCAGGCGGGTGCCAGGGTAATGAGGTGTTTGTGTCCGTTGAGCACGTAACCGTCTTCCGTTTTTTCGGCACTCAGTTGCATACTCATTACGTCGGAGCCCGCTTCGGGTTCCGTGATGGCGTGGGCGCCGATCATTTTCCCGGCGGCCATGGCCGGCAGGTAACGTTGCTGCTGGGCGGCGTTCCCGAAATGCAGGATGGGTGTTTGTACCGTCCACATTTGCGCGTTGAGGGCAAAGGGGAGGCCGTTGTCCCGGCAGCCGTACCCCAATCCTTCCATGGCCAGTAAGGCCCGCAGGAAATCCACCTCCGGCAGTGGTCCTCCCAGT
>JAUIHG010000147.1 GCA_030432405.1 Bacteroidia bacterium | reverse complement strand
GTCTTCGGTCACGTTGCGCAGGACGTTGGCAATCTGCTGGTCCGAATAGCCCAGCCGCTTGACGTCCCCGAAGAGCTTTTCGGGGATGTTGCTCAACTGATAGCGCATCAGTTCCTGTTCGGTTTTGACCAGCTGCTGGATTTGCAGCAAAAACCAGCGGTCGATGCGCGTCAGTTTCTGGATGGTTTTCACCGGCACGCCCAGATCGATGGCGTCGCGGATCAGGAAAATGCGATCCCAGGAAGGTTTCTCCAGGCCGGCCAGGATTTCATCGGTGCGCTTGGTCCAGGAGCGGCGGCCTTCTGCCCCCAGGCCGATTTTGTTGTTTTCCAGGCTCTGGCAGGCCTTTTGGAGCGCTTCCTGAAAGGAACGGCCGATGGCCATCACCTCGCCAACGGACTTCATTTGCAGCCCCAGGGTATCGTCGCAGCCCTTGAACTTGTCGAAGTTCCAGCGCGGCATTTTCAGGATCACGTAGTCCAGGGCCGGCTCAAAATAGGCTGAGGTATTGCCGGTGATCTGGTTTTTGAGCTCTGGCAGGGTATACCCGATGGCCAACTTGGCGGCAATCTTGGCAATGGGGTAGCCGGTGGCCTTGGAGGCCAGCGCGGAGGACCGGCTCACGCGCGGATTGATCTCAATGGCAATGATGGCCTCGTCGTCCGGGTTGATGGCAAACTGTACGTTGCAGCCTCCGGCGAAATTCCCGAGCGAGCGCATCATGTGGATGGCCATGTTGCGCATCTCCTGGAAGGCCGGGTCGCTGAGCGTCATGGCCGGGGCCACGGTGATGGAGTCGCCCGTGTGCACGCCCATAGGGTCCACATTTTCCACTGTGCAGATGATGACCACGTTGTCGTCCGCGTCCCGCAGCAGTTCCAGCTCGTACTCCTTCCAACCGAGCACCGCCTGCTCCACAAGCACCTCGTGGGTGGGCGAAGCGGTCAGGCCGCGCTGCAGGGCCTCGTCCAGTTCGGATTTGTCGTGCACAAATCCGCCCCCGTGGCCACCGAGCGTGTAGGAAGGCCGAATGACCAGCGGAAAACCGATGCTCTGTGCGATCTCTTTGCCCTCCAAAAAGCTGTTGGCAATCTGGGATTTGGCCACGCCGATGCCGATGCGGCCCATGAGCTTGCGGAACTCCTCCCGGTTTTCGGTGAGTTCCACCGCATCCATGTCCACGCCAATCATCCGGATGCCAAACTCTTCCCAAAGGCCGACCTCTTCGGCCTCCTTGGCCAGGTTCAGGGCCGTTTGGCCCCC
The DNA here is from genome assembly GCA_030432405.1 of Bacteroidia bacterium. Taxonomy (GTDB): domain Bacteria; phylum Bacteroidota; class Bacteroidia; order Chitinophagales; family BACL12; genus WGOA01. The sequence continues at coordinate 7,302 of JAUIHG010000147.1, read as the reverse complement.
CATGGTCGGCAACACACAGTCGATGCTGGAATCGCCTTCCAGGATTTCCCGCAACGACTCCACCGTCAACGGCAACAGGTAGATGTGGTCGGCCGTGACCGGGTCGGTCATGATGGTGGCCGGGTTGCTGTTGATCAAGGACACCGTGATGCCCTCTTCGCGCAAACTGCGCGAAGCCTGGCTCCCGGAATAGTCAAATTCACAGGCCTGGCCGATGATGATGGGGCCGGAACCGATGATGAGGATGTGCTTGATCGAAGTGTCGCGGGGCATGGGGTAGGGGGCTGGATGGCGGCTTTTAGCAGGCCGGACGCAGATGCTGCGGCGTGCCGTAGGACAGGGGCTTGGACAGGACGCTGATCGGGTTTTCGCCCGCACGGGCGAAACGCTCGGGCAAACCGCCGCAAAGATAGCCCCTGGACCATGCTTGCGCTGTGGCCTTTGGCGCAAGTTGAAAGACCTTGAAATGCATAGGTATACCGTACCTTACACGACGGTTTTGCCGCTATGGCATCCGCATCCACCGAACCAAAACCATCATGAACCGCATTTTGACTTTTTGCTGCGTGCTGGCCATGGCCTTCGCCGTACAGGCGCAGTATTACTACGTACCCAGTTTGACCCCCGGCAACCCCGGTGGGCTGAACGCCGATGGGGAATATCCCATTGGGGGTGGCCTTGACCCTTCCTGGACCGCTGTTGTCGGTCCCAGCGCCACGACGCCGACCTGGTCGAGCATGCAATCGATCGGCTTTCCGTTTGACTTCAACGGCAGTCCTGTCACCGACTACTACGTATCTTCCACCGGGGTGGTGACCTTCAGCAGCGTCCCCGGTACCGCACCGGCTGCTACGCCCGTGGCCCTGCCCAGCGCCGCCATTCCGGACAATTCGGTCTGCGTTCTGGGCATCCAGGCCAGCGGCACCAACGACCACGCTGCCACGAAAACGTTCGGCACGGCTGGTTCCCGTCAGCACTGGATCCTGTTCACCTCCATGACCAACCCTTCGGACGCCACCTGCTGGCACTACTTTGCCGTTGTGCTGGAAGAAGGCAGCAACGATATCCACGTGGTGGACATGCGCCATGCCTGCGACATCAGTATGAGCATTGGCGTGCAGATTGACGCTTCCACGGCCGTGAGTGTTGCCGGTTCTCCGGCACTCGAGCAGAAAGCCGAACTCAGCCCCTTTGACGACGACAACTATGCCTACACCTTCAAGCAAGGGACTCAACCGGCCTACGACATGTCTGCTGTTGCCTTCACTGGTGCAGAGTACAACCTGCTGGTGGATGCACCCTTCAACATCACCGGGCAGCTGATCAACCTGGGGTCGAGCACCATCAGCTCCATGGACCTGAATTATTCCGTGGATGGCGGTTCGCCGGTAACGGCGAACGTAACCGGCCTCAGCATTGCGCCCTACGCGACCTACAACTTCAGCCACCCCACCGCGTTCAACCCGGCTTCGGGCGGTTCCTACGAGATCGAAATTTGGGCCAGCAACCTGAACGGCAACCCCGACGAGGTACCGGGCAACGACCGTACGGATGGTCCCTTTGGTGTCTTTGCCGACTTTACGGACCGGGCTCCGTTGTACGAGACCTTCACCAGCTCCACCTGCCCGCCCTGTACGCCGGCCAACGTCACACTGGAGAACCTCTTTGCCCTGCCCGCCAACGAAGGCAAATTCAACTCCATCAAGTACCAGATGTCCTGGCCCGGTACCGGTGATCCCTATTACACCGACGAAGGCGATGACCTGCGTGGGCAATACGCCGTCAACAGCGTACCGCGCCTGGAAGTGGATGGCGGTTGGGACCAAAACGCCGGCAACGTAACCCAGGCCCTCATGGACGAGTGGGCCAGCGTTCCCTCCTTCATCGAATTGTCGGCCACCTACGAATTGATCGGCCAGGCCATCGGAGTGGAAGTAGAGATCAACCCCCTGATCGACATCAGCAACAACAACCTGGTGCTGAAGATGGCCGTGTTTGAATACGAAACGGAGAACAACGTCAAGTCCAACGGCGAGACGGAGTTTTTCCATGTGATGAAAAAGATGCTGCCGGATGCCGACGGTGCTTCTGTTGGTCCCTTCACCGCCGGTGTTATGGTCACCGAAACCGAGGAGCATGAGTTTGCTGGCAGCTACCGCTTGCCCAACAATGCCGGTGATCCGATCAACCATGCCACCGAGCACTCGGTGGAAGAGTTTGAAGACCTGGGCGTGATTGTCTGGATTCAGGATATGGCTACCCTCGAGGTTCTGCAGTCGGCAGAAGCCAGCCTGAAGCCCGTCGGTTTGGACAACCCGGACGTGATTGCCACGGCCAAGCTCTACCCCAACCCGGCCCAGGACCAAACCACGCTGGCCTTCCAGCTTACCGATGCGGTCCAGGACTTGCAGTTGACCGTTTTCTCAGCCAACGGCCAGCAGGTCTCCAGCCGCGCTTTGGGCAATTTCCCCCAGGGCCGCAGCACCATTCAGATCAACACCGCAGACCTGGCTCCGGGCAGCTACATGGCGCAGCTTGATGCACAAGGCCGCCAGTTCCGCCTGATGCTGCAGGTCGTGGACTAAGCTCCACCGGCGTAAACTTTACCGCTTCGCCCTTTGGGCGAAAACGAAACAACAGCGGCCGCTTCCCTCGGGAGGCGGCCGCTTTGTTTGTGGAGCTGTTGCACGTGCCATTTAAACCGCATGCTCAAGCGGCACGGCGTGCCGGTGCGGCCCTGGGCCTTGCATCACCGCACCAGCACCAACGGCAAATCGCCGTGCTGGCCGGCTGCGTTCCAGATCAATCGATACTGCCCGGGGGCCAATCCGGCCAGGTCCAGGGTCAGGGTATTGGCGCCGGTGCTCCAGGCGGAGCGGCCGCGGCGGTGCTCGGTGCCCAGCGCGTCGATCAGGCGCCAGTCCACCCGTTCTACGTCGTGCTCCGCGCGCACAGTCCAAAGGACCTGCTCCTGGGCCGGGTTGGGGAACAGGGCCATGGTCAGGGCTTCGCCCGAACGGGCGGAAGGCACGGCAAAGGTGTCCAGCACCGAGAAGGGCGTGGCGTCCAGGGGGCTGATGCTGCAGGCGCAGCGCACCCGCCATTCGTAGCTCAGACCGGGCACCAGCACGTTGCCGGGCACGGTGGCGCTGGACGGCTCAAACCCGAGAATTTTGAGGTTGGCAAAACCGCCCGCGCCGAGGGGCCGGCCCTGCACGTTGCAGGCCACCGATTGGGGAATCGGATCCCAACTCAGGCCGACCGAGCCCGGGCCGATCGTGGCCGAGAGGTTGACGGGCGCGGTGGCGCTGCTGCAGGCGGCCGCTCCACCTTCGTAGGCTCCGATGTCCGATGCCGCACCGTTGGGACGGGACTGGTTCCGCAGGTCCACCAGCACAGTGGAACCCGGGTCGGCGGCGTCCGTTTGCAGGGCGCCCGGTGCCGGGCGAAAGCCATCGTCGTCCGTGGCCGGCAAGCCGTCGCTGCCGAGCGGGTTGAGGCTGTCGGCAAACAGCGGCACTCCGCCGGTGTTGTTGCCGCCGTCCGCAAATCCGCCGGGCAGGGCACCGGACCACATGGACCAGTCGAGCAAGCCGGTGTAGCCGCCGGAGAGCTCAAGTTGGTCTTCGCCGGAGGCGGCCGTGTTGGCCCACAACACGCTGTTGCGGATGTTGGCCTGGCCGCTGCCCCCGGCCATGTTCAGCACCCCGCCGCTGCCGCCGGTGGCCGTATTGCCGTAGGCGGTGGTGAAATTCAAATCCAACAGGAATTGGTTGCCGTTGTTGGCCGTCGTGAACACCGCACCGCCGTTGTCGGCGCTGTTGCCGGCCAGGAGCGTGTTGCGCAGCGTTAAAAAGAGGCTGTCTCCCGCACCGAACTGGTCAACGTATAATGCCCCACCGTCGGCGTTGGGCGCTGCATTGCCGCTGAACCAGCAGCGGTCCAGCGACCAGCGCCCGCCCGCGCTGAAGAAGGGGTTGGCATACACGCCTCCGCCACCGCGGAACGTGCCCTGTGCCGTATTGTCCAGGAAGCGGACGTCGGTGAAGTCCACATGGCCATCGCCATGCCGGATCCACAGCGCTCCGCCATCGCCGCTGGCGTCGTTTTGGGCAAAATCCACGGTGCTCAGCTCGAGGCTGGTGCTGTCGCTGCCGCTCCAAAAGATGTAAAGGGCACCGCCGGTAGCGGCGGAATCGTCGAGGAATTGCGTGCGGCTGAAACGGGCCAGACCCTTGCTGGTACCGCGCAGGCTGACCGCACCGCCTGTGCTTCCGGTGCCGGAAGCCCTGTTGCTGGTGAACAGGATGCTATCGACAGCAAAGTCCAGCACCGTGGGTGCATTGCTGTTGGCATAGACGGCTGCGCCTTCGCCGGTACAGGCGTTCCCGATGAATTGGCTTTGTGCCAGCTCCATAGCGATGGTGCCGCTGTGGAAGCCATTGCTCGATTGGATGCCGCCCCCATTGCCGTCGGCCTGATTGTTGCGGATCGTGCTTTCCCGCAACGTGAAGCCGGTGGTCAAAAGCTGCAAACCACCTCCCTGATCGGTTGCGGCGGTATTGCTGTCGATGCTGCACGCCCGGAGGTTCAGTGCTGCGGGATCCGCGGTGCTGCCTGCGGAATACAGGCCACCCGCCGATTGTTCGGCGTAGTTGGCATTGATGGTACACTGCTCAAAATCGAACAGGCCTTTGCCGCTTGCGTTGGCAGATAAAAAGAGCCCTCCTCCGTTTTCCGCGTGGTTGTCGCGGATCAGCACATTGCGGAAGGTCAAATCCGCCGTATCGTTTTGGTACGAGGTGTACCATGCGCCGCCCTGGGTACCGGCACGGTTGTCCACCAGGCGTACCTGACTGAGGTCCATGCGTACCCCAGAGCCCGTTGTTGCCACTCCGCCACCGACCGTGGCGGCGCGGTTGCCTGCAAAGCGCGCTTTGCGAATGGAAGCCTGCACCGAGCCGCCGAGCACACCATTGAAGTAAGCACCACCTCCAATCAGGCTTGCCCGGTTGTTCAAGAAGGCGGAATTGGAATCGATGTGCCAGGAGACCGGCTCCGTATTGCTGCGCCGCCAAACCAGGCCACCGCCTTCGGCGGAGCCGCACTGTTCAAAAACGGTTTGGTACAGGTTCAGTGGAACCTCGCCATCGTCGTTGTCGATCACGCACAATCCGCCTCCTCGGGTGGTGGCGGAATCGGCAAAAAAGCGCGCGCGGTACATGTCCAGTCCTATGACCGTTCGATCGCTGGCTTCCAGGCACAACCCGCCGCCGCTGACGCCGGTATTGTATTCGGAACGCCATTGGTTCATGCGGCCGGTGATCTGCCCGCCCCTGTCGGCCGCAGCGCTCATGCCACCGCCAATGAAGGCGTGGTTGCGGGAAAAGCGGCAATCGCGCATGTCCAACTGAATGCGTCCTGCCGACAGGCTGCTGAACAGAGAATCGGCGCGGAGCGACAAGCCTCCGCCGCGTGTATTGCTGCGGTTGTGCGCAAACGCGAGCGAGTCCAGGTAGAGGATGGCGTCCACATCGGTTTCAGCCTCCACATACATGCCCCCGCCGTTTTGCTGGGCAAAATTGTCCTCCAGCACCAAACGCGAAAAAACGGGATAGCCTACCGCGCCGTTGGCATTGGCGCCGTTGCTCATGTAAATGCCGCCGCCGTCCCGGTGGTAAATCGATGAGCTGCTGGCCTGGCCTCCGCGGATGTAAAATCCATCCAGGACGAGGTCCCGGTTTACGCCGCCAAAAACCAAAACATGGTAGGCATTGTCGGTGCTGTCGCCGGGAATGCCCAGATCGCCGGAAAGCACGGTCGGGTATTGCAACGGATCCCCGGGGCGTTCGTCCATGCCTTCCTCCGTTCCGAGAAAGCCACCGTAGATGTAGACGTTGGGCTGGCGGGTGGTGAAAGAGCGGTCCCGCAGCGGATCGTCGCTGGGCCCCAGGGGCAAGCCGCTTTCGCCGGTAGGCGCATAGGTGCCTTGCGCCACCAACACCGTATCAAAGGCTTGGGCAGCGTCCAGGGCGTCCTGCAAGTCGGTGAAAGCATTGTCCCAATTGGCGCCCGTGTTGGCGCCGGTGGCATCGTCGTTGACGTACCAGCGGGTTTGGCGGCGCGGGGTGCCCAGCGTGCTCATCCACAGGCCGCGTCCAAAAGTGGAGGCAAAGAGCCGGTGCCCGAAAAAGGGCCGGTCGTGCCGCCACAACTCGGTCACCGGGACGGTGGGCAGACCATCGGCAAAGTAGACCCAGACCGAATCGCCGTCCGGGAGGAAAAATGCGCCGATATCGGTGCCCACATAGACCCCGGTGTAGTCGTTGAGCACGCAAAGCATCGGGAGGTTGGGCAGGTTGTAGCTGATGTTCTTCCAGGCTGCCGGATCGGTGATGCTGTCCGTGTTGCTGCAGCGGTAGACTTTGCTGCCCGCAGCATACCCCGGACGGCTGATGACGATGTCCTTGGGCCGGGAGTCGTAGACCGAAATGTCGGAAATGCCCCTTCCGCTGCTGTAAGGGAAGATGCTGTCAAAGGGCACGTTGCTGCAGCCGCAATTGGAAAAAATGCCGCTGGCGGCACCATCCACCCAATTCCGGCAGACCCACAGGTCGGAGGGTGGATTGGATCCCGTGTCCACGAAACTGAAATAGAAAAAGTTGGCGTCGGAAAAAGACCAGTCCATTTGCAGCACCTTTCCGGCACCGGAGTATCCGCCGCCCGGACGGTTGAATTGGATTTCGGTCCAATTGCCCGAGTCGTCTGCATCGGTGGTGTAGTACAACCATCGGTAGCCGGCGGTCACCTCTTTGAAATCTCGATCGGAAGGCATGAACGGGGTATCCCAGGCACCGTTGGGCATGGAACCGACTTGGTCGGGCGTGATTTCCGAAAAGCCCCAACCCCCAAAGTCGTCGGCCTGTCGATAAAGGCTTCCATTTTGGCTGGAGGTGTAGCGTGTGGAGGTGCCTCGTGGGGTTCCGCGGTACGCGCGAAAGCCATCCCCGCCGCTGACCTTGGTGTAGATGTCGTCGTTTGGTCCGGGCAGTTCATTGGCCAGCGAACCGTTGTCCTGCAAGCCGCCGCCGAACTCGCTGATGTCCTTGTCCGGACGTGCCTTGACGCCGTACCCGTGGTAGAACTGTGAGATGGCCATGCCGTCGTAGCGCGCCGTCCAGTCGATGCCATTGGCAGAGGTGAACAGCCCGCCATCGGTACAGGCCACCAGCGTTCCGTTCGGCGCTTGTTTGAGGTTGTGGACATCGGCATGCACGTAGGCTGGAGGATCGTTGGTCCACT
>JAUIHG010000146.1 GCA_030432405.1 Bacteroidia bacterium | reverse complement strand
CAACCGGTCAAAACAGCACACCTCATGGAACGGATGCGCGCCTGGGTTTTGCAGCAACACGGGAATTCGGCCAAGGCCTTTGCCCTCCAAGACGTTGAACGGCCCAAGCCCGGACCGGGTCAGGTATTGGTCCGCGTCCAGGCTTCCGGATTGAATTTTGCCGACGTCATGGCCCGCAAGGGGCTGTATCCCGATTGCCCGCCCCTGCCTGCCATCGTGGGCTACGATGTGGTCGGCATGGTGGAAGCACACGGCCCGGACGTGCCCGTGGCCACGCCAACGCCCGGCACCCAGGTCGTAGCCTTGACGCGTTTTGGCGGCTACGCCGAGTATGCCATCACCAACGCAGAGGCCGTGCTCGCCCTTTCGGGCGAAGGCCTTCCTGCGATGAGCAGCCCGGAGGATCTGGTCGCAGCCACCGCCCTGGCCACCCAATACGGCACCGCCTACCATGCGGCCATCGCAAGCGCCAATTTGAAGCCCGGCGAACAGGTGCTCGTCCATGCGGCTGCCGGTGGAGTGGGCACAGCCCTGGTGCAGATCGCCCGGCAACGCGGCTGCACCATTTTTGGAACCGCCGGTTCCCAGGCCAAGCGCGACATGATCAAGGAGGCTGGCGTGGACCACCCCATCGACTACCGGCAGGACGACTGGCCGGATGCGGTTCGCCGGCTGGCCGGCGAACGGGGACTGGACGCGGTCTTTGACGCTATCGGCGGCAAGACCTTCCGCCAGGGCAAGGCCCTGCTGGGTCCGGGTGGCCGCATGGTGTCCTATGGCGCGGCATCGCTGTCGGACGCGCCCAACAAGCTGGTGCGCGCCATCCGTGGATTGGCCTTCGGCTTCTACCACCCGGTGCAATGGCTTTCGCCGTCGCAGTCCCTGATCGGCATCAATATGCTGCGCCTGGCCGACCACCGCCCCGAACGTTTGGCCGATTGCCTGCAAGGCGTGGGGCGCGGCTTCGCCGAAGGCTGGTTGAAGCCCCATTGCGGAGGGGCCTTTGCGGCCGAAGATCTGGCCCAAGCGCAGGCCCTGCTTGAAAACCGTGGCAGTACGGGCAAGCTGGGCCTGGTCTGGTAGACCGCAGCTCCGCGCCACGCCACCAGTTCATGGCTGGATATGCGCCAAATCACCTTGTGTCGGCACAGCACTTCCTCCCCGCAATGCTAGCTTCACGGCATGGCGTTCCCCCTTTTCCCTCTGCATTGGCCCAGCGCACGGCTTCGGAGTCCTTTGGGCGGCATCATGCCGAGGCTGCTGATGACCGCTTGCCTGCTGGTTGGCAGTTGGACTTCGCTCCTGCAGGCCCAAAGTCCTTCGGGCAATCCCGACCCCACCGAACTGATCCGTCGAGTGGATCAAAAAAGCCGTGGAAACAGTTCGCGGTCGGTGATGTCCATTGAAACCATCCGCCCAGAATGGAGCCGGACCATGACGCTTAAAAGCTGGAGCCAGGGCAGCGAGGAGGCCATGCTGCTGATCACCGCCCCGGCGCGGGACCGCGGCATCGTCTACCTCAAATCCGAAAAGGAGGTTTGGAACTGGCTGCCCTCGATCGAACGCAGCGTGAAGCTGCCGCCCAGCATGATGGCCCAGGACTGGATGGGCACCGACTTCACCAACGACGATTTGGTCCGGGAGTCCTCCATCCTCACCGACTACACCCATGCGCTCGAGGGCAGGGAAACGCTGGATGGGGTGGAGACCTGGAAAATCCGCATGACCCCCAAGCCGGATGCGCCGGTGGTTTGGAGCTACGTGCTCACCTGGATCAATCCCGAAAACGATACCCAGGTACGGACGCAGTTTTTTGACGAAGACGGGGAATTGGTCAGTACCCTCGACTTCCGCGACGTGCAAAACCTGGGCGGCCGCATGCTGCCGGCCACCATGGAGATGCAACCTGCCGACAAACCCGGCCACCGTACGGTGATCCGCACCGAAAGCATGGAATTCGACATTGAGGTTCCTCCGCGTTTTTTCACCGTGGCCAACATGCGGCGCTTGCGGGATTGATGCCGAAGCCCCGCACTGAACGGTGCTTCCCTCCAGGAGTTTTAGCCAATACGTTCCAAAACCCTTTCCCATCGCCCTTCCCATGCTGCTCCGACTGGCCTGGCGCAACCTGTGGCGCAATCCGCGCCGAACGCTGATCACGGCAGCATCGGTGTTTTTTGCCGTCGTGCTGGCCACCTTCATGTCCTCGGTGCAGGAAGGCGTTTGGGACAACATGATCGACAACCTGGTCAGCCTGCAGACGGGTCAATTGCGGCTGGAGCGGGCCAACTACCGCGAAGAACAGGTGCTGGACAACGGCTTTGAGGCCCAGGATGCGCTGTTGGCCGACTTGCGCAGCATCGATGGCATCACCGGCGTGCACCCGCGGCTGGAAGGCGTGGTGCTGGCCAGCCACACCCGCTACACCACGGCGGACAACACCACGCCGGACAGCACCGCGAGGGATGCGCTGGCGGAGGCCCCGGCCGCAGCCCGCACACCGGGAGACCGCACACCGGCGGTTCGCGCGGAAGCGCGCACGCGCGAAGACCGTACCCGCATCGGCCTGATCCAGGGTCTGGATGCCAAAGCACTGGCCTTGCGCGTGGACCGTCTGGTGGCTGGCCGGATGCCCGATCTGTCCGCAGATGTTGACAAAACACAACCGCAGGGCGCTTCGCCCGAAGGGCAACTTGATGCAGCCCAGGCACGCGGCGCAAGGCGCACCGGCCAGGCACTGCTCGGCAAAGAACTGGCCGAATACCTCCGCGCCGATTTGGGCGATACCGTGGTCCTGCTCGGACAGGGTTATCGGGGTGCGATCGCCGCACAATTGGTGGTGGTCCTCGGCCTGGTGGATCTCGGCAATCCCGAGCTCAACCGCGCCACGATCTACTTGCCGCTCGCCGATGCGCAACGCCTGTTTGCCGCATCCGGCCTGTGGACAGGCGTGGTGTTGGAGCCCGAGCCCTACAGCAACCTGGACGCGCTTTCGGCGGAAGTCCGGCGCGTGGCCTCAGCTTATGCACCGCTGGACCAATTGGAAGCCGATGCCGCGCTTTGGGCCTCCCCCACCTGGGCCGACATGTTGCCGGAAATCCAACAGGCCCGCGAGGCCGACGAGGGCGGTTCGATCCTGGTGCTGATCATTCTCTACCTGCTGATCGGCTTTGGCATCCTGGGCACCGTGCTGATGATGACCCTGGAACGGCGCTACGAGTTTGGCGTGTTGGTGGCCGTAGGCATGCGCCGAAGCCGCCTGGCGGCGATGGTGCTCCTCGAAGGCCTGTCCGTTTCGCTGATCGGTGCGGTGGTTGGTCTGGCTGCGTCCATTCCGCTGATCCACTACATGGCGGCCAACCCCATTCCGCTGGAAGGCTCGCTGGCAGAGACTTACGAGCAATATGGGTTTGACCCGGTCTTTGCCTTTTCCACGGCACCCGATATTTTCTGGCGGCAGTTCATCACCGTGGCCCTGATTGCCATGGTGGTCTCCGCCTATCCCTTGTACCGCATCGGCAAACTGGAGCCGGTGGAAGCCATGCGCGCCGGATGAAGATGCTGCTCACCATTGCCTGGCGCAACGTTTGGCGCAACCGCACCCGAAGCCTCGTGGTTATGGTGGCCCTGGTGCTCGGCCTGTGGGCCGGCAATTTCATGATGGGCTACGCCTTTGGGATGTACGACCAGCGCCTGGCCAATGCCCTGGAATACGAATTGGCCCACGCGCAGATCCACCACCCGGACTTCCGGGTGGAGCAGCAGCCCGAACTGCTGATTCCCGAAAGTCGGGCACGCCTACAGGCGTTGCAGGACAAATCCGGGGTCCGCGGCGTCTCTGGCCGCCTGGTGGCGAACGCCATGATCACGGCCTCGCGCGGAGTGGGCGGTGTTCAGGTGATGGGCGTGGATCCGGAAGCCGAAGCCGGTGTGAGCCGCATTCCCGCTTCGGTGGACACCGGCACGTTCCTGTCCGAAGACAAAAAACACCGCATCGTGCTTGGGCATGCCCTGGCCAAAAAGCTGCGCCTCAACCTGGGCAGCAAGGTGGTGCTGAAATTCCAGAACGCGGCCGGCGATTTTGTGGACACACGCTTCAAAGTCGGCGGGATCTACCGCTCCCCAAATTCCACCTTTGACGAACGTATGGTCTATGTACGACAGACCGAACTGGCCCCCCTGGTATTGGGCGGCATACAGAATAACGCCGGCCTGCACGAGATCGCGGTGTTGCTGGACGATCCGGGAGAGGCCATGGCGTTCGCCGAAGGCGAAAACCGACAGTACCCGGACAGCGTGACGGAGGACTGGAAAACGCTTTCCCCGGAACTGGATTTGATGATCGAATCCACCGACCAGTATTTCACCATCTTCCTGGGCATCATCATGCTGGCCGTGGCCTTCGGGGTAATCAACACCATGCTCATGGCTGTACTGGACCGCGTGCGTGAAATCGGCGTGTTGATGGCTTTGGGCATGAACCGCATGAAGGTCTTTGTCCTGGTGGTATTGGAGACCGTCTTTTTGATGTTGGCCGCCGCACCGGTGGGGCTCTTGCTGGCCTGGGGCACGCTCACCTGGTTCGGCCAACACGGACTGGACCTGGGCTCTTTGTCCGACGCCTATGCCATGTACGGATTGGACCCGGTGGTATATCCACACCTGGACGGATCGTATTACCTGCGCAACCTGGTGCTGTTGTTGATCACCGCCCTGGTGAGCGCCCTTTTTCCGGCCTGGACCGCGCTGCGCCTGGACCCGGTGGAAGCCATCCGCAAAATCTGATGCCCTCCTCAGCTTGAAACCCGGACCATGAATACTGCCGCCCGATCCTCCGCCGCCGCACCATCCGGCCATACCCATGCAGAGCTGGTGTTGGAAACCGTCAATCTAGACCGTACGTTCCAAAACGGCCCGGAGCGTATTCACGCCGTATCCGATGTCAGCTTCCGGGTACAGCGTGGCGAATTCACCGCCATTGTCGGCCCATCGGGATCGGGCAAAACCACCTTGCTCAACCTGCTCGGCGGGCTGGACAGCCCGAGCGATGGCCATGTGCGCATCCTGGGCACTGACCTGTCCGCCCTGAAGGCCAGCGAGCGGGTGGATTTCCGCTTGCACAACATCGGTTTTGTGTTTCAGGCCTACAACCTCATTCCGGTCCTCAGCGCGCGCGAAAACGTGGAGTTCACCATGCTGCTTCAGGGCGTGGATGCCTCAGAACGGCATCGGCGGAGTTCGGAATTGCTGGAGGCCGTAGGCCTTTCATCCGAAGCCGAACGCCGGCCCACCAAGCTCTCCGGGGGCCAACAGCAGCGCGTAGCCGTGGCGCGTGCCCTGGCCTCCAAACCGGCTTTTGTCCTGGCGGACGAACCCACCGCTAACCTGGACAGCACTTCGGCCTCTGCGCTGCTGGACATCATGGCCCGGCTGAACGAGCGCGAAGGCACCACGTTTCTTTTTTCCACCCACGATCAGCGCGTGATCGACCGCGCTCGGCGGGTGGTCACCCTGGTGGACGGCCGCATCGACAGCGACGATCGGCGCGATCCGGACACCGCCGGGACTGCAAAAACGAATCCCGCATGAGGGCTTCCGCCCGCTTGTTTTTATTGTTGCTTTTCGCGGGGTGTTGGCTGACCCTGCCGGTGGAGCTGTTCGCCGGAGGCGGAACGGAGATCGGACAAACGAAAAAAATAGCACAAGCCCCGGACGCAGCACCAGGGGGCATCGCGCAGGATGGATTCACCGATCCGGACTCCACTGGTCCATTCTCCAAGGAAGCCTTCCGGATTGGCGGGTACCTCAAAAACCTGCAGGTCATCACCCACCTGCCCACCGTGACCAGTCCGCTGTTGCCTTCCAGCACCTTCACCACGTTTTTCCACCACCGGCTGAACACCGAATGGAGGCCCAACCGCCGCTGGACCCTGGCCTGGGAACAGCGCAGCCGCTTCTTTATCGGAGATGATGTGCAGCTCAACCCCGCCTTTGGCGAAACGCTGGGCATGGACGCCGCCGCCGTGGACGCCTCCTGGGTGCCCTGGTCCGGCGACGCCGCCCTGCTGCACACCCGCGTGGAGCGCCTTTGGATCGAACACCGCCGACGCAGCTGGGAGGCGCGGATCGGGCGGCAGCGCATCAATTGGGGCGTGCACCTGGTCTGGAACCCCAACGACCTGTTCAATGCCTACAATTTCCTGGATTTCGATTACGCCGAGCGCCCGGGCGCGGACGCCGTGCGGGTCCTTGGCTACCTGAACAACGGCCATGTGCTGGAAGCCGCTTGGGCACCCGGTATCAGGGCCGCCGACTGGACCCTCGACAGCCTGATCGGCCAGGGCCATACCGCCGCCTTGCGCTATGGCTTTGCCATTGGCAGTTACGACATCCAGGCCATCGCCGGTTGGCGGCAAACCGATGCCGTGTTGGCCCTGGGTTGGGCGGGAAACCTGGGCCAGGCCGGCCTGAAGGGAGAAGCTGCGTGGTTCCGGCAGGTCCAGGCCGGACCGGGCGTACCGCTTTCGCCTACCGGCGAACGCGACGCCTATACGGTGGCGCTTTCACTGGACCAATCCTTCGGCAGCGCTTGGTACGCGCTGCTTGGAGGGTTGTATGCTTCGACCGGCACCACCGGTACCCTTAACACGGTGGACGGGGTGGCGCTGGCGGGCTTGACGCCGCCTTCGCCGAATGCGCTCAGTCCTTCCCGGTGGACGCTCATCAGCCAGGCCAGCTATACGCCCATGCCGCTGTTGGGCTTGGATGTGAGCGTGCTGTACGGCCCTGGTCCCGACCTGTTGATTCTTTTCCCGAGCCTGCGCTACAACATGGCCGAGAACTGGGACATCTCGCTGACGGGGCAAATCTTTTGGCTGGGCACCGAAGACGCCGCGCACGGCGCCGACCTGCAACGGCAGGCCGACGCCGCTATCGTGCGCGTTACATGGTCCTATTGATCCGGTTTGGGGCTGTTCTACCCGCAGCGTTTAATCGCTCAGGACAACCAAGCGTTCCACAATCCGCTTTTGGGGCTCTGCGGGGTCCTGCAAGACCAGGGTATACACGCCCGCTGCCTGACCGCGCACGTCCCACCCTTCCCATTGTTCAGCATTGCCCGTGGTATCCAGGGAACGCTGCCATACCAAGCGGCCGATGGGGTCGTAACACGCCAGCAACGCCGTTTTAGCGTCGGGCAGGCGCCAGCCCATACGGATAGGACCGTTGGCCGGATTGGGTTGAACATGCAGTTCCGCCGCCGTTTGCATGGGCGCTGTTTCTGGCTGGCCGTCGTTTTCGGCAACCCGGTCCAGTATGGAGTTGCAATCCTCCAAATCCGGAACAATCCGGAATTGAATGTGGGCTCCATCCGGCGCCACAAAGTCTTCTTCCAGGCGGATGCTGTAGCCGGCTTCCACTTTGTAAACGGCGGCAGGACTGATGCTGCTGAAGCTGATGGGGTCAAAATTGACGCTGTACGTAGCCGTCAGGCTGCTGTATCCTGGAGGCACCGTGTACAGCACCATATTCTGGGCATAGGGGTAATCGCTGAAGGTGCAACTGGAGTTGACCAAAAGATGGGTACGCACCGCTCCGACGGAAGCCGGCAGGAAATCCAGACTGGAGCTGGACTGTACCGCTGAACACATGATCGGTCCGGTCCCGTCGCAAACCACGCCCGGGGTGGTGGTTTCTGCATGTGCGGCACCAAGCGTGTGGCCCACTTCATGTGCACTCAACAGGATATTGCCGGTCAACGTACTGCTGTATCCCCGTTGGGCGTAGGCCCATCCCGGCAGGTTGCAGATCGTGGAGCTATACCCTTGCCCTCCCCCGCCAAGATCGTTGTACAGCAAGGCCACATCGCGCATGACCCAGGCGTTGTTGGCCTGCCAATAGGCGCGGAATTGGGGCAGGACTTCCAGGTTGAGGTGCACGCGGTAATCCTGTCCGACGGCTGTAAACAGGTTGCTGTCGAGTTGCAGGGTGGTATACGGCGGGACCGGCAATGCCGTGGCCGTACCGCGCTTTCCGGTGTCAAAATTGATCACGGACAAACCCGTTGCCGACAAATCCGAAAAATCCGCTGTGGCATCGATGAGCCGGAACGGCGCCACTCCGGTCGTGGTGCCTTCCACCGTTTCCCAGGGCTCATAAGGATCGGCTACCGGGTCGGCGTAGGCGTTTTGGTAGGTCACGCTCACGGTGACGCCCAATTGGTCCACATAGATGCCTTCCACCAGGTTGAGTTCCGCCAGTTGCTCGTTGAAGGTTTGGTCGCCAAAGCGGCTCCAATACGAGTAATCCGCATCCGTGGCAACCTCGATGTCGTGGCACTCCAGGGGCAAGGCGCTTTCGCCCGTACGGGCGAAGGCTTCCAGCGGGCCCGTTCCGCCTCCAGCATCGGCGCGTTGGCCATCAGACTCCGCTGATGTCCCGTCTGCCTTCCCGTGCCCCTGCTGCCCGGTGGCAGGCAACGCCGGTGCATCGGCCACAGCACACGCCCCGGTGTGCTGGTCGGGGCGGAGATCCTCCACCCAATAGGCCACTACAAGGTCCGCAGGGGCCTGTT
>JAUIHG010000145.1 GCA_030432405.1 Bacteroidia bacterium | reverse complement strand
CCTGGCGTCTGTAAACCACCTTTTGCCCAATAGCCGGCAGCCAAGGCTTCCGGCACCTTCAGCGTACCCCATGAAAAAGCTTCTTTCTCTTTGCCTCTGCGTGCTGTCCTTCATGGCAGGCGTTCGCGCGCAAGCGCCCGTTGTGGAAGTCACCGACGACATCACCACTTTTCAGTTGTGGGACAACGACAACATCTACCTGCTCAAAGGCACCATCTACGTTTCCGGATTGCTGTTCATCGAGCCTGGTACCATCATCAAAGGCGATAAGGCCACTACGGGCTGCCTGGTGATCACCAAGACCGGGTCGATCAACGCCAACTCGCCGGCCGATGATGATCCGCCAACGGTGTTTACGAGTTCCGAGCCCGAAGGCAGCCGCGCACCCGGCGACTGGGGCGGGATTGTCGTGCTTGGCGAAGGGCCTGTTAATGCTTCTGGTGGAACAGCTACGTTCAACCCCATCAATGTGGGCGGTTCAGGCAGCTACGGCGGAACGGACCCCACGGACAATTCCGGATCCATGCAAAAGATCCGCATCGAGTATGCCGGTGCCACGGTAGGCGGTCAAACCCTGCCGGGCTTGACCCTGGCCGGCGTCAACAGCGCAACCACCTTCACCGACATTATGGTGTCCAATTGTGCGGGCGATGGTTTCCGCATCCTCGGTGGCAACGTGAGCATCGACTACTTGGTCAGCCACCGCAACGGCGATGACGATTTTGACATCAGCCAGGGTTTCACCGGTTGTCTGCAATACGGCATCGGTTCCCGCGACAATGCCATTGCCGGAGGTGACGCTTTGGGAGCGAATGGTCTGGAAATCAAAAACGATGCTGCCGGCTCCTCCAATACGCCCTTCACGCAACCGCTGATTTCGAATTTCACCTTCGTTGGGCCGCTGGCAACGCCCTCCACCACCGTTGATGCGGACTTCAGCAACGGCATTTGGATCGGCAACAACGGCCGTGCGCGCATCTACAATACGGCGGTTGCTGCATGGCCGACGGGCTTGAACATCAACGGCAGCGGAGCCCAGGGCGCCGCCGATGGGGGGACCACCGACATCCGCAATACCTACCTGGCCGGTTACCTCGACAGCCTGATGGCCGACGGAGGATGGAACATCGCTTCCTACTTCGGTGCGGGTGCCCGGGACAATGCCATTTTCCCGCTGAACGACAGCCTCTACCTGGACGACCCCTTCAACCTCGATTTCCCGGACTTTCGTCCCATGGAGGCTTCGCCGCTGCGCGGCCAGGCCGATTTCAGCGCGTTGACCGGCACCGATTCCGCTTGCCTCAACACCACCGTGGGCTTTGTGGGTGCCTTTGGTATGGATGCGGACTGGACCCTCTGCTGGACCAACTTCGACCCATCCATGGAACCCTACACGGAAGGTTCGGATGAGTTGACCGCCCCCATTGTGGCCGATTATACCTACGAAAACCTGACCGGCGACGACAGCCTGACCGTGCAGTTCTTCCAGCAATGCTCCGGCGCGGTGGAATACTTCTGGCAGTTTGGCGACCCGGCCAGTTCCACCAGCACCGATCCGGATCCCGTGTTTACCTACCCGGGTTACGGAACCTATGAGGTTCGTCTGAAGTGTTCCGGGCCCTGCGACAACGTGGACTCCGTATCCAACACCGCCTCCATTTCCGGTCTGGGCAGCTTCCTGCCGGGTGCAACGGTGATGCTCTATCCCAACCCGGCCTCCACCCAGACCATCCTGGACCTGAACCTGACCGCTTCCGAAACCCTTCGGGTGGGCATCATGGACCTGACCGGCCGTCGCCTGGCCGACTTTGGAAAACACCGTTTCCCGGCTGGTGCCAACCGTCTTCCGCTGGATGTGCAAGCGCTGAATGAAGGCTTGTACTTGATTGTATTGGAAGGCCGCAACGGCATGCGCGCGCTCAAGCTCCGCGTGTACTAAAGCGCCTTCTGGATGTTACGCTGATCGGGGGTCGGGGCCGCAAGGTCTCGGCCCCTCCTTTTTAGTGGAGTAGCGTTTGGCCTGCCCTTCGGTTGAATCCGTTAAACGGGGGCGCACATTTGTTGGATGCATGGGAATTGCTGTATTTTTGAATCGGTCGTTCCAGAACCTTCTGGCACGACTGACAGAAGAGAGAACGATGCTCAAGTAGCACCTATGCACGCGCGTATATGACGCCACCGTCGCACGACCAATATGTACCGACGGATCGAACGCCCGAACCCGGCCCGCCCAAGGCCGGGTTTTTTTTCGCCCGTACGGGCGAAGGCGCTTTGCCACTGCCTGTTGCCCGGTCAGGGCTGGAGCCCGGCTGCGCCGATCCTCCAGATGGGGCGGTGACTACCCTGCAAAAAGGCGCCCCTGACGGGGCTTCATTTTTTCATTCCCGGCACCATCGGCAAGCCAACGGCGGAGGTTCGAGGATTGGCTTGCCGGGCTGGCGCCCGGCTGCGCCGATCCTCCAGATGGGGCGGTGACTACCCTGCAAAAAGGCGCCCCTGACGGGGCTTGCTTTTTTCGTGCCTGTCCCAGTAGGCAAACAAGTTTGCCACTGGTCCTTGCACGAAAAAAGCCGCCTATCGGCGGCCTTTTTGCAGGGTGTCGGGGTGAGAGGATTCGAACCTCCGGCCTCACGCCCCCCAGACGTGCGCTCTAACCGGGCTGAGCTACACCCCGATGGTGTAGAAGGGGATGGGGGAGGGACCAAATGGCCTTCGCCCCCGGCAGGGGGCCACAAAATTAAGCCATTGAATGCATTGATGCTGCAAAAAAAGCGGGGATATCTCCAAACTCCACAGCGGTCCGCACCGGTGGCTTGCTGGACGCTCGAGCGGACCTACTTGAACAAACGCATCGAACCGCTGCCGGTCCAAATGATGTAGGCGCCAACCAGCACAAATCCGATGCCGGCCGGAATGTTGCGCTCAGCCTCCCAGACCAGCATCACCAGGCCCGGTACGGCCAGGACCAGACCCAGCCAGGTCATGAAGCGCGCGCTGCCCTTGCTGATGCGGTAATCCTCCTGGTCGCTCCGGTTGTGGGCGACTTTGGATGTAGGTTTGCGGTAGTCCTCGGCCACGGTGGTATTCGCCATTTGGCGCCAAAAGTACGCCAGGATGGCTTGCTGGAACAGGTACCGGAACTGACGCAAAACAGCGGTTCGGTTGAGCCAGCTTGCCAAACCGGGAAGGCCCTTGGTGGGCTTCCCGAGCGCTCCCCGGGCCTCGCGGCCGCTCCCTGCTCCACGTCTGCCCAACCGCTACCAACGCCCCGCAGCAACGCATGGCCTTTGTCTATCCCGGATTTCTGTGGGCCTTAGCCGCCCTGGCGGTGCCGCTGCTGATCCACCTGTTCCATTTCCGGCGCTACCGGACCGTGTATTTCACCAACGTCCGCTTCCTCAAGGAGGTGGTCGAGGAAACCCGTACGCGCCAGAACCTCCGCCATTGGCTGGTCATGCTGTTGCGCATGTTGGCCATCGCCGGCATTGTGCTGGCCTTTGCCCAGCCGGTGCTGCCCGGAGCGGCGGAAAGCCAGAGTGCACGCCGCAGCGTGAGCGTTTTTGTGGACAACAGTCCGAGCATGGACGCCCTTGGCGAAGACCGCTCGCTGTTTGAGCAGGCCCGCGACCGGGCACGGCGCATTGCCGAAGCGCATGGTCCGGACGACCGCTTCCAACTCATCACCTCGGACCTGGAGGGCCGCCAGCAGCGCTTGCTGGACCGCGACCAGTTCCTCGATGCCGTCGATGGCCTGGAGCTTTCGCCGGAGGCGCCCCCATTGGAACGGGTGTACAAGCGCCAACTCGATGCTCTGCAGCAGGGCCCCGGCGATGCCCAGGTATATCTGATTTCGGATTTTCAGCGCAGTGCCGGTTTGCTTGAGGCCGATACCCAGGTGACGCATTTTCTGTTGCCCATGGAAAGCCAGACGCCGCGCAACCTGAGCGTGGACAGCGTCTGGCTCAGCGACCCCCTGCCGCTTCCCGGCCAACGCGCTACGCTGCATTTTCGCGTCCGCAACCACGGGCGTCAGGATGCCGAGGCCGTTTCCATCAAACTTTTTATGGACCCGGTTGGCCCATCGGGCAGCGCGCTTTCCGATGCCGCCGTCCTGGCGAACACGGCGTCCACCCAACAGGGCCAGGGCCGGCAGATCCGTGCCCTCACCGAACGGGATGTGCCCGGCGGTGGGAGCTTGGAGGATACGTTGGTGTTTACGGTGCCGGAAGCGGGCTGGCAGCTCGGCGAGGTGCACCTGACCGACTATCCGGTGTCGTTTGACGACCGCTGGTTTTTTTCGCTTTTGGTGCCTGAACAGTTTTCGGTTTTAGCCCTTGGCGACAGGGAGGTCAATCCCTTTTTGCAGGTGGCACTGGGCGAAAATCCCCGTTTTGATTTGCAACAAGCCGATCTGGGCAATGTGGACTATGCAGCCCTGGGTACTTTTGGACTGATCGTTCTGGAAGGGCTTGACAATGTGCCCCCGGGCTTGGCCGAAGAGCTCCTGGCCTACTTGCGCGGAGGTGGGCAATTGTTGTGTTTTCCCGGCTCCAATGCCACACCTGCTTCCTGGCAGGCCCTGTTGGATCCGCTGCAGATTCGCCTGGCCGGCCGCAGCGTGCAACCGCGCACTGTGGCCGAATTGCGCGCGGAGCATCCGCTGTTTGACGGCGTATTCAGCAAGGTGCCGGAGAACCTGAGCCTGCCTGAAGCGCGGGTCTATTTCCGCATTCAGGCATCGGCGGCCAGCCGCGAAGACCCCCTCATGCTGTTTTCGGACGGCACACCTTTTTTGGCCCGTTATCCTGTGGGCAGCGGCCAAATGCTCCTCTGTGCCAGCCCCTTGCAGCGCAGCGCCTCGGACTTGCCCGCACAGGGCGGCCTGCTTGTGCCCATTTTGGTCAAACTCGCTGCGGCCGCCAGCCTGGACCGCCCCATGGGCCATGTTTTGGGCACAGCGGGATGGATTGCGGTGGATGCTGCAGCGGCAGCGGAGGGTTCGCCGTACGGCGAAGAAACCCTTCCCCAGGTCTACACGCCTTCGGGCCAGGCCTTCATCCCCGAAGCGCGTCCCGATGGCCGGGGTTGGCGGGTCCGCCTGGACGATGCCGCCAAAGCGCCGGGGCACTACCGTGTGGCGATGGCCGGGCAGGGGAGTCCGGCTGGTGGGGAACAACCCATGGCCTACCTGTCCTTCAACCATGCGCGCGTGGAGTCCGACCTTAACACCTGGTCGCGGGAGGAGCTGGACGAGGCCATGGGGGCGGCCCCGCATGCCTTTTTGGACAGCGATCCGGAGCGCCTTTCGGCCGATCTGGAACGTCTGGCCTCCGGCCGAAGGCTGTGGAAGGCCTGCCTTATTTTCGCCCTGATCTGCCTGGCCCTGGAGGCCCTGGTGCTGCGTTGGCCCTTTGGGGGGCTTCGCCGCAAGGCCAAAGGCCCGGCTCCCCGCGCCACCACACCCACCGGCCGTATGGCTGGTTGAACCCGCCCAAATGCCCTTTTTACCGGCATGAGCACGTTGTTCCGCAAGGTCCACATTGTGGACCCCGCTTCGGATCTGCACCATGCGGTGGTTGACCTGCGCGTGGACGACCAGGGCAGGATTGACGCCTTCGGCGAAGCCCTCGAGGTCAAGGAAACAGACCATGTGGTCGCAGCCGACGATTTGCACGTTTCGCCGGGCTGGTTTGACCATTATGCGCATTTCCGCGACCCGGGCGAGGAGCACAAGGAAGACCTCGAATCCGGTGCCGCTGCGGCAGCCAACGGAGGCTTCACCGCTGTGGCTGTGTTGCCGGATACCGATCCGCCGCGCGACAACAAGTCGGCCGTGGCCTATGTGCGCAAACGCGCCATGGATCTGCCCGTGGCGCTCTACCCGTATGCCACCATCACCCAGGGGCTGAAGGGGCGGGATTTGACGGAAATGCACGATCTGCGCGATGCGGGCGCTGTTGCCTTCGCCGAAGGCCACCGGCCCATCCGCCATGCCGGCATGCTGTTGCGCGCCCTGCGCTACACCCAACCCATGGACGGCCTGGTGCTCAGCCTGCCGCTGGACCTGGATCTGGTGGGCAAGGCGGTCGTGCACGAGGGCCTGGAGGCCACGCGGCTGGGGATGGCCGGCATGCCCTATCTGGCCGAGACGCTGATGCTGCAGCGCGACCTGTCCATCCTGCGCTATACCGGAGGGCGTTTGCATGTGCCGGTGCTGTCCAGCGCGGAAGGGGTGGCGTTGATCCGCGCGGCGCGCGAAGAGGGCCTGATGGTGACGGCCGCCGTGCCGGCTTATCAGCTGCTGCTGGACGACCGCAATCTGGACGGCTACGACAGCAACATGAAGGTCATGCCGCCGCTGCGCAGCCAGTCCGACCGCGAAGCCTTGATCCAGGGCGTGCTCGACGGCACCATCGGCGCGGTCTGCAGCCACCACGCCCCGCAGCACCAGGACGACAAGCAGGTGGAATTTGAATACGCGGGCTACGGGATAGCCGGGTTGGAGACGGCCTACGCCAGCCTGCGCACGGCCCTGGGCGACCAGGCCACTCCGGAACGCTGCTGTTCCCTGTTGGGGCGGCAACCGCGGCAGTGGTTTGGCTTGCCGCAGCCGCGCTTGGATGTGGGGGCAGAAGCCGAACTGAGCTTTTTCCAGCCCAACAAACCCTGGACGCCTTCGCCCGGCCAAAGCCGGTCGAAAGCCCGCAACAATCCGCTGTTTGGACGGACCCTGACCGGCCGCGTCTACGGCATTTATGCCTCCGGCCGCTGGTTGCCGGCCGTGCACACCGAACACGATGCCGGGTGAGCAGCACCGAACCTTTCGATGCCAATAACTCCAATGCGGAACGCCCATTGGACCGCGGAAACGCGGGTGGCGCTTCCGTGGATCGGTCCGTGCCCGAGCCCAAGCCATGGCCGTCGGTTTGGCCCTATGCCCGCCGTGCCGCCTTTTTCGGGCTGGGCTTTTTGGCCCTGGCTCTGGCTTTTGTGCCGGCCGATTGGCCGGCCCGCAGCATGCTCTTCCTGATTCCCACCGTGGCCATGATGGGCGGCGGGCTGTCGTGGATGGGGCGTGTTCGCCGGGAGGCGCCTGCCAATCTGCGCCTGGACCGATACCTGCGGGGCTGGACGGGCATCTGCCTGTTCACCGCGCTTTTGGCGGCCATCTGGATCATTGTTTGGCATGTCCGCTTCCGTCCGGAAATGCTGCAAGCCTGGCTGGCCAATGTGGAAGAAGGCCTCGAGGCCCAGGGCTACAGCCCCGGTGATGCCGACGAGGCCCTGCACCGCATCCGCGTGACGCTCACCGGCCCGCTGGGGGTGTTCATCGGCACGGTGCTCTGGACGGTTACCGGGCTGATACCGGGCCTGGTCTTCAGCGTGCTGCAATTGCGCGAGCTTACCGCTCAAAACCGCTAATTTCAACGCTTCCCACGGCGCCACCGGGTCTGCTGAAGCTCCCGGGCAGCGCAGCTTTTCCGCCTTCCGCCATGGACCTCAGCCTGGTCATTCCCGCCTACAACGAGCACGAATCCCTGCCGGAACTGGTGGCGTGGATCGAGCGCGTGGCCCGCGAACACCGGCTGAGCTACGAGGCCATCATCATCGACGACGGCTCCAACGACGGCACCTGGGAGACCATCCGCACCCTGGCTGCCCAACACCGCAACGTGCGGGGCATCCGCTTCCGGCGCAATTACGGCAAGTCCGCCGCGCTGAACACCGGTTTTCAGGCCGCCTCCGGCGAAGTGGTCATCACCATGGACGCCGACATGCAGGACAGTCCGGATGAGATTCCCGAGCTGGTGCGCATGATCCGCGAGGACGGTTACGATCTGGTCAGCGGCTGGAAACAGAAGCGCTATGACCCGATTTCAAAGACCATCCCCAGCAAGTTTTACAACAAGGTCACCAGCGTGGCCACGGGCATCAAGCTGCACGACTTCAACTGCGGCCTGAAGGCGTACCGCCGCGACGTGGTCAAGGCCATCGAGGTCTATGGCGAGATGCACCGGCAGATTCCGCTGATTGCCAAATCCGCCGGGTTCAGCCGCATCGGGGAGAAGGTTGTTCAGCACCGCGCCCGCCAGTACGGGGTGAGCAAATTTGGGCTGGAACGCTTCATCAACGGTTTTCTGGACCTCTTTTCGGCCCTGTTTGTGCAAAAATTCGGCAAGCGGCCAATGCACCTGTTTGGCACGTTTGGCTCCTTGTCTTTTTTGGTCGGTGCCGTGTTGACCATTTGGGTGGTGCTCAGCAAGGTCATCCGCCAAAGCCAGGGCATGCACTACCGCGACACCACCGAACAGCCGCTCTTCTATCTGGCGCTGGTGGCTGTCATCGTTGGCGTTCAGCTCTTTGTGGCGGGCTTTCTGGGGGAGCTGGTTGCCCGCAGCGGCAGCGACCGCAACCGCTACGATGTGGCGGAACGGGCCGGATTTGAGCACGATTTGATCGCTTGAAGCATCGCCAAAAGCACCGCCTGACCGGCGAAATGCCCGCTTGTACGATCGCAGTTAGGGATCCTTTTCGCCCGCCCGGGCGAAGCCTGTTTTGTGCAGTCGCTTGAACGACAAATGCTTGTGCG
>JAUIHG010000144.1 GCA_030432405.1 Bacteroidia bacterium | reverse complement strand
ACAACATCACCCTGCCCCAACTCACCCCCAATCAAAGCCCGCCGCGCCATATCCTGGGTGATCGCGATATAGCGCTTCTGGGTCCAGCCGCAGTCCAGGCGGAGATGTTCCCAGGACCGGACGGACAGGAGCGTCCAAAGCAGATCCGTTGCCTCGACGGGTGTGAGATCCTCCCGTAGATCCCCATCCGCCTCAAGGGCCGCTACAGCCGCCGCACAGCCTTCCCGCATCGCCGCCATGCGGCCGTCCCAGGCGGCACGGGCCTCGGCGTCATGGTCCCGCATCGCCATCAGGGCCCGGGCCACGCCATGAATTTGTGGGATGTAACCGCCCCAGGCCCCGATCCAGGCCTGAAGCCGCGCGACCCCACTTGCGGCCATGCGGCTTTCCGCCAGCCGCGCCTCCACGTCATGCACCTCGTCGAGATGACGCGTCACCGCGATAAGCAGATCCGCCCGGTTGGGAAAATGCAGATAGAGCGCCTGGCGGCTGATTTTTGCGGTTTTGGCAATGTCACTCATGCGCACCGGGCCGCCTCCTTTCTCAAGAAGCGTCCAGGCGGATTTCAGAATGCGGTCGCGGGTGGATTCATTTTTTCTTGACATGATGTCAAGTTACGAACTATCACCCTCCCCGTCAACTTGACACTGCGTCAAGTAAACTGGAAAGGAGCCTCAAAATGAAAGTCATCGTATTCGGAGCCACCGGAACCGTCGGCGCCCTCGCCGTTACGCGCATGCTGGAGGACGGCCACGAGGTTACGGCCTTTGCCCGCAGCCCGGAGAAACTGAAAAGTGACGCACCGGGGCTCTCCCGCGTGGCCGGCGACGCCCTGTCATATGAGGACGTGTCCCGCGCCCTGCCCGGTCATGACGCGGTGGTGATTACCCTGGGCGCAGGCATGTCGCGCAAAAGCCGGATCCGCTCGGAAGGCACACTGAATGTGATAAAAGCCATGCGGGAACACGGGGTCCGCCGCCTGATATGCCAGTCGACGCTGGGGGCCCATGAAAGCTGGAGCAACCTGAACTTCTTCTGGAAGCGCATCATGTTCGGCCTGATCCTGCGGCCGGTTTTTCTCGACCATGAACGCCAGGAGGACATGGTGCGCGCCAGCGGCCTTGACTGGACCATCGTACGCCCGGGCGCCTTCGTGGACGGACCGGCCAAAGGCGGCTTCCAGGAGGCCATCAGGCCGGGCGACAGGGCGCTCTCCCTTAAAATCCCCCGCGCCGACGTGGCGGGGTTCCTCGCCCGCCAGCTTTGCGACCCGCGCTACATGCATCAGGCCGTGGGGATATCGAACTGATCCCTCTGGAGGTCACACAGGACACAAAAATAACCCCGGCCCTGTTCAGGACCGGGGTTTTTTATGTGCGGATGCGAAGACCGTTTCCGGCCCCGGCCGGATTAGTTGATGGAGGGAACACTCTGCCGGTCATGCAGCGAACGGCCATTATTGTATTTGATGGCCGCGATCTCATTGAGCGTCAGACCTTCCGCCTCCTCCGCGGTCAGGCCGGCGGAGGCGATCAGCTGGCTGTCGGCCGGGTTGCCGGGATTTACCGCGCGCGACATCATCTCCATGTCGGAGGCTGGCACGAATTCCTGCCGGTTTCTTGGGCTCATGCCGGTGTTGTAGCTGGCAATGGCCTCGGCCTCGAGCGCCGGGGAGCCGTTGCGGTCGATGGAAACGGGCTGACGGTCCTGAGCGGAACGGCCGGAATTGTAATTCTCGATGGCAAGCTGATTAAGGCTCAGGCCCTCTCTCGACTGGGATTGGGCAAAAGCCGGTGCGGTGGCGGAAATGGCGGCGATGGTGGCGAATGCGAGTGCGAACTTGCTGGTCATGACAGTGTCTCCCTCAGGGCAGTGTTTCAAATGACCACCCGAAACCGCGTATGTTCGGTTCCGAATGGGGAAGCCTGTACGGCTCTCATGGAAACAATACGCCCTAAACACCAAAACTGTTTCGCTTAATCACGGAGCGGTGTTCAATCTTCACCCCTGTGTGAGAGGGTGAAACCATTTGGCTCAAAATCACGTACGCGCTATAAAACATATTAAAAACAACAACTAAACCGAAAACGCGTTAAAACCAGCCGATTTTACGGCCCAGTATGGCTTCCACCTCAGCCACATCATCGCGGTAAAGATCCTCAAGCCGCGCCCGCATGGCGTCACTGATTTTTGGCTTCTCGGTCTGTACCGAGCCACGAATGGCACCCGAAAGCCGGTCACGCAGGGACAGGGGCACCAGGGTTTTGAAAGCCCCTTTCAGGACGCTGTTGCCCAGCAGGGCCTTCATGAACGGGGATTTCACCCGACCGCTGACATTGATTTTGGGCGGCGGTCCTTCGGCAAAACGAATGCCCATAAACTCCGCCAGCCCGGTCTGGGCCGCGGGATCCGGCCCAAAGAATTCCTCAAAGATCTCCACCCGAACGCGGTCTTTCCCGAACAGGTCGATATAACGCCGCAGATGTTCGGCATAAAACCCGCCGGAGCGGTAGTCCCACATGGGCGAATACGCGGCCTCGCGCCGTTCCGTGCTTTTGTCGAAGGCCTCCTCAAAGGGCAGCGTTTCCTGGCCCGCGGACCACAAATGCACATACTGGGAAAACACCTTGCCCACGGGATTGCGCAGAAAAATCACAATCCGGCCATTCGGCGCAAAGTCATGGATGCGCCCGGCCACGTTCGGGTTTTGCAGATAACTCGGCGAAACATCCACGATGTTGGCCATATCGGCCGGCAGATGCGAAAACTCGGCCAGGTAGTCCGCCTCGTCCCGCAACACCAGTTTGGAAACGCCCTCATCACCGGGCGCGGCCAGACGCTGAATGATTTCCGGGGCGGAGAAGTAATGCAGCTCCTTACGGGTATGGGAGGTCCCGATGCCGTCGGCCAGCTGCAGCATGCGATAAAGGCTCGTGGTGCCGCATTTCGAACCACCGACCACAAAGATGTTTGGCCGGGGTGCGGGTGTTTGGGCATCGGTCATGTTCGGGGCATCCAGGTTGTCCACGGTCAGGTGCCGGAGCTGAATTTCCGCCCCGGCACCATGGTCAATTCAGACCACAACAGCCCGCTCAGGGCAATTCCCAACCGGCCGTGTCAAAACCAAAAGCCTCAAAATCCCGGGCATAAAACTCCCGCAAAAACTCCTGGTCCGCCGCCGCCATGGTTCGGGTTCTGGAGCGCTCGGAAGCATTATGCATCGGCAGGGTCAGGTCAGGCATGTTGATGCGTTTGGCAACTTCCGCAAAATCCTCATTCAGCCGCTCAAAATGGCCCACGAAATCCACCAAAATCCGCCCCTGCCCGTCCGACAGGATATCGGCCTGGGCATTCGATCCAGGATCGGCCGCAAATTTCGGATGCCGGATAAAGGCGGAAAAATCCGCCGCCTCCCGATACGCCTGAACCCCAGGCCAGCCGCGTGGGTCGCCCCGGTTGAAAAACGGCATGCCGTAGAGGAAATTACGCAGTCCCGGTCCCTCGCGCCGGTCCGACATCTGGCCAAGATAGCTGTAGAACGACAAAGCCCGGTCGAAGGGATGCCGGACAAAGGAAAAG
Source organism: Bacteroidia bacterium (assembly GCA_030432405.1). Classification (GTDB taxonomy): domain Bacteria; phylum Bacteroidota; class Bacteroidia; order Chitinophagales; family BACL12; genus WGOA01. The sequence goes on along the minus strand of JAUIHG010000144.1, from coordinate 5,020 downwards.
GTGAAGTACTTCTCCCAGGTCTCCGCGCCCGTAAAAGCCCGTATCTCCGCGGCATGACTGTGTTTCGAGACCCCTTTGGCCCGGCTGTACCAGAGGTTTTTTACATTGCCCCAGGTAGTGCCGCCAAGTGCGAGCCCCTGCCCCATACGGGGAAGAAGGGCCAGTGTTACCGCCTCGCCTGCGGTTTTGTGGATATGCACGAAAACAAACCGGTGTTCGTGTGAGATAATCATGTTCCGATCCCGTCTCCGTCATACCTGATGCCCAGGGGCGTGATGACCCACCGCCAGGGGGCAGGCCGTGGTGTTTTACCGGCCCCCGCAACTGGGCCGGGACGTGTTCATGCTCTCTCCACCCGTGCCGCCGGCTCACCGGGCCTCAGGGCCTGTTCCGAAAGGTTTCGCCCAAGATGATCCCCAAGACGCAGCGCCAGAAGCACGATGGTCCAGGTCGGGTTGGCATGTCCACCGGTGGCGAACACGCTTGAGCCGCCAATATAGAGATTTTCCATGCCATGTACCCGGCAGTTGCGGTCCACCACGCCCTCTTTGGGGCTGTCGCTCATGCGGGTGGTGCACATGTGATGGTTCAGTGCCACCTCATGACCCTCATCCCACAGGTCCGGCACCCGCGCGGGCTCCGCAAGCAGCCAGTCAGCCACCTGCAGTCGTCCGATGCCCTCGGAGGCCAGGTATTTGCCCATGAAAATGGCGGTCTGGCGCATGGTATGAATGTCGAGCGGCTCAAGCCGCCAGTCCAGCGCAATCCGCTGATGTCCGAACCTGTCCCTGCGGTCCGACAGCATGACCCGGCTGTCGGGGTTAAGCGCCTGTTCGATGATGATGCCAAGGCCGCCATGGTGCCAGGCCTCGGAGCGGCGGACCTCGAAATACGCCGAAAGACCACCAATGCCACAGTCAAACCGCCGTCCCAGTACCTTCCGCGCCAGCTCCTCCATGAAATCCGTGGAGCAGGCGAGGCTGCGCAGGGCCTCGGTCCCCGGGTCCAGCCCCTCACTGAGCAGCAGGATGTTGGAGTTGAGCACCTTCAACCGGTCCATCAGCTCCGGTGTCGGGGCATAACCCTGGGATTTGGGCGCCCCATGTTCAAAAAACACCTCCCCGACCCGGTAGGCGGGATGCTCGGAAAAATACCGGCCCACCTGGTCATGACCATTGCCGATACCGCCGGGCATCTGGCTGCGGGCATTGAGCAGGAAACGGGGATTTTCCAGCCCGCCCATGCACAGGCAGAAAGCCCGGGCCCGGACGGTGAACCCCGCGTCATCCAGGGCATAGGAGCGGAACACCGCACTTTCCACCGCGTTCAGGGCGTCATTGAGCCGCAAATCCACCAGATTGGCGTTCACCACCAGGGTAATGCGCCCGGAGGAGGCAATGCCGTCCTGGTACTTCGTGCCAAACCGGGTGGGTGGGCTGCGCCGGAACCGGACGGTACGCAGATCATCCTCGGCCCCCTCGACAATGCCGTCGGGGAAGGTGTCCCGCGGCGGCAGGTCAAGAATGTCATCCGTTTTCGCACGCCAGGGATCGAAATCCGCCGCCGTAATCGGCCAGCCGCTCAGGGCATGCCAGGGGTGCGGACGGAAATCGTGGGGATCAAGGCCCCGGCTGCGCCCGTCCCAGTGATTGGACGTTCCGCCGAAAAAGCGCAGGCGGGGCACGTCCAGGTCAAAATAATCCATCCCGACAACGTCGCCCTCATAGAGCTCCTGGGATTCGGAGGTAAACTCCAGATCCCCGGCCTCCATCAGGGCCACATCAAGGTTTTGGTCCGCAAGGCTTTGGGCCAGCGTTATGCCCGCAGGACCCGAACCCACCACACACACATCGAAGATCCGGCTGAACAGCTGCCGGTCAACGACCCCCGCATCGACAATCATCGAAGAAATCCATCAAAAGAGAACAAACCGGGATGCAGGGCCGTTCAGGCCCCCGACGCCGCCCTCCCGGCACGGCATCTTCTCCGGTTCAGTCCCTGTACCGGCCCAGCATCTCAACATCGCTATCGGTCAAAATCCAGCCATTGACCATATGAAAACCGTCACCGGGAACAGGTGAGGCCCAGGCGGCCGGCGCAAACCGGGAGGCCAGAACCCCGGAGAGCAGAAGGCGGAAAAATCCGCGTCTTGTTTTCATGATATGACCCACCTTTCACTGTAAAAACGGTCCAACAATTCTTTTGTTCCCTGCGTCCGCAAACTCATGTCCGGTCCGCCGGAGACAGTTCCCGGCCCACGTTCATGGAGCGTCTTTGCTGCGTTTCCGCCAAATGATCCCCGAGGCGCAGCGCCAGCTGCACGATGGAATAGGTCGGATTGGCGTGTCCCGACGTGGCAAAAACACTCGAGCCTCCGATAAACAGGTTTTCCAGCCCAGTTGCGGTCAACCACCCCCTGTTTGGGATCGTCGCTCATGCGGGTGGTGCACATGTGGTGATGCCCGCCAGGCATCTCCTCATCCGCGCCCGGCGGGGCAATATCCCGGTTCAGCAGCCAGTCCCGCAGCCGCACGCGACCAAGGCCCTCGGCCGCAACACGCCGGCCGATCCATTCCCCCGCCACGCGCATGGTGTGGAAGTCCTGGTCGGCAAGCTGCCAGTCCACGGCAATACGCCGCATGCCCAGAGCATCGGTCTCATCAAGCAGGGTCACCCGGCTTTCGGGATTGAGAAACTGTTCGGTATTGACCTGCACATACCCCACCGGATTGTCGGCCAAAAACGCCTTTGCATCGAAATACTCGTCCGTGCCACCGACGTCACAGTCGATGTTGCGCCCCAGAACCGCCCGGGCCAGACGCTCCCCGAAGGAGGTCGCACAGAGCGCGGTGCGGCTGACCTCCCGCAGAAGGTGCAGCTTTTCGGTCACCACACGCACGGAGAAATTGAGCATCTTCTGGTCGTTCTGAAACTCCATCGGCATGGAGTAGTTTTCGGTCTCCGGCACGGTATCGTCGAACATGACATCGCCGATCACGAAATGCGGATGCTCCATGAAATAGCGGCCCACCAGATCATGATCATTGCCGATCCCCGCAGGGGCCTGGCGGTTGGCGTTGAGCATGAAGCGGGGGTTTTCCAGCCCGCCCATGCACAGACAGAAGGCCTCGGCCGAAATCCGGTATTCCCGCTCGTCGGGATCGTGGGACCGGAACACCGCATGGCGCACGGAGGCCAGCCCCTCGTTCAGCTCCATGTCCACGAGGTTGGCGTTGATGACCACATGGATGTTCGGAGCCGCCTTCAGCTCATCAAGATATTTGTCGAGGAATTTCACCGGGCTGTGCCGGTAGGTCAGACGCTCAACCGTCTGGCCGCCAAGTTCCACGGTCGTGTCCGGAACCGCCGAACGCGGACCGATCTCAAGAATGGCATCCGTCTCGGCGGCATAGGCGTCCAGTTCGGCCTTCCCGATCGGCCAGCCGCTCAGGGGATGATAGGGACGGGTATGGAAATCCATCGCGTCCAGTTCCCGGCAGCGTCCGCCCCAGTGGTTGGACGATCCGCCCAGATAGCGCAGCCGCGCCGTATAGGGCTCATAGTAGTCAAGACCAATATTTTTGCCGTCATAGAGGTCCTGGGAGTCCACGGTCAGTTCCAGACCGCCCCCCTCCATGAGAAGAACATCCATGCCCTGGGACGCAAGCCGCCGTGCCAGAGTAATGCCGGCAGGTCCGCCTCCCGCAATACATACGTCAAAAACCCGTTCGGACAGCGGGGCTTCGCTCAGTCCGGAATAAAGCATTGTCTCACCACCTGCACATACTCAGGGGCCGGCCGGTCCGGGACGACCGCCGCACAAAAAAACCCTCCCGGCAGGATCAGTAGTAGCCGTACGAATCAGATGTATATCGACACTGGTTAAGAACCACACCAAGCAGATTGGTGTTCTCGGAAAGTTCCCGTTCGCAGGTATCGACCTCATCAAGACTTGTTTTTTCCGCCCCCGCCACCAGCAGCATGCAGTCCATATGCGGCAGAAACGCCATGGCGTCATCGCTCATCATCATGGGGGGCAGGTCGTAAATAATAACATCGGGCTGGAAAGCGGAGCGCAGACGCGCCACGCCCTCGGTGGTGGCCGCGTTCAGAAGAAGCTCGGAGGAGTTCTTGATGGGCGCGGTATTGGTGCCAATGGCGAGGTTTGAGCCGTGGCGTACGAAATTCTCAACAATGGGGCGCGTGCCCTGCAGCATGCTGGCCATGGACTGCGGCCGCTCAATGCCAAGGGTCTTGCCCACCATGGGCCGGCGCAGATCGAGATCCACCAGGACCGTGCGCAGATCCGGCTGGTGCGCCAGGCTGAAGGCAAGGTTGAGACTGGTCATGGTTTTGCCGCAGCTTGCCGTGGGCGAGGTGATGCCCAGGGAAACCCAGCCGTTCTGGCGCATGGTCCGCAGAATACGGGTACGCAGCATGTCAAAAGCCGTGTGGCTCGGATCGGCATCGGCAAAGGTGATGACCCGGTTTTTCATCATCAGCTTCGCATCCGGTTCAAACTCCGGCAGCGCGTCCCATGCCGGATCGGTCTGCTGCTGGTCGTTGGTTGCGCGCGCCGTCGTGCTGGAGGCCTCAAACACCCCCACGGTGCGACGCCCGCCCGGAGACAGCCCGTCGCCGCGTTTTCCCTTGGCCTTCTGGATGGCTGCCTGAATGCGTTCCATGCTCTCTTTCCTTAAACGGCCGGACGTGCCGGGCAATACCGGTTACTGCTGCGCGGGTTCCGCAATTTCAGGGGTCGATCCAGGCCGGAGGATCTCCTTAATTTGATCCACCAGCAGATCAAGCGGCATGTAATAGGTGTTCACGAGGAACAGCCCCAGCGGGATCACCACAAGCACGAAAACCAGCGACCCCACGATCAGACCCCGGCGCAGCCGCGCCTCACTTGCGGTGCGGATATAGGGAATGGTGGCGATGGGCTGGATGCCCAGTGTCGATGTCAGGTCCACCGGACGGCGAATGCTGCGGTTCAGAAGCTCCATGAGCACAATGAGTC
>JAUIHG010000354.1 GCA_030432405.1 Bacteroidia bacterium | reverse complement strand
ACAGTTCCTTGACTGTCCTGGGTTCGAAGGTACCTTGTTGGAGCATGCCGGGTTCTGGGCTGGGACGCTTGAGCCGGTGAGCAATCCGGGAACCAGGACCTGCAGCATGAGCTTGATGTTCACCTAACGGCGAATACCTTCTGCGTCTTCCGTTCCCTCCGGCCGTAGCGGCCAAATATAGGCGAAGCCTCCGGGGGCTCCGCGCCTCAAGCGCGAATGCTTACATCCAATTGTGCGATTGTTTCCAACGCGCTTTCCACAACCCATCCACATTGTTTCATACCGGACTCCAGCCAGGTGTTCCAGCTGCGGCACGACGCAGGTCTGGCGATGTTGGTCAGCCTGCCCGCTCGGCAATCATCTGCGCGGTTTGGGACGCCGCTGCCTGCAACGCAGCGGAAAGATCAGCCGATGGATTGAGCAGCCGGTGGGCCATAAAGGCCGCCAGAAAGGCATCCCCGGCACCCGTCTCCAACCCGTCCACCACCGCGGGCTGTGGCGTCCAGTCATAGTGCCTGTCCGGCGTGTACAGGGTTCCCCCTTCCCTGCCCCGGGTACACAACAAGCCCTGGAGCTTCCAGCGGGCGCAGGCCGCTTCCGCGGTCACGCCAAACAGTTCCTCCAGCACGGCCCATTCGCGGGCAGAGGCCTTGATCCAGTCTGCCGCGTGCAGCCAGGTGTCCAGGGCATCAAGGGGCATGGCGGCGGCGTGAAGCAGCACCGTTCCGTCGGCATGGATGCGGCGCAAAAGGCCTTGCACGTCCAGGCTGATGGTCTTCGCCTGCCGGCGAAGCGCAGGCAAAACCGCCATATCAATATCGCGGGGATGCAGCGGACCGCAATGCGCCCAATCCCAGGCACCATCCGGCAGCTGTGCTGCGTTCAGCGGTGGCGCCATCGCGGTACAACGCTGCTTGCGCTCCTGACCATCGGTTTCCACATTGCTGAAGCGGGTAGCGCGGGGTGCGTGGTACACGTGCCAGCGCAGTTGGGGATGGGCCTGGCGCAAGGCCTGGTGGTGGTCTGCCGGGAGCAAGGCCACCGACTCCACGTCCAGTCCTGACCGGGCAGCGGCCAAGCCGCTGTAGCAGACGGCTCCGCCGAAGGCTTCGTGCACCTTGCCGTTCCGTTCCAGGCGGTCAAGGCTCAGGGAGCCGAGCATCAAGGCGCGGGGTATAGGCATGGCAAACAGCGAAGGATCAGCCGGAAAAGGCCCAATACAGCAAGAAAACGCCTACGGCGATGCCCAGGCCCCACAGACGGAGCGGCCAACCTACAGGCGGAAGTGCTTCGTTGTGGTCCTGCCCCGGCTCGGGTTGGGCTTCATCCGGTTGTGCAACCGCCTTTTGCCGCGGGGCAAGCAGCGTCCAACCGATCAAAACGGCCAACGAAGCCAAAAAAGCGATGCCCATGTGGTGCAGGAAGGCCACCTCCGGCAGGGCGTACAGCAAGCCACCGTAAACCGGCGGGTTGATCAGTATGGCGGCAATGGCGGCCCCGGCAGGCACGCGCTTCCAGAGCATACCGGCAAAAAAGGCAGCCACAATGCCCGGCTGCACAAAGCCCCAGTAGACCTGCAAAAACTCGTAGAGTCCGCCGTCAAAATTGCCGACCACAG
>JAUIHG010000143.1 GCA_030432405.1 Bacteroidia bacterium | reverse complement strand
TAAGGCCCTGTTTGCGGGTGCGTGTCCAGAACCTGCCGTTGGCATCCTGCACCACGCTGTAGACCGTTTCGCCCTTCAGGCCATGATGCCGCTGTTGCAGCTGGCCATTCGCTTCCAGGCTGTAGGCGTGCACCCCGTCCCCGTCGGTGCCGGCCCAAATCCAGCCCTGATGGTCCACCCAAAGGCTGTAGATGTAGTTGCTTCCAATGCCGCTGGGCATGGCCTGCATGCGCCCTGTCCCTTTGTTCCAACACCACAATCCGTCAAAGGCCGCCAGCCAGATGCAGCGTTCGCCTTCGGCGAAATCCAGGACATTGGAAGGGCCTTCGGCAAAGCCTTCGAGCGGGCCCGATCCGGGCAATCGGAAAGCTCCGTATTCAAAGGTGCCCAGCCACAAGCTGCCGTCGGCCGCTTCAAAAAAGCGCACCACCACCGCATCCTCCGGCAAGCCGGTTACGCGCCAGCGCTGCGCGGTTTTGGCCCCGGGGGCGATGCGGTAAACCGCATCCAGCGTGGCGTACAAAAGGCTCCCATCCCGACGTTCGCACAGGGCCTGGACCTGAGCGGCCGAACCGGGCAGGGCTTCGGTCACATAGGGGTCCCAGCGTTGGAGCCGGGTCCGGTCGCATACCGCCAACATGGGCCCTTCTTGCAGCGCCATGAGGGCATCCACCCGGCGGGCCGGTTCGTATTGGTCGCTGAACCAGACCGGGCGCAAGAGGCTGTCGGCCGGCAGGCCGCTGTCCGGATGGAGGGCCATGCCGTGGATGCGGCCGTTTTCCTGCCCGCTCCAGAGCTGTCCGCCGGCTTCGGCGAGGGCCAATACGGCACTCGGCGTTTCTCCGGGCAGGGTTCGGAAAAGGGTCCAACCCGGGTCCTGAGCCGACCAGGACGCCACCGATCCGTCAAAGCGTCCGGCCCAAACGCCCCCCGCATGGCGCGGGCTCAGGCTGAGGATGGGCATGCGGTCGGAGCCGCCCTGCGGCGTTTCGATGCGCCGTTGGGGTTCGCCAAAGGCCAGGCGGGCCAAACCGCCATCGGTGGCGGCATAGACCCATGCACCCGCCGCCACCAGGCCGTTGATCCAGTCCGAGGGGAGGCCATCGGCAACGCCGGTCTGGTACCAGCGGTCTGCTTCAAGGGTATAGATGCCTTCGCCGGCCGTACCCATCCACAGGCGGCCTTCGCCGTCGAGGCAGAGGGCGCTGATGGCCGCCTTTGGATGGCCTTCCTCCAGCTCCAGCCGCACCAACGGACCCTCCAGTGGGCCCTGGTAGAGGGTGCCCGATCGGGTGCCGAGGTAAAGGCGTTCGTTGTGCGCCAGTAGGGCTGTGCCCCGAACCGCCGCGGTATCGGCCAGCGGGATGGGCCAGGAGCGTTCGCCGTCGTGGGCCCAGATGCCCAGGTCGGTGGCCAGAAAGAGCAACCCGGAGGCTTCCTGGCTCATCGCGTTGATTTCCGCTTTCGGATTCAGACCGCCTCTGGCGAAGACCGACCAGGCATACCACTGTGCCTGGATGGAGCCTCCCGCCAGGGCCAGGGCCAGGGCCAGGAAAAAAGCGCGGCCTGCGTTCATGCGTCCGGTAGGAGGCTCAACTGCACGGTCACCGAAATGGTATCGGCGATCTTTTGGTGCATGATCTTGGGGATGCCGATGCCGTGGTCGTCCAGCCGGACACTGAACGTGGCTTCAGCCTGGAGGCCACCGGCACCATCCGGTTGCAGCTGCACCTGGATGATGCGTTCGCGTTCCACGCCGTGTACCGTCAGGGTGCCCCGTACCCGTACAGACGCGGGACCGCGCAATGGCCAGACCGGTGGATCGATCATGCGTCCTTCAAACGTCGCTTTGGGGAAGCGCGTGGTTTCCATGTAATTCTCCTGAAAGTGCTCCCGCTGCAAGCCGGAGTTGAAGCCCTGGAAGCTGTTCATCGGCAGCACAAAGGCGAAGCGCCCATCGGCATCCAGCAGGCCGCGGAGTGCGCTGGATTCAGCTTCGATCAGTTCGAGCGGTGCATTGGAACGGAAAGCGACGGTTCCATTTTGCGTACTCCAGCGGGATGCCGCCGACGTGGGGGAAGCCGCCAGCTTTGTCGAACCCTGTCCGATGGCCGGAATACCCGACCACAACAACAGCAACAACCCGAGGGCTAGCGGAACGCTTCCCCTGGTATAGGCGTGGCAGTGGTTTTGCCGCATGGTGTGGCGTTTGATGAAACAGTTTGCCGGGCTCTACCCGTCCCAGGATCGTGCCAGAACCCGGGCCGATCCAGCGGACGGAGATGGGTGTGGCGGTTGATGCGGGGCATTCGGGGTGCAGCAATTCCGAAAAATAGCCCCATTCGCGGCAGCCGCCAATGATCGGGGTCAGCGGCAAATGCTTCCGACAAATGGGCGCGGGCACCGCCTGATGCCCGTTCAGGGACCTGGATGGCCCGTTCAGCAGCTTGCATGCACGATCTGCCTGAGCGCTCCGGCACATTTGGACCATCGACCCGGTACACCCTTTTTAAACCCATTGACCCATGAACGTTTTAAACTTCTCCCACAAATCCCTCGTCGGCCTGCTTGCGCTGGCATTGGCGTTACCGCTCCAGGCCCAATGGGCTGCGGGCAGCTCCGGGACGGCAAACGACTTGAACACCACCTGGCGGATTGGCACCGATGTGGTGCTCATTGGCGGGGTCAACGGCACACTGCTGCGTTCGACGGATGCTGGAGCGACGTTTTCGCCGGCAGGCGGCGGCTTTTTTGACGACGTCAACGAAATGCAATTTGTCGATGACCTCCAGGGCTATGCCGTGGCCGACAACGGGCGTTTCCTGAGCAGCACCGATGCCGGCGCCACCTGGTCGGTCAGCTTTTTGCCCACCGGATCCAATTTGTCCGGCCTGCATTTCCGCGATGCGGCCAACGGCCATGTAGTGGGCCGCGACGGCGTGGTTTTCCGGACCGTTGACGGCGGGAGCAGCTGGACGGCACAGGCTTCCGGCACCACCGAACGCTTGGAATCGGTCTATTTCACGGACGCCAATACCGGCTACATCGCCGGCCGCAACGATACGTACCTCAGCACCACGGACGGCGGTGCCTCCTGGACCCTAGGCACCCTGTTGGGCACGGGCCGCGACCTGAACGACGTGTTCTTCACGGATGCCAATACCGGATATATGGCCACCGACAACGGCATATTGGCCCGCACGACGGATGCCGGGGCCACCTGGTCCACGTCCTTTACCGGTACGGTGCAGAATCTGAATGAAGTATACTTCCTCGATGCTTCCAACGGCTATATGGCCGGGGATGGCGGGGTAATCCTGGCCTCTACCGATGGCGGTGCCAGTTGGACCGCTGAAGCCAGCGGGACCACAGCCAACCTGGAAGACATCCATTTTTCGGCGATGGGCCAGGGTGCTGCAGCCGGTGCAGCCGGCACGGTAGTGGTGCTCAATACCGCTGCTCCCTGTACCGTACCCGTGGGCGGTTTGAGCGCCGTGATTGGTGCCACCGGCGTGTCCTTCAGCTGGGAAGCGCAGTCTGCCGCCACCGGATACCAGGTCCAGGGTGCTGCAGTTGGGGGTGTTCCCCGCAAGGCCAATCTGAGCACCAACAGCTTTTTCCGGGGCGGTGGCGCCTTTACCCCCGGTGCGACCTACAACTGGCGCGTGCGGGCGGTATGCGGTACGAGCTTCGGTCCCTATTCGGGGGTGGAAAGCTTCACCATTCCGGTGGTCCGCAAAATGGAGACCCGCTTCCAGGTATTCCCGAATCCGACGCAGGATTTCGTCCAGGTCGACTTGCCCGAAGATGCCCAGACCCTGGACCTGATCTCCATGCAGGGGCAAATCCTCCGCTCCCGTTCGGTACAAGGTCTCGCTACCCTGACCCTCGACCTGCGGGAACTCCCCAGCGGCATGTATGCTGCTGTTGTCCGGACCAGTGCCGGTCAGGAGCGGCATCTGGTGCAGCGCCAATAACCCAGGTATGGCGCCGTCCAAAGGCGGCGACCGCCATACCATGCCCTTCGTGTTTTGATGGACAGATGGATGTATTTCCTTTTCACGGCAGGGACCCTTCGGGGTCCCTGTTTTTGTTGGGCCAATCCCGGGATATGGAGGCATGCCCATTCTGCAGTCGTTTTGCCCCGTTCAGCATCGATTCTTTTTTCAAGCGCCGAACAGCAGCCACTTTTGAAAACGCGCAAAACGCCTGAATCATGAACGACATTTCCCTGCTTAAACAGACCGAGCGGATCATTTTCATTACGGTCCTGCTGATGCTGATGTGCTTGTGCACCGTGCCCCTGTATGGACAATGGAACGTTGTGGATGCCGGCACCTTCGGCCAATTGGAGGCCGTGTATGCCATCGACAGCAATACGGTCCTCATTGCCGGCAAGGATGGCGTGCTGCGCCGTACCGCCGATGGTGGAGCCACCTGGACCAGTCCTTCCACGGGGTATTTCGACGACCTCAATGCGTTTGCTTTTGAGGATGCCAGCACGGGATATCTGGCGGCCGATGACGGGGCTGTGCTCAAGACCACCGACGCCGGACTGACCTGGAGCATCCTGTCAACCGGCGGCAGCGCCGAAAATCAGGGCATCGATTGGCAAGCTGGAACGGTGATCGTATGTGGAGAGGCGGGCAGCCTTTACCGGAGTACCGACGGGGGCGCCTCCTGGACCTATGAAGGCGGCAGCGCTTTTGTGGATTTGCAGGACCGCGCCTTTTCACCTGCTGGTCAGGACATCGCGGTGGGCGATGGCGGAACCGTCCTGGCGAATGCCAGTACGCTGTATACGGATGCGCCGGGCTTTGACCTCGAGGCGGTGGCGTTCGCCGCAAGCGGCGAAGCCTACGCGGCCGGTAAAAACGGGCGTGTGTTGCGGTCTACCGATGCCGGGTTGAGTTGGACGGCGATGACCGGTGTTGGATTTGATGTGGAGGACCTCTGGCTGGAAACTGCCGACCGCTTTTATGCCTGCGGCGATGGCGGCAGCATACACCGGACCGACGACGGCGGGACAAGTTGGTCGGCCATGACCACGCCCGTCTTTGCGGAATTGAGCGCCATCCATTTTTCCGACCCCCAACACGGATGGGCGGTTGGCGATGCCGGTACGGTCCTCAAGCTGACGCTCAGCGGTATCGTCGATACCACCGGGAGCGATACTACCGGAACCGATACCACCGGCACGGACACCACCGCAACGGCACTGGCATTGATCCGCTTGCCCGATGCGCACGTTTGGCCCAACCCCTTTACCCGTTACCTGGATGTGGATCCGGGGCGAAACACCACCGGCGTGTATGTGGACCTGGTCGGTCTGGACGGTCGTCATTGGGGGCATTGGGATGTAACAGCCACAGGCCGTCGGGTTCAAGTTCCCGAAATGCTCCCGGAAGGGTTTTACCAGCTCATCTGGTCGGATGCCAACAACCGGCGTGTGCGCGCCGATGCCCTCATGCACCTCCACCGCTAGACCCGGTCGGCAGGCCCCACTGCTGCCGAAGGGCTTCAACGCACCCATTTTCCGGGTCGATAGGACGCCCGGCGGATCTGTTCCGCTGGGCGTTTCTTTAAGTTCCGGACCGGTTTCCTTTTTGGTTTTGGAATGTTCGGTCCGGAGTGAAGGCCGTGCGCTATCCCGCCAAGGGCAAATCGAACCAGAAGGCCGTGCCCTGGCCGCGATGGCTTTCCACGTGAATCTCGGCCTCGTGCAACTCGATGATGCGGCGGACGATGGCCAGACCGAGACCGCTGCCGCCGCCATTGCGGGCGCTTCGCTGGAAGCGGTCAAAAACATGGGGGAGCTGCGCTTCGGGAATGCCTTCGCCGGTATCGGCGATCCGCACGCGCACCGAGGCCTCCCGCGGATGGATTTCAATGCTGACCGAGTCGCCGGGACTGCAATGCCGGATGGCGTTGTCGAGGATGTTTTGGAACACCCGGTCCAATAAAGAAATGTCGGCTTCCACCAGCGGCGGTTGCGCACTGATGAGGGTATGGATGGCAATGCCGTGGTTGCGTGCAATCAGCTGGTATTGCGCGGCGATGTCCTGCACCAAATCGGAAAGCTGCACGGGTTCGGGTTTCCACTCCGCCTGCCGGCTTTCGAGCTTGCTGAGCGCAAAAAGGTCCTGCACCCTTTTGTTGAGTTTGTCGCTGGAGCGGACGATGGTTTCCAGGTAGCGTTTGCGGTCTTCCGGGCTGAGCTGTTCCTCTTGCAGCAAGAGCGTTTCGGCGTAGCCGGAGATGGCCGTCACCGGCGTGCGCAGGTCGTGGGAGACGTTGGCCACCAATTCCTGGCGCAGGCTCTCCACGCTGCGCAGGTTTTCGACGTTGCGTTCAATGGTGTCCGCCATGGCGTCGAAGTTTTCGCCCAGCCGGGCGAACCCGCTTTGCCCCTGCATGCCGGTGCGCGCCTCCAGCGCGCCCCCACGAAACCGCTGCATGGCCCGTGCGATCCGGTTCAGGGGACGGCTCATGCCCCAGGCTACGGCCAGGCTCAGCAAAAGGGACAAGCCCAGCACGATGCCCAGGGCATTGCGGCCGTTGCGCAGCACGTAACTGCCCATCAGCGCATCCGCTGCGCTGGTGTACGCCTGGCTGGCCAGGATGATGTAGACGTAGCCCTGCAGACGGCCCTCCTCCAGCACGGGTGCGGCCGAGAAAACGTTGGTTTTGCCGGGTTCGCGGGGATCGTCGCCCAGGATCAGCCCGGCCTGACCCAGGCTGTCGGACAGGTATTGCCGCACGGGTTCCAGGTCTACCCGTTCCAGTTTGACCTCCTTGTAGGGGGCCACGTACTGCAGGATTTCCCCTTGCGGATTGAGCAGGTAAACTTCCACATCCGGATTGATGGCCATCATGGCGTGCATGATGTCGTGTGCGGCGCTTTCGTCTACCTGGCCGTCCACAAAGGGCTTGATTTCCTGCACGGTGTGTTCGGCGATGCCCCGGCCCAACTGCTGGTTGACTTCCATGGAATAGGCGCTGGTGATGTGGAAGCCCAGGCGCGCGTAGACCAGGGTCAGGCCGGTGAGCAGCACGCCAAAAAAGAGCGCGAGGCGCCAGAACAGGGGGATGCGGAAAATGCGGTCGAAAGCCATGGTGTTGGGTGCGCTGCGCGCAAAAAGGGGTGGCGCCATCAGGCGTCTTCGGAAAAGCGGTAGCCCTGCCCCCAGGAGGTCAGGACGTATTGGGGCTGGGCGGGTTCATCCTCCAGCTTTGTCCGCAGCCGGTTGATGTGGGAGTTGACGGTATGCTCGTAGCCGTGGAATTCCTGTCCCCAGACTTCGCGGAGCAATTGTTGGCGGGTCCAGGTGCGTCCCGGCTGTTTGGCCAGGGTATGCAGCAGTCGGAATTCCTTGTTGGTCAGCGTGAGGCGTTCGCCGCGCTTGCTGGCCCAAAGGCCTTGCGGATCAATCTCCAGGTCTCCGTAACGGAGGGTAGGGGTGGGCTTGGTACTGGATTCCTGCGCGCGGTTGCGCCGCAGCAGGGCGCGGATGCGTGCTTGCAATTCGCGGATGCGGAAGGGTTTGGTGAGGTAGTCGTCAGCTCCCGATTCCAGGCCGGTTACCGTGTCTACTTCATCCCCGCGGGCGGTGAGCATGAGGATGGGCGTCTGGATGCCGCCTTCGCGCAGCTTGCGCGCAATTTGGTAGCCGTCCATGCCCGGCAGGGCCACATCCAGCAAAATGCAATCGACCTGCGGGTTTTGGGCGGCTTCCAGGCCTTCCAGGCCATCGGCACGATGGGCAAAGGCATATTCTTTGTTCGACAGGTTGATGCGGATCAGTTCCGCCACATCCGGATCGTCTTCAATGACCAGGATGCGGGGGCGTGCATCGCCGCCGGACGCTTCGTGCGGATGGGCGCGGAGGAATGGGGAGCCGTGCTGCATGCAGTGGATGTTTGGGGCTTGACGGACAAGGACATTGCGCATTCGGAAACGCCTTTGGCCGCACGGATGGTTCCCCGACGGGTACTGGCCATGTCCTGTACCGGGAAGCAAGGCCAAACCAACGCCACAAGCATCACGAAAGCATCACAAAGCCGTTACGCTTTGATGGCATCCGGCTGGGGCAGGGCATGGCATGAGCACGCCATCCTGCCGCCGGACCGGCGAAGGCTCTGACCGCTCCGGACCTAGCTGCGGAACGCCAGAACGGCTTCATAATCCTCCCGGAAAACGCGCTCCTGTTCGGCGGCGGCTTCCGGCGGCAGGCCCAGAACCTTGGCGGTATGTTCGGCCACAAAAGCAATTTTGGCTTCCAGGGCCGGCCGGTGGAAATACAAACGGCCACTGCGCCGGATCAAAAAATCCGAAACGGTGCACACGCCTTCCTCGTCGATGCCGTATTCCAATTCCGCGCGCAGGATGCGGCGGTCTGCATCGGTTTCCTGTTGGTGCAATTGGTACGCCCGTTCCAAAATGGCGGCGGCATCGGTGCCATAGGTGTCCACCAGGTGTTCCGCCCATGCGGGCGAAAGGTCCACCTGACGGCCTTCGCCGACCAGGCGTTGTTTGAAGGCGTCAACTGCGGCGTAGTTGTCAAATTCCCCACCGGCCAGGGCGATGGTTTCCGTTCGGCTGTCGCGGTAGGGTTGTCCGGTCATTCCGGTTAAAAGCGCGGAGACCTTGTCGGTGATGCGCTCGGC
>JAUIHG010000353.1 GCA_030432405.1 Bacteroidia bacterium | reverse complement strand
TGTCTTCCACCACATCGTGCAGCAGGGCGCAGATGGCTGCAGTGGGGCCCAGGCCCATTTCAGCGATGCAGATCTGGGCTACCGCGATGGGGTGGAGGATGTAGGGTTCGCCGCTTTTGCGGCGCATGTCCCGGTGGGCATCCACCGACCAGTCAAAGGCTGCGCGCACCAGCCGCTTTTCCTCTTTGTTCAGCGCGGGTTTGAAGGCCCGCAGCAGAATGCGGTATTGCCGGGCGATCTCTTTGGCTTCGGCCTCATTGTAGTGCAGGCCCACGGCGGGCTGTCCCGTGCGGGCGGTGGATGAAGCCGTGAGCCGGTTGGGCTGCTTGTCGGAAGGCGTGCGGCCGCCTTTTGTGGTGCTGGCTTTGGCCATTTCAGGCAAGATACGCCACTCCCGCGCGAAGGAAAGCGCCGAAGGGGCTGGGATGGATCGCCGGGCAGGATGACGTGCAACAGCCTCAGGGTCAAGGTGCTGGCCCATGTATCCACAAGGCGTTTCGCCGGAGGCGAAAGGCTGGTGGAGACGGTGCATCTTGCCTAATTTTGCGCTCCCGTCCGAGGCTGCTGCGTCTCGGGCCAAATTGCGGATGTGGCGTAATTGGTAGCCGCGCCAGATTTAGGATCTGGTGGCCTTTGGCCGTGGGGGTTCGAGTCCCTTCATCCGCACCATGCGTGGCTCCGGTCTGCAGACCAGCCACACAGCCTTCGCCCGGCGGCGCAAGCCGACCGGGCCCATTTCCGTTTCCGCATTCAAGTTTCTGTTTGTGAACATCCTCCAAGAAGAAAAAGGCACGCTCAATAGCCTGCTCCGCATCCAGGTGAGCAAGGAAGACTACGCCGATCAGGTCGACCGCTCCCTCGCCAAATTGGCCAAGCAGGTCCAGATCAAGGGTTTCCGGCCCGGCAAAGCGCCCAAGGGCATGGTCCGCAAGCTGTACGGCAACCAGGTCCTGGCCGAAGAGCTGGACAAGCTGGTGCGGGAGGAGATGTCCAAATACCTCAAGGAAAAGGACATCCGCATTCTGGGCCAGCCCCTGCCGGACGACTCCGTGGTCATTGACAGTGCCGAGCCGAAGGATTACGAGTTCCGTTATGAACTCGGCCTGAGCCCCACGGTGCCGCTCGATGTGTTGAGCAAGGACACCAAGCTGCCCAAGGCCAAGGTGGAGATCACCGATGCGATGGTCAATAAGGAGTGGGAGCGCCTGCTGCGCGAACGCGGCAGCCTGGAGTCCGTCGAGGAAGTTGAAGCGGGAGACCTGGTCCACGGCAAGTTTGTGGAATTGGACGCCTCCGGCGAAATCAAGCCCGGTGGCATTTTCCACGAGAGCGTCATCAACCAGGACATGGTCAAGGACCCCGGTCTGGCTCAGGAACTGATCGGCGCCAAAGTGGGCGATACCGTGGTCTTCGAAGACCTGGCCAAAGCCCTGGACCGCAGCAAGGAAAGCGTTCTGCGCGGTATGCTCGGGGCAAAAGATGCCGATCCCACGGTGGTGGGCGATGCCTTCCGTCTGGAAATCACCGAAATCAAGCGCAACCAACCCGCGGAGGTGACCGAGGAGTTCCTCAAGCAGACGTTTGGCAACGAGGACGTCAAGGATGCCGACAAGGCCCGGGATATCATTCGCCA
>JAUIHG010000352.1 GCA_030432405.1 Bacteroidia bacterium | reverse complement strand
GACGCCGAGCTTGCTGTAGATGTTTTTATTGTGGTAGAGCACCGTGTTCAGGCTGATGAACAGCTGCTCGGCAATCTCTTTGTTTTTTAGCCCGACGGCGATGAGCTGCAAAATTTCCAGCTCCCGCTCGCTGAGAGGATCGACGAGGGACTGCTCTGGCGCGGCGGCTTCCTGCTGGGCTGCGGCCTGAGCGTAGGTCAGCGAGGCTCCGGCCGCCACCAGTCGGGCCATTTCCAGCTGGTTCGGGCTGGGCTTTGGCTGGGACAACAGTTCCTGAAAGAAGGCAACTTGCCGCGACAGCTCTGGATTTTTGAGGGAGTTGGCCGCCTCGCCCAGCTCAGGCGCAGCTATTCTGGCCAGCTCTGCCAGTGCCGAGTCCACCCCCGCCTGGTTGCCCGCCGCCTGCTCCACCAGCGCCAAGAGCATGCTGCCGCGCAGCAAACTGCTCATCTCGTTGGCAAAGCGGCCGTACGCGTCCGCATGGGCAATTTCCTGCCGCGCCGCATCTAGCTCCCCGGCCAAAAAGGCCAGGTGGGCCAAGCCCAAATGCGCGTAGCTAAGTAGTGGACTTTGCCCCAGCCCCTGCCCGGTGGCGAAGGTGAGGGTCTCTTGCAAAACGGCCGTTGCCACCCCCACTTCCCCCCGCAGCAAGTGCGCCAATCCCAAACAGCCACCCGCCAGAAAAGCCGTGTTCATATTCTGGCTTTGTCGGGCGAGAACGGCCGTTTCTTCCAACAAGCGCACCGCCTCCGCCAAATCGCCACCTTCGGCCATGAATTGCACAATGCCTAGCTGGACCAGCGCCGTGCAGCGAGCGACGGACCGGTCGGGCGGGATGAGTGCCAAAGCCAGTTCGGCCTCGGCCTGCATCACCGGCAGATTTTCAAAGGCACGGGCGTTGTTGGCCCGAATAATCGCCGTGATGCCGCGGACCTCTGGTGCACCACGAGCGGCCGTTTCTGCCGCCAGCAGGTACGGTTCGACGGCATTTTTCTCGCCCTGGTTCACCAGCACCCAAGCGTAATCCAGGCAGAGGCGCGGCTGCTGCTTCAACAGGTCGGGGGGGAATGCCTCGTACCAGCGGCGCAGGCGATTGAGCTTGCCCTGGAAGAGGTATGTCAGTCCGTTTTGGGCCAACAGGGGAACGGCCGTTTCCCACGCCCCCGCCCCAATGGCATACTCGATGGCATCTTCCACCAGCCCATTTGCGGCGCACCAAACGGCCGCTTTTTGGCGCACGGTTTGGGCAGTGGCGGCGGGCACCTTTTGCCGCAGCAGGTCGGCAAAGAGGTGGTGGTAGCGATACCAGCGCCGCTCGTCGTCGAGGGAGATCAGGAAAGTGTTGCTGGTTTCCAATTGTTCCAAAATTTGTTGGGCGGGGAGATGGGGGATTGGAGATTGGAGATTGGTTTGGTCGGCATCGCACAGGTGGGCGTGGAGGCGGTGGAGAACGGCCGTTTGCAGCAAAAACGCCTGCACCTCGGGCGACACCTGGGCCAGCACCTCGTCTGTCAGGTAATCCATGATGAAGCGGTGGCTGCCGGTGAAGCTTTGCACAAAGCCGTCCAGGTCGCCAGCGCCGCGATTTTGCATGGAAAGGGCCGCCATTTGCAGCCCGGCAATCCAGCCCTCGGTG
>JAUIHG010000005.1 GCA_030432405.1 Bacteroidia bacterium | reverse complement strand
GATCATCCACCCCTTCAACGGCAGAGAGGTAGCGCGTCTCATTAACGTTGGTATTGTAGTTGAGCACCAACGCCGATTCCGTCAAAAGGCTGATCCTGGGTGAAACCCGCCAGCGAATACCCAATACAGGAGCGAGCCCCATGGACCAAAACGTCAGCCTGCTGAGCTGTTCGTGTTGGTCGAAGCCGCCACCGCCATTGCTTTGCGTACTCAGGTAGCGGCTTCGGGCATCCAGTCCGTAAAATGCTTCCCACTTGGGCGCCAGTTGGCTTTCCCATTCGTAACCGGCACGGATCTGCAGGCTTCTGTTGTGCCCTTGCAACGGGCCTTCAAATGCTGGTTGCCTGGGAATCAGCTCCCGCTCTTGTGTGTATCCCCCTACGCCAAAACGCCAGTTGCCCTTCTGGCCGCGTACCCGGTAACTGAGGTTGTAAACCGGGGAATAATTGAAAAAGGTGTTTTCAAACTGCAGAAACTGCAAGGCCGTACCGGTGATGTCCAAACCCAACTCATTGCGGTACTCGGGTGGTGATGCTGCAGTTTCAGCAGGCGATTGAGCATGGAGTTGGAAACAAGCGTTGAACAGCAGCAGTGCGAGAATCAGGCGTATGGAATGGCGCATGAACGGTTGGCTTTGCCCGTCAAACGCCGTGTTGCATCGCGTATTGTCCAATGCAATCAAAAAGCCTTTGATACGGCATCCAGGCTTTCCAAATCCTCTTCGCTCAAGCGTACGCGGGCCGCTTCGTGGAAGGCGTCCAATTGGCTTTCTTTTGTAATCGAAGCAATGGGCGCGGAAATGCCCGGCTGGGCCAATTGCCAGGCCAGCGCGATGCCGGCGGGGCTGGCACGGTGGTATTCGGCGATGCGTTCCAAAGCATCCAATACCGCCAGACCTTCTTTGGTGAGGTACTTTTTCACCCCACCGCCCCGGATGCTCTGTCCCAGGTCGGCTTCACTGCGGTATTTGCCGGTCAGAAAGCCGCTGGCCAATGGGAAGTAGGTGATCACGCCCAGGCCGGCTTCCCGACAGACCGGACCTACGCCTTCTTCGAATTTGGAGCGGTTGACCAGGCTATACCCGGGCTGGAAAACGGAGTAGGCCGGCAGGTTTTCGCGGGACGCGGCATCCAGACTGGCCTGGAGCCGTTCCGGCGAAAAATTCGAGGCACCGATGGCGCGCACCTGCCCCGCTTCCATCAACTCCGCGTATGCGCCCAGCGTTTCTTCAGGAGGCGTTTTGCCGTCGTCAAAATGCGAAAACAACAGATCAATACGCTCGGTCTGCAAGCGTTCCAAACTGGCCTTGGCCCGGCGCAAAACGCTGTCCCTGCTCAGGTCGTGATTGCCCTCGGCCAGCTCCGCACCCACTTTGGTGATGAGCAGGATCTGCTCGCGGTTGCCCCGAGCGGCCATCCATTTGCCGATGATCGCTTCCGATTCGCCGCCTTGGTTGCCTTCCGCCCAGGCCGAATAGATGTCCGCCGTATCAATGGCCCGTACGCCTGCGGCGAAGGCCGCGTCCAGCAAACGGAAAGAGGTTTCCTCATCCAGGTTCCAACCAAAAACGTTGGAGCCCAAAACAATCGGAAAGGGCGTGCTCAAACCGGAGTGGCCCAGGCTGCGGGTCGTGGTATCCGGATCCAGGTGGGTCGGGGTGCTCATGCTTCGAATCTAGGTCCAACGGGCGCAACGGAAAGGCGGCCGCTTGTCCTCAGGCCGGGCAATGCCCGTTCCACCTGCACTTGCCGCAGCATCTGCCGGCCGCGCAGCACAAGCTTGGCCCTCAATACCAATACCCCAGCATGTCCAACTGCCCGTCTTCCGGCCAATCGAACCCGTTGAGCGGCTTGACCATCAGGCAATCCGTTTCACGCTGTGTTTTCATCCCGTGCTGCCGATGCTGGTCGATGGTCAGCCAGGTCACCGTTTGCCGCGTCAACCGGTACCCGGCTTTGCGGTAAAAGCCGTGTTCGTCGGCTACACAAAACAAAGCGTCCACATTGTGGGGATGTGCACGTGCCAAGGCCTCCGCCTCCTCCAGCAAACGCCGGCCCAAACCCCGGCCTTGGTGCTCGGGATCCACAGCCACATCGATCAGCCCCAGAACCCGAACCGCTTGCCCATTGAGGGCCATCACACGGTAGTCCAAGCCCACCTGAGCCAAAAGCGGCACTTCGGCAGCGCTACCGGAAGGCACCGAAGCCCGGATCAAAATCCGGGCATGGGCCAGTTGCTTGTAATAATGCCGGCCCAGGTACTCCCCATCAGGGAACACGCGCTGGACCAGGGTGGCCACGTCGGCTTTGTCTTTCGCCGATAAGGCGAATTCCGGAAGAACATCAATGTGCATCGTGGCCTTGGACAGCGTAGTCAGGTGTTTTGCTTAAGGTTTTGCTGGCTTTTCTGCAGCCGAAGCGCGTAGACAGAGCGGTACTGCTCAGGATCCTGATAGAGGCTGTCCAGCGCGGCGCGGGTATCGGCGTCCACAAAGCCCATCAGGGGTTGATCGACCATGAACAGGCGGTGGATGGACGCGCGGATGCGCAGGTCCCAGTCGCCGTAGTAGCGGTCAAAGTCCTCCGGGCGGATGGTCTGGCGGCAATTCGGTTTGCCGCAGTGCAGCACCATTTCCTCGTCCAGGTTGAAGATGCCGTATTCGTCGGTGATCTGCTCGCCCGGGTGGATGTCGCGGACCGCCATCTCAAAACCGTAGCCGGTGCTGATGGTATTGCAGTCGCAGCAGTGGTTGACGTATTTGGCAAAGTCCCAACTCACTACCCGGTTGCCTTCCGGGTCGATGTAGGAATACTTGTCCACCACGGCCCGCATATCGGGCGGATGCAACAGGTAATCCGTGGGGGAAATCACCGTCTCCAGGCTGTCTTTGACATAGACGATGGTGCCTTCGGGGATGAAGGCGGTGGCAAACACGCCGTAGCCGATGGGCTCGCCGAGGTTGCGCAGTTCGGTGTGGGGATGGATCACGTTGTGCGGGCGCAATGCCGGCAACGGAACTCCGGCATTCCTCCTACAAAGTACCGCACGCGCAGCATCTGGTGCAAGCTTTTCGCCTCCGGCGAAAACAGCTCCCCATCCGGAGCTGCCAGCCTCAGTCGAAGGGTACGTTTTCAAAAACCCCGTCCCGGATTTGGTAGACCGTGGCCGGATCGTCGTCGTCCGCCCCATCGAACCAAAAGGTGCCCGATGCCACGTTGTTGACCGTGTCAAAGGCCGTCAGCGTGATCTGCCCCACTCCGGTATTTTCGGATTCCGCGCGGATGTCGTCCAGGAAGCTTTCCAGCAGGTATTCGCAAGCGGCCACGGATGTGGTGCTGCTGGTCTCGAAGGTCTGCCCGGGTGCAAAGGCCGTGCCGTCGGCATGGATAAGGCCAAGTGCAAAGCCCTCGGTGATGCCGCCAAAAGGCAAGGTGGAACCGCCAACGGCCAGGCTGTTGACGCTGCCACCATCAATCAGGGTTCCCGTTACCAGGATGCCGGTGACTTCGTAGGATTCCCCGTCCACCGTGGCCGCTATACGGGCCGTATCGTCCGGTGTACCGGTGGGGTCGTCGGGGTCTTCGCAGGAAAAGGTGACGCAGCACAGGACGCTGGTCAACAACAGGGCGGCGAGGGCAGTGGGCTTCATACCGCGAAGGTAGTGGAAGGTGGTGCTTCGCCGGAGGCGGTATGCCGACCATAGGCCATGCGCCTGCAGACCGGCAGGGACCGCTTCCGGGAAGGCTTTATCATGCGGTTGAAGGCTGCGCATCATCGGGGCCTTGCGCAGCCACCCCCATCCGGCGGCTCAGCGTCATCACAGCGGCAAGCACCACAAACAAGCCGAGCGCACCGATCAGCAGGGCGTAGTCTTCTGCGGCCAGGGTGATGAACAGAAAGCCATAGACGGCGGCCAGAGCACTGCCAAATCCAAACAGGGCCGCCTTCCGGCGAATCGCCCCACCGGAATAATAGGTGATCAACCCAACGGTGGCTAAAGCCGCGACCCCATAGGCCATGCAAAACCCGATTTTTTCGGCAAGGGCCAAAAGCAAAACGTAAAAAAGGCTCAAGGCCAGTCCGACCAGCACATAACGCACAGGATGCCAATGGCGCTTGAGCAGCAATTGCACCAGGAAGAGGGCCAAAAAGGTCAGGGCGATGATCAGCACCCCGTATTTGACCGCCCGTTCCGTTTGGGTGTATTGGTCCACCGGCGTGAGCAGCGAGACCCCGAAGGCCGACTGCTCCATGCGCCCAAAATCCGAATTGGTCAATTGGGCAAAGGGGCGGTTGAGGTGGAACACTTCCCAATTGGCCTCAAACCCGTCCTGATCTATTTCGTGTTTGGGCAAAAACGCCCCCGTAAAACTCGGGTCCGGCCAATCGGCCCGCATCGTGGTGGTGGTATGCTTGCCCACCGGCACGGCATGCCAACCCAGGCTGCCGTCTAGCTTCAGCGGAATATCAAATTGGAACGATTGGTCCATTTTGTCTGCCACCGGGTCCATGCGGCGTTGATGCCGATCACCCGGGGACCAACCTTCAGGGGCCAGGCCCTGCACCGGTAGCCCGGTTTGCAGCGCCGCCTCCGGCAAGACGTGCTTGGCCGATGAAGGTTCAAAGGGCAGCTTTCGGCCATTCCATGCCAGCCGGGCAGCATCCCGGATGCCGCGCTGATCGGACAAACCCATGCTGAGGTAGGCCTTGTCCCAGTGCACCTGTGCCCCATCCGGCAGGGCGTGTGCAAAAGCCTTGCGTTCAAAATGGCCACTCAGGGCCACCTGGCCGTGGTAGACCACAACGGGAAAAATGCCCCTTCGCCGGACCTCCGGCGCAATGCCCGCATCGATGTGCAGGGTTTCCGGCAGGATGTGCAGCACATGGTCCGATGTGAAGGTTTCGTTCCGATCATCGATGAGGCGCGTCAGTTCCCTGGTATAGGGAATGCTCAGCACCGGGCCTATCAAGGTTTGCTCCTTGCCCCAGCGGTCGCCCACTTCCCCAATGGCTTCTTGCTGGCGGATCTTCCGCTCGGCCACCAGATCGCGGGTCATATCCAATGGGATGAGCAACAGCAGCACCACGACCACAATGCTGAACATCTGCACGCTCAGCGAACTGCCCAGCCATTGGCGGAAACGCTCGAATCCACTGGGTGGATATGTTGGTCCCTGCGTACCGTGGGCTCGTTCTGCTCCGCTGTGTTGTGCCGCAGCACCGATCCCCCGACCGGTACCGCCTTCGCCGCCCGGCTTGTCCGGGCCGGCGAATGGATTGTTTTGGTTTTCGTTCATGCGGCTTCAACCGCATTCCAGCGCCGCAGCGTATCCGGGCGCGGGCACTTTAACGGGGTTTAACGGCCGCCCCGAAACTTTAAGGAATCCCTGGTGCAGCCTTATCGGCTCAAATGCTGTCCGGTCAAACTCTCCGCGCATTCCATCAAGCCTTCGGGCGTGCCCGCGAAGACCACTTCCCCACCGGCGGCACCGCCGTCCGGGCCCAGGTCGATCACGTGATCGGCGCAGCGGATCACGTCGGTGTTGTGCTCCACCACAATCACCGAATGGCCGCGTTCGATCAAGGCCTCAAAGGCGGTGAGCAGTTTGCGGATGTCGTGGAAGTGCAGGCCGGTGGTGGGTTCGTCGAAGACAAACAACACCGGATCGGCATTGCGGCCCTTGCCCAGAAAGGACGCCAGCTTGACGCGCTGGGCCTCGCCGCCGGACAGGGTGCTCGCCGACTGGCCGAGTTGCACATAGCCCAGGCCCACATCGGCCAGGGGCTGGAGCTTGCGCACCACGTCCTTTTCGTCTTCAAAGAACGCGAGAGCCTCCTCCACCGAGAGCTGCAGCACCTGGTGGATGTTTTTGCCCGCATGGGTCACTTCCAGGACTTCCGGCTTAAAGCGCTGGCCCTTGCAGTCTTCGCAGACCAGGCGCACGTCGGCCAGGAATTGCATTTCCACGATCTGCTCCCCTTCCCCTTTGCAGGTGTCGCAACGCCCGCCGTCCACGTTGAAGGAAAAGTGCTTGGGCTGCAGGCCGCGCACCTTGGCGGCGGGCAATTTCGAAAACAGCTCCCGGATGGCGTCGTAGGCTTTTACATAGGTCACCGGGTTGGAGCGGCTGGATTTGCCGATCGGATTCTGATCCACCAGTTCCACCGCACTCAGCCGTTTGACCGCCCCTTCCAGGCCGTCAAACGCGCCCGGCTTCTCGCCGAATTCCATGATGGCCTTTCGCAGGGCGGGCACCAGAATGCCTTTGACCAGCGTCGTTTTTCCACTGCCGCTTACACCGCTGACCACGGTGAGCATGTTGAGCGGAAAGTCCACGTCAATGTCTTTCAAATTGTGCTGCCGCGCGCCTTTGACGGTGATTTTCTCGCGTACCCGGCGGCGGCGGGCCGGTGTGGGGATGGCCTCGCGTCCGGAGAGGTAGGCGGCGGTCAGGCTCGCTTTTGACATCTGGGGATGTTCGAGCAATTCGCCGTAAGGCGCGGAAGCCACCACTTTGCCCCCGTGGATGCCCGCGGCCGGCCCCATGTCGATGATGTGGTCGGCGGCGCGCATGATTTCCTCTTCGTGTTCCACCACCACCACGGTATTGCCCAGGTCGCGCAGGCGCTTGAGCACGCGGATGAGCCGGGCGGTGTCGCGGGGGTGCAGGCCCACGGAAGGCTCGTCAAGGATGTAGAGGCTGGAGGTCAGGTTGCTGCCCAACTGCCGGGTGAGGTTGATGCGCTGGCTTTCCCCGCCCGACAGCGTGTTGGAGGGCCGCGTCAGGGTCAGGTAGCCCAGGCCCACGTCCAGCATGAAGTCCAGGCGCTGGCGGATTTCGAGCAGGATGCGCCCGGCAATCTGCTGCTGTTGCGGAGACAGTTCCAGGTCCTCCATCCAGGCGCGCACCCCGCTGACCGGCTTGAGCATCAGCTCGGTGATGTTGGTGCCGCCCACCTGGACGTACTGCGCGTCCTTGCGCAGGCGCGTGCCCTTGCAATCCGGGCACTTGGTCCGCCCGCGGTAGCGCGACAGCATTACGCGGTACTGGATTTTGTAGGCCTTCGCCTCCAGGTGCTCAAAAAAGGCGTTCAGCCCCTTGAAGTGTTTGTTGCCCGTCCAGAGCAGCTGGTACGCCTCCGGCGAAAGCTTTTTGACCGGCTTATGGATCGGGAAATCCGCAGCCTCCGCAGCGCGGACCAGCTTGTCCAGCCAGGCTTTCATTTTGGCCCCCTTCCAGGGCGCAACAGCCCCTTCGTAGACGCTCAGGTTGGGATCGGGAATGACCAGGTCTTCGTCGATGCCCACCACATTGCCAAAACCCTGGCAGCGGTCGCAGGCGCCGTAGGGGTTGTTGTAGTTGAAAAAGGCCTCCGAAGGGATCTCGAAGCGCATGCCATGCAGCTCGAAGCGGGTCGAGAAGGCCATGCGCCGGGATTCCTTGCCGCGCTCCAGGACCTCCACGATGCAGTCGCCGTAGGATTCCTGGAAGGCGGTTTCCACCGAATCCGACATGCGGTTGCGGCGGTCTTCGGCTTCCTGTTCCTCCAGGTCTTCGGCCGGAGGGCCGGCGGCAAAGCGGTCCACCACCAGCAGCACTTCGGCGTAGTCCGGCCGCTTCTTGCGCGCCAGCACGTCTTCGATGCGCTCGGTGCCTTCCGGCGTGGCCACTCGCACGTAGCCTTTTTGCTGCAACAGCTTGAGCTCCGCCTCCAGCGTGCGGGGGTGTTCGGTCTGCAGGGGCGAGAGCACCTGCACCTTGGTGCCGGCCGGGAGTTCCAACAGGGCATCCACCACATCGCTGACCTCGTGGCGCCGGACTTCCTCCCCGGTCTCGGGGTGCAGGGTTCGCCCGGCACGGGCGAACAAAAGGCGCAGGTAGTCGTCCACCTCCGTCAGCGAACCGACCGTGCTGCGGGTGGTCCGCGTGGTCACTTTTTGCTCCAGTGCGATGGCCGGACAGAGGCCCTCAATCAGGTCCACGTCCGGCTTCTCCATGCGGCCCAGGAACTGGCGGGCATAGGCGCTCAGGCTCTCCACATAGCGGCGCTGGCCTTCTGCATAGAGCGTATCCATGGTCAGCGAGGACTTCCCTGAGCCGGATACGCCTGTCACAACCACAAGCTTGTTGCGCGGAATATCGACGGAGACGTTCTGCAGGTTGTGGACCCGGGCACCCTTGATGCGGATGGCGTCGGAGCCCTTGCCCCGCTTAGTTTTGCGGCGTTTTGGCGCGGTGGTGGAAGAGCCTTTGGCTGGAGGCACGGAGGGATTTTTTCGGGGTAATGCGGTCACAAGGCCTTGCGTGCAGCGCAAAGAAAACCTATCTTGAGGTGGTATAACCGCTTGTCGTGCGGGATTTGTCCGTCCGGAATTCCCGCTTCACCCAACGCATCTGCCCATAGCTGTAAGCCCTACCTGACTGATATTCAGTCTTTACTGTACTCGCAACCTCCCCCTGAGTCATGCAGGTAGACGTGCTTACCGACAAGCAGTTGATCGGCCGCTATTTGGCCGGCAACGAGACCGCCCTGGAACAGCTCATCGAGCGTCACAAGGAAAAGGTCTACACCTCCATTCTATTTCTCGTCAAGGATTCGGCCCTGGCCGAAGACATCTTCCAGGACACCTTCATCAAGGTGATCGACACCTTGCGTTCCGGCCGCTACAAGGAGGAAGGCAAGTTCTTGCCCTGGGTCATGCGCATCAGCTACAACCTGTGCATCGACCACTTCCGCCGCAAGAAGCGCCAGCCCACGATCACCAACACCGAAGGCTTTGACATCTTCAACGTGCTCGACTTTGCGGACAACACCGCAGAGGACGACATGGTGGTCGGCCAGACCCGCCGCAAGGTGCGCCACCTGGTCGAACAGCTTCCGCCGGAGCAAAAAGAAGTGGTCATCCTGCGCCACTATGCGGAAATGTCCTTCAAGGAGATTGCCGCGCTGACCGATGTGAGCATCAATACCGCATTGGGCCGCATGCGTTATGCGTTGATTAACATGCGCAAAATGATCGCCGAGAAAAATATTGCGCTCTAGCAGCAATAGGGGCCCATGGGCGGCGTTTTAAGGGCGGTTCTGCGCAGCAGGGCCTCCTTGAACCAAAAGCAGCCCATGCAACACACCCTTACCCAAAACGACCTGGTCCGCTATTTGTACGGGGAGTGCTCCCCCCAGGAAATGGTGGCCATCCGCCGGGAACTCCGGCAAAACCCCGACTGGCAAGCACGCTACGAGGCTTTGAAGGCTTCCATGGAGGCTTTGGAAGGCTTGCGCTACGCGCCGCGTGCCAGCACCGTGAACGATCTGCTGCGCTACAGCCGCAGCACCGCCCCCGTCGAGACGACGCGCTAAACGCCCCGTCATCAACCATACCCAAACCGGATGCCCTGCGGCGTCCGGTTTTTTTGTGCCTCGACGCGGAGCTCAACGGGGCCCTCAACAACGCCCTCAACCCAGGCCGATCGCCAGGGCCTCGGCCACATCGATATGCCGCGTGGAGCCCGGCGGGTCAAAGCCTTGCACCCAATCCGCCCGTGCCTGCTGCAGCCGTGCCCGGCGTTCGCCGGCGGGCCGGCGAAAAGCCTGCTTCAAGCCCGTGAGCAGCACCCGCTCCCGCGGCCAATGCTGCCCGGCTCCGTGCCGCAACTGCAGGCTCCAGGAGCGCAGGCGTGATTCGAACACGGATGGATCCTCCAGGCCAAAGGCGGCCAGAAGCCCGTACCACCCTGCCGCATAGGCCCGCTCCTTGTCGGTTTGGGCGTCTTTGCAGCTTTTTGCCTGCTCGGCGAAGGCCAGGGACTGGCCATAGCGGCGCAGGTACAGGGCCATGCCGGATAGGTCAACGAAGGCCTGGAAACGCTCCATTTCCGAGATCCGCCCTCCGGACAACATGGGTTCAAAGTAGGCCACCATCAGTTCCTGCCAACCCGCCCGATCCCCGTTGATGGCCGCATGCCAGGCCAGCTGCAATTGGGCCCGCGGCACGGTTTGCGCCTCAATGCGGTTATGCTCCGTGGCGGAGGTGCAGGCTTGGCGAACGGCCTCCCAGCGCCTCCATTGCTGCCGGAAGTCGGAAGCATCCTTGCAGCGGTTGGCCAGCAGCATGGTATTGGTCAGCAGCATGGCCAGCTGGTAATGCGGCTGTCGTTCCCGGGCGTCCTGCTGCTTGCGCAGGTTGTGGTACAGCTGTTCGCAGGCCAGCCGGCTGGCCTGCCAGTCCTCCATGTAAAAGTGCACGGAGGCCAACAAATCCCAAAAGAGGTAATGGGCTTTGGTGCTGCTGACCGGGGGAGGTTTGTGCAGCGCAGGATGCGCCAGGACCCGCTCCTGCAGCACAGTGCACGACTCGGCAAAACTCCCGCTGGTGCGCACAAGGAAGATGTCCGTCCAACGCGCCAGGTGCTGGGTCACGATCTCCATACGTACATCATCGAGCAGGCGCTGGTGCTGAACCAGATCGGCTTCCAAACGATCCAGACTGTCCTCCGCCTCTGCCAGGTAGGTGCTCGGCCAGTGTTGCCTGCCCAGCGACCAAACAATGGCCTCCCGATGCCCTTCCTCTTCGGCCAGCCTTCTGGACCGGGCCATAAGCTCGACGGACCAATCCACCAGGCCTTTGGAGCGCAGCACTTCGGACCAGGCAAGGCGTTCCAGCAAACGGCCCTCGGTTGAGGCCCGGCTGCGGGCCTTGGACAGGACCCGCAGAATGCTTTCGGTCAGGCCCTGAACGGCCGAGTCCAGCGACCAGGCTTCCGTCTGCGCCCATTGGGCCAGGCCCAGGGCATCCGGTTCCCGCGCGGCAACCAAGGCCTGGAACAGGCGCTCCTTGGCGCTATGCTTCTTGTTGGCCTGCAGGGTTCGCCGCACCTGTCCGCGTTCGCGCGGTCCGAGCGCCTGAACCAGGGCATGCAGGCGTTTGAGCGATTCGGCCATGGCCAAAAGGTCCAGCTAAAACATTGATTTTGAAAGCATAAATGCCTGTATTTACAGAATCTTAAGGCACAGATGCTCCTTTTCAAAACATTGCTATACGGCAAGCTTGGTTCGTCAGGGAAAGGGACGCTTGCGTTCTTGGTGTTCGCCGTTCAGGCATTTCAGCCATCAAACGCTTTCACCAACCCTATACATCATGAACCACGCACCAACGCGTTTTCTTGCCACGGCCGCCTTGCTGCTGGTCGGCACCCTGGCCGTCCAGGCGCAATTGGCAGACTGTTGGGATCCGGCCAACTGGACCATCAATGCCAACAACACCACCGCCACCAATGCGGTGGGCACCTTCCTGATCACGTTGGAAAACGACATGGACTTTGCCGGTTCCGGCCTGGACTCCATCGATTGTGCAGAGACGGAAGGCACTTCCACCGTCTGCATCGCCGTGCCGGCCACCGGCGACTTCACCTTTGACTGGTCGATTGCCGGGGCGCCCTTCTTCTTCAATCCCTTCATTGACCGCTTTGGCTATTGCCTGAACGGCGAAGTCACCGAACTGAGCTCCGCCGATCCCCCACCCTTCGGCACGTCGGCCGGCACCCATACAGTTGCCTTGACCGCCGGAGACGAGTTCTGCTTTGTTTACGCCTCCAAGTTCAGCGATGTGCCCACGCCGCTGACCGTAAGCATCTCCAATTTCATCACGCCGGCATGTGCCGATCCCTGCGACGCCATGTCCCAGGTGACCGGCCTTTCGGTCGACAGCCTGCTGCCCAACGGCACAGCCGTCAAACTTTCCTGGGACGCACTTGCCGGAGCGGACGCCTACCAGATTGAGGGCGGACCGGCCGGTGGCGGCACGCGCCGTTCGGTGCTCACGGCCACCACCATTACCATTCCATCCCTGTCGCCCGGCACCACCTACAACTGGCGCGTCCGGGCCCGCTGTGCCGCCAGTGGCTTGCCCACTGCCTGGAGCGCCTCCAGCAGCTTCACAACGCCGAGTCCGCGCCTGGCTGCATCGGCCACCAACGTGCAGGTATGGCCCAATCCTGCCACCGATTGGGTGACCGTTCGCCGGACCGGCGAACACGCCTCCAGCCCGGCCCAACTCCACCTCTACGATGCGCTCGGCCGCCTGGTCCGCCAGCAGCAAAGCAGCGCCTCCAACCTGCAATTTGGGCTGTCCGGTGTACCTGCCGGCGCTTACGTGCTCGAAGTGCGCACGGAGCACGGTGTGGAACGCCACACGCTGCAAGTGCGCTAGGTCAATGCGGTCGTTTTGAGGCCCGGCACCTTAGCGTTGAAGGAGGCAGACCGCATTGGTCTGCCTCCTTTTTTTGCATTTGGAAACAGGCCGGTGCAGGACCTCAATTCCGCTGCACCCCGGCGGTCTGTTTGGCCAGCCACTCCAGGATGTTGATGTTTTTGGTGGGGCGGTTGACGCGGAGTTTTTCCTTTTCCCAGACCTTGGTGGCGGTCACCAGGGCCTTGCGGCGTGCTTCGCCCGAAAGGGCGAACGCTTTCAGGAGCGCTTGCAGCAAGAGCCGCTCCGTGGGCCAGTGCCGGCCCTCGCCGGCCTCCATGGCGGTGGAAATGCGTTCGTGCATGGTCTCGAAGCGCTCGGCGTCGCCGGCTTCAAAGGAGGCCAGCATAAGCCACCAGTTCATCGCACAACGCCGCTGGGCATCCACGGCCAGTTCGTCCGCATGTTCTTTTTCCAATTGCGCGGCTATGGCCAGGCCATCGGCATAGCGGCCGATCATGAAGTGCATGACCATCAGGTCAAACCGTACCACCATACGTTGTGCCTGC
The DNA here is from genome assembly GCA_030432405.1 of Bacteroidia bacterium. Taxonomy (GTDB): domain Bacteria; phylum Bacteroidota; class Bacteroidia; order Chitinophagales; family BACL12; genus WGOA01. Next base: position 40,151 of record JAUIHG010000005.1, on the reverse strand, counting down.
CAGCGCGGCTGATCAAGCAGCGGCAAAACCTGTTGATCAATAGTCCGATCCAGCGCGGCAAGCTGCCGGGAATGTGTTTGGTACCAGGCCATTTCCACGGTGTAGCGCAAGGCCAACTTGTCGGTCAATTGCTTTTTCCAGGCGGTCTTCGGTACCGCGGCCAGGACCTCGTCACGGGTTCGCCGGTACCGGCGAAACGCATCCGCATCCCGCTGGAGGTTGGCCAAACTCATGAGGTTACCCATGTTGACCAGCAGGCGGTCGTAGTAGCCTGGTGCATCGGGCTGATCCTCCAGGCGCTCCAGCATGCCGTCGGCCAGCTGTTCACTGGCTTCCACACTGCGCGACCAATCCTCCAGGTAATAGTGGATGGAGGCCACCAGATCCAGGTACGCCGTACGGGCTGGGTCTGTCAGTGCCTGGGCGCCCTCCTCAAAAATCGGATGGGTCAGGACCTTGTTCTCCAGGATTTCCGTGGCTTCCAGATAGCGATAGGTTCCCGCATCAAACACGTGGTCCACAATTTGGGATAGGTGTTGCAGGGTCAGCAATGCAGACAGCTCCTGGCCGATGGCTTCCGTTTCCTGCATTTGCGCTTCCAACTGCTCCAGCGGCATGCGATGACCAGCCGTCTGGAAACTGACGCTCAACTCCAGCCGCCGGAACAGCAAAGCATGGTTCAGCAACCCCCATTGCCGGGCCTGCTGAAAACCTTCACGCGCCCTGCTTCCCGCTTCCTGCGGCAAATGCTTGGCCAACAGCTGCTCGGCAAGCACCAACTCGCGGTAAAGCGTGTGGGCATGTGAATCCTTCTGAGGATGCTCTGCCAAAACATCCTGGATATCGGTTACCAGCTGTTTGCTCACCGAAGCCAACCGCAATCCATGGTCCCTGGAAAAAGCACGGGTTCGGGGCTCATTCCAATTGCGCTGTTTGATGAGGAACTCAAACAGCGTGCGTCGGTTGGACGGTGCATGCGCAGTGTCCAAACGACTGCGGACCAAATGGCGTTCGCGGTGGTCTAAGGCATGAATGAGGTGGTATAACGCGGAGGCATGAGGTTGGGCCATGTCGACGGAAAAAGAAAACCAAAGGCGTGTTATACAACGGGGTCATTTTTGGGCATATGATTCCCTCTGCCATTTTTAACGCTTGTTCATAATACGACAAATTGTCGAGGCTTAATACATTATAAATAACACCAATGTTCTTACATGCGTTTTGTCATCCACAAAAGCACAGGCCACAACTTATCCACACCGCCTGTCCGGCGAAGGCTTTCGCCCGCCAGCGGGCGCCCACGCGGCCTATCTTTATCCGTCCACGATTCGATCACATCCGCGCAGCTCCGCGTTGCGCGATCAACCATACCGCATGAGCAAATCCAACGCAAAAGGCAACGGCAATTCCGGACCGGCCATCGACGCCAACAAGCTCAAGGCGCTGGGCCTGGCGCTGGACAGCCTGAACAAAACCTACGGCAAGGGCACTGTCATGAAAATGGGCGATTCGCCCATCATGCAGGTGGAGGCCATCCCGACCGGCTCCCTGGGCCTGGACATTGCCCTGGGCATCGGCGGCCTGCCCAAAGGCCGCGTGGTGGAGATCTACGGTCCGGAAAGCTCCGGCAAAACCACCCTGGCCCTGCATGCCATTGCCGAAGCACAGCGCAAAGGCGGGCTGGCGGCGTTCATCGACGCCGAGCACGCCTTTGACAAGTACTACGCTTCCAAACTGGGGGTGGACGTCGAAAACCTGCTGATCTCCCAGCCGGACAACGGCGAACAGGCGCTGGAAATCACCGAGCACCTCATCCGCTCCGGTGCCCTGGACATCGTGGTCATTGACTCGGTGGCCGCGCTTGTGCCGCGCGGCGAACTGGAAGGCGAAATGGGCGATGCCAAGGTGGGCCTGCAGGCCCGCCTGATGTCCCAGGCCCTCCGGAAGCTGACCGGCACCATCAACAAAACCGGTGCCTGCTGTGTGTTCATCAACCAGCTGCGCATGAAAATCGGGGTGATGTTCGGCAACCCCGAAACCACCACCGGCGGCAATGCCCTGAAGTTCTATTCCTCCGTCCGCCTGGACATCCGCCGCATCGGCCAGATCAAGGAAAAGGACGAAGTGGTCGGCAACCGCGTCAAGGTCAAGGTGGTCAAAAACAAAGTGGCCCCGCCCTTCCGCATCACCGAGTTCGACATCATGTACGGCGAAGGCGTTTCCAAAGCCGGCGAGATCATCGACATGGGCGTCGACAATGGCGTCCTGCAGAAGAGCGGTTCCTGGTACTCCTACGATTCCACCAAACTCGGCCAGGGCCGTGAGGCCGTCAAGCAGCTGTTGCTCGACAATCCCGAGTTGATGCAGGAATTGGAAGAAAAGATCAAGGCCGTTTTCCGCCCCGTGGAAGAAGTGCCTGAAGCCGCGGAAGCCGAAACGGCTGCCGCCGAGGAATAAGCCGGTTTATGGAGGATGCTCTTGGCCGTTTCCTGTGCGCTTGTTCAGGATACGATTGCGCATCCTTTCCGCCATATTGTTTGCAAAGCCGTTGCTTCGCCGCCCCGATTTTCGGGGCGGCTTTTTTTACGCCCCGCCGCAAGAAACAGGAACATGCACGATCCCGATGCAGGCCACGTTTATGCCAGGCCTGACCGACCTATTGCTGATCCATCTGCTCGGGATCAGCAGCAGCTTTTTCTGCGGTCACGCGCTTGAACACGTAGCCGCCCTTTTCCGCACCCCAGACCTGCTGCCCGTCGGCATCCCAACCGCGGTCCCAGCTTACCAGTTCGTCGGCGCGCATGGTCACTTCCGAGGTGGCGTAAGAGGCACCGCGCAGTGCGCTGGGGCAGCTGCTTTCGCCGGTAGAGCCGGCGAAGACTCCATCCTCCTGGCGGGTCAACAGGATGTCGCAACCGCTGCGCTCGGTCAGGGAGTCCGGGGTCAGGCCTTCAAAGGCCGCCACCGAATCCCAGACGCCGGCAAAACGCAGGGGCGCTGCCATGGTGAAAACGACCGAGCGGTAAACGGGGCCATCGGCTCCGGATTCGGCGGTCAGCCGGTAGACGCGCTGGCGGTATGGACGGTCCAAATAGCCGGCCGCAGCTTGTTCCACATACAACCAAACGGTATCCGGATCCGCAGCGGAGCCCCAGATGGGCACCATGTGCAAGCGGATGTCGAAATAGGCGGAATCCGCACCAGCCTGTTCGGCGGAGCTGTAGTGGCCGGCCATCGTTTGAGCAAAGGCAGTCAGGTCAGTATCCGCTGTGGTAGAGCCGGCATCCTCGGCCGATGCCGTGGAATCCATTTGGCAGGCGCCGAAGAACGCGGCTACAAAAAGCAAAACAAAAGCATGCTGCATGCCGTGAATGTACGGCGGTGAAGCGCAGCGCGTGGCCTCCTGCCGGTACCATCCGGATACCTCCGGCGTGCCCCCGGGCCTGGGGCCCTGCATGTGCCCCCAGTATGGCCCGTGGCATAGCCCCCGTACGCAGCCCTACATCAGCACCCCGTTTTTGGAGCGGATGGGATCCGGAAGGTCGGTTTCTCCGAGCATCTGCCGCATGTCGATCTCGATGGTGCGGCACAGCGACAACATGGGGATGTCGTTGGCCATGCCCTGGAAGGGATTTTCGGTGTAGTCGCCCACCACTTCCATCATGACGTACACCCAACCGATTAGCGCCGTAATGGGAATGGACAGCCATATGCCCCAACCGCCCAAATCCTGCAATTCCGGAATCATGCTGAAGGGCAGCAGCGCCACAAAAATGCCCACGAAGTATCGGCTCATGTTGGCGTATTGGCGCGGCAGCGGAAACTTCTTGATGCGTTCGTTTTTACCCTGCAGGGCATAAAAACTTTGCAGCACGCCCACCATCTGGGTGTGGCGGAAACAGTCCAAAAGGCCCCGTTCGCGCAACGCGCGAAGGTCCCGCGATTGGGCATTGATGGTCTGCGTGGCGGTATTGACCGCCGCAATCAGGGCGTTGTGTTCGTCGGCAGGCAAGTAATGCTTGAGCTCGATGCGCGTTACCTCATCTTCCACCAATCCAACACCAAACAAGCGTTGGTAGCGGCGGGCAAAACGCGCCAGATTGCCGCCCTGACTGATGTGCTCCCACTCGGTAGGAGCAAGGAGCTGACTCCGGTGCGCGTACAGCCACCCAATGTGGCGGTAGATCAGGCGGCGCTTGATGGACTTCAACTCGTGATCCGAAACGGGTGCATCAGCGTTCAAATTGCTGACGTAACCGTCCACCATCATGCCCCAGGTACGGCTGTCGTTGACCATGCCGCCCCAGATTTTCCGCGCTTCCCAAAGGCGGTCGTAGGCCTGGTTGTTTTTGAAGCCCACGTAGAAGGCCACCGCCGTGCCGATCACCGACATGGGCAACCAGGGGATGTGGAAGCGGATCAGCTCAAAATGGTACAGCGCCGCAAAGGTGGACGTCATGGCCAGCAGCCAGACCACATGGTGGCCCGAAATGGACATCATGCGCCGGAACGGGATGCTCTTGGTTGCGATCATGGGCCGTCAAGATAACCACGCTGCTCAGACGATCTTTTCGTCCACCAGGACCTGGAAACCGTCTTCCATGGTCTGTTGCAAGGGCCGGAATTCCATGAGCAGTTCCCTTTTGATTTTGCTGTTGTCCGCGCGGAAGGGCACATCGACGTTGTTGCGGATGGATTTGCGGGTCAGCATCTTGTTCATCATCGGTCCGACCAGCATCAACAACCACTTGGGCGCTGCCGATTTGGGCAAAGGGTAGTCGTTGCCAAACTTGGGGCGCAGGGCTTGGGTCATGGCAAACAGGTCTGTATTGTGCCCGGAGGTGATGTAGCGGCCGTTCGCCGAAGGCGTAAAAGCCGCTTTGTAGTGGGCTTCGGCTACATCGCGCACGTCCACTACGCCAAAGCCCATGCGCGGTGCGCCAAAACGGAACGTGCCGTCGCCCATCTGTTTGAGGATGCTGAAGCTCTCCGAGGTATTGCTTTTCGTGTTCAGCGGTGGCCCCATCACAAAAGATGGATTGATGGTCACCAGGTCCCACTGGTTTTGCGTTTCGGCAATCTCCCAGCCTTTCTTTTCGGCCAGGGTTTTAGAGTAGGAGTACGGCTGGTAGTCCAGTGAAGCGGTGGTGTTCCAAACGTCTTCGGTGATGGCGCCGCCTGGAGCGTTAACGGTGTCGATGGCGTCCGAATACATGGCCGCACAACTGCTGGTCAGCACCACACGCTGTACCGTAGGAATTTCCTTGGCCGACTGCAGCACATTGGCCGTGCCCTTGACCGCCGGATCAATGAGGTCCCTTTGCGGGTCGTCGTAGTTGCTGGTGAAGGGGGATGCGGTATGGAAGATCACGCTGCAGCCTTGCATGGCCTCGGCATAGGAGCCTTCATCCAAAAGGTCGGCTTTGAAGTAGCGGATGGAACCGGGCGCCTTTTCGGCGATCGCATCCAAGTGGGCGGTCTTTTTCGCGTTGTCCGGACTGCGCACAGCGGCATGCACCGTGTAGCCTTCGTCCAACAGCTTTTTGACCAGCCATCCGGCCACGTAGCCGGTGGCACCGGTGACCAATACAGGTTGGTTCTTGTCGATGGGGGACATAGGAGATCGATTGGGAGGACAGGCGGGGTGCCTGCTTGAGAAAATGGTGTATCAGGCGTTTTGGCCTTGATGCGCTTCCGCCAAACGGTTGATGGCAGGATTTTCCAAGTGCACCGAAGAAGGTGGCTGTTCCAGCACCTGCAGCATGGCGTGGCCGATGCGGGTGGTGGTGGTGATGGAGTCCAGGCGTTTGAGCAAGGGGAACAGTGGCCGCGTGATGTTGTACATCCACTGGTACCAGTTGGTTCGCGATCGGATGCCGCGTTCCGGAACGATCATTCCAGGTCGGAACATCCACGCCGCCTTGAAGCCTTTGGCCAACACGTAGTTTTCGGCACGGCCCTTCACGCGTGCCCACATGGTACGGCCTTGTTCGCTTTCATCCGTGCCGGTGCCGGACACGTAGCAGAAGACCGCCTGTGGGTTTTGCGCGTACACCGCATCGGCCAATTTTGCGGTAACCGTATAGGTCAGGCGGCTGAAGTCCTCCTCGCTCATCCCGAGGGAGGAGACACCCATGCAATGGAAACAGGCGTCTACGCCGGCAAAGCGATCGGCTACCGGTGCGGGGTCGGTAAAGTCCTGCAGCAGGATTTCTTCCAGTTTGGCGTGGTGCATGCCCAGGCTGCTGCGGTTGAGCACCTTGACGGTGTCCACCAGCGGACTGTCCAGGCATTCCAGCAGAACGCCTTTGCCGACCATGCCGGTAGAGCCTGTAATGAGTACGGTGTATCCCATGCGTGCTTGGCTGTTTTTGGTTTTCACGAAGCCCTGGACCGCCATCAATTGGCCGAGCGGAACGCGCCCGGGGTCATGCCGGTCTTCGCCTTGAAAAGGCGGGTGAAATAGTGGGGGTAATTGAAGCCCAACAGGTAGGCCACCTCGCTCACAGAGTGCTCGGAGGCCAACAGGATGTCCTTGGCCCGTTCGATGAGGTAGCCGTTGATGTGGTCCTTCGCCGAACGGCCGGTTTCTTTTTTCAGCAGGTCCGAGAAATAATGTTGGGACAAATGCGCCTGTTCGGCGAAGCGCTGGATGGAAGGAATACCCTCCTCGCGGTAGCGCTCCTCTTCGAAATAGCGCTTGAGGTTGCTTTCAAATTCGGCCACCACATCGTGGTACTGGGGCGCGCGGGTATGGAATTGCCGCTCATAAAAGCGCTGGGAATAGCTGAGCAACAAATCGAGATTGGCCACCATGACCTGCTGGCTGTGGGCATCGATGCGCTGCTGGTATTCGGCTTCGATGTTGCGCACGCAGATATTGACCTGTTCTTCTTCGGCCTCCGAAAGGTGCAGGGCCTCATACACGTCGTAGTTGAAAAAGCCGTACTCCTGGATGCGTTTGCCCAGGGGCGCCCCGCGCAACAGGTCGGGATGCACGTAGAGCATCCAGCCCTGGATGCTGCCTTCGGCCACCGCTTCGGTGATGGTGCTGACCTGGTCGGGCGCGGTGAACACCATCACGCCTTCGGTAAAATCAAAGGCATTGCGGCCATACTCCATCCCGCAACTGCCGTCCTTCAGGGAGATGGAGTACATGCCGGTGCTGTACCGGGTGCCGATGCGCTCCTCGGGAATCTGCACCTTGCCCGCGTCCATCAGGGAAATGAGCGGGTGTTTGGGTTTGGGCAAACCCAAGCCTTCGTGCAGTTCGTGGATGGTGTTGATCCGGAGGATGTTCGAGGGCATGGCGTTTCGGATTCCGTACCCTGCAATGCTACGGGTGTTCGCCGGAGGCGAAACGCACAAAACGCAGAAAGACCAACACGTTATCCGGATGCAGAAGGGTCAGCGCAGGAAATTGGCAACTTGCTGATCCAGAAACTAAAGTTGTTCCACAGAAACTATAGTTCCTAAACGGCAGGAAGGCCATTAGCGCCAACCCCACTCGCCCTGATTGACGCGTAGTCGTTGGCTACCGCTGATCCAGAAGCGTCCACGATTGGTTTATGGAACCTGCACGTAGCGTTTGAATCCCGCCAAACTGGAGCAGGACAAACTCGGACTGGGTGGGGCGGAGGAAGACAAAATCGCCCGGTTGCAGCGGCTGTTGGGCGGGGCCATTGACCATGCTTTGGTTGGTGGAGGGGCCAAACAGCTGGTTATCGCGCAGGCCTTCCGGCCAACAATAGTCGGCCTTCCAAAAGCCTCCATAAATGAAATAGGAGCGTCGGTTCAGGGCGCTGATCCGGTTGAGCAGCCCCCTGCCCCACTCCAGTCCGGGCAAGGTGGTGCCCTCAAAGGCTTTCAGCACCGGCGTGGCGATGAAGGCCGCCGGCTCGTATTGCCTCAGCGTAGGAATGTCAAAACCGCTGGGTTTGACCAGGCAGGACCCGACGGCCACCTCGTTGATGGGGGTGTCGTTTTGGGCATGCAGGGTCAGCGTGGGGCTGCCGCCGCCGTTGAACGTCAGGTGCTCAGACCAGAGCTGGGGAAAGCCGCGTTGCAGGAGCTCGAGGCTTCGCCGGTAGGCGGCATTGGCCATGGCAAAGGCGCGTTCCCGCGAACGCAAAAGCCGCGGCAGCTTGACCACATGAGGCTCGTAGCCCATAAACCCGCTGAAGCGGAGCTGCTCGGGGTGGGCAGCGATGCGCTCCAGGCCTTTGCGCAAGGCGTTCGGGGCGCTGCCTTCCGGATCAAAACCACCGCGGTGCAGGCCCACGTCGATCTCCAGGCTCAGGCGCAGCGGCCGGCCGAGCTCGGCGGCGAAGGCATGGTACTCGGCGATGCGTTGTGGCGTATCCACCAACCACTGGATCTGGCGGAAGGGATCAAAGCCGTTGCTGCGCTCCGGCAGGTTGCGGTAATAGTATGCGGCCGTCCGAACCGGCATGGGCTTGCCCAGCAGCACATCAGCCTCAGGGCCGAGCGTTTTGGACAAGTCGGTCAAAAACGGTTGGTGAAAGACCATCAGGCGCTCGGTCTGCAGGCGCTGCATGCAGTAGGCCAGCAGCTCGCAGGAAGGCAGCGACTTGACCACCAGGCGCAGACCCAGCGGGGTGGTGCGTCCAGGACCAGCAAGGTCGCTTTGCAGCCGCTCCAAATTGCGGTCCAGTGCGTCCAGGTCCAGCAAAAGCATCGGAATGGCGCGGCCGTCGGCATTGGCCTTCGCCTGCAAGGCGGCATTGAGCTGCTCGAAATAGCGGGATGGCGGTGCGCCGTTCATGCGCCGAGCAGCTTTTCGAGGTAAGGCGTGCGGAATACGCCGTCGGGATCATGCTGTTCCCTGTGGCGCAGAAAGACCGGAAACTCCGGATAAAGTTCCGCTACATCCGCAGCCTTCAGGCTGTTCCATTTGCCCCAATGCGGACGGCCGCCGTGGGCGCGGAATATGGCTTCCAGCGCTTCGAGATAGGGCCGAAATGGCTTTTTGTGATAGACGTGGCAGGCGATGTAAGCCGAATCGCGTCCATAGGCGGGACTGAGCGGGATCTGATCGGCTTTCACCCAGCGGTTTTCGATCGGGAAATGCACGTTGAAGCCGCCGGTATTGACCCGCCGCCGGATTTCCTGAAACACATCGGCGTAGGCCTCGGCCGGCACGTTGTATTCCATTTCCATGAAGCGCACCATGCGCTTGGTGGCGTACACCCGATGGCTGTGGTAGACCTTGCGCAGGGTTGGTACGCTGGCCGCCGAAATGCGGGCGACCGGCTTGTTCATGGCGGGCACAGCATGGGCCAGGTCGCAAAGCACCTTAAAGGCCACATTTTCCAGCAGATACTCCGAGGCTTTGTTGAGCCAATTGTCCTGGTCGGGCTGTTCGCCGGAAACGGCGTTGGAACTCTTGGTCCAGGCGGTGCCCGTATAGGGCATCCAGTAAAACTCGAAATTGCGGTTGTGTTGTTTTCGGTTTTCGAGATCGGCCAAAACCGCCTCCAAGGGCTCTTTTCGATTTTCCAGCGCCAGGCGGTAGGCGGGCACACACTGCAGCGTCACCTCCGTGATGATGCCCAGCGCGCCAAGAGAGACCTGCATGCAGCGGAACAATTCCGGTTTGTCCTCCGGCGAACACGACACGACTTCCCCCTTGCCGTTGACAAAGCGCAGACCCACCACTTGTGTACTGATCGTTCCAAATTCCACACCCGTGCCGTGGGTGCCCGTGCTGATGGTGCCGGCAATGGACTGGGCGTCGATGTCGCCCATGTTTTCCATGGCCATGCCTTCGGCGAACAGCAACTCCCCCAGCGTGTGGAGCTTGGTCCCCCCGCGCACGGTGGCACGCAAGGTCTCCCGTTTTACCGACACCAGCCCTTGGTAGCGGTCCAGGCTCACCAGCACATCGTCCGTCGGCACCAGCGGTGTGAACGAGTGCCCGCTGCCGATCGCCCGGACCTTGCGCCCGCTTTCCGCGGCGCGCTGCACCAACTGCACGATGGCCTCCTCCGATCCCGGATAGGCCAATTCAGCCGGAGACCAGGAAAGCTGTTGGGACCAGTTTTTCACAGGCGGAAGGCGCATCCTGCGCGTCGCCAAGATGCAGCACCCGAATGAGAAGACCGAATGCCCGGATCAGCCCATCCGCTCCAACAAGCGGTTCATGTCCACCCGCTCCCGCACGATTTCCCGGACGCGGTCCACGGGGATGCGCTCCTGGGTCATGGCGTCGCGCTCGCGGATGGTGACGGTATTGTCGGAGAGGGTGTCGTGGTCGACGGTGATGCAGTAGGGCGTGCCGATGGCGTCTTGGCGGCGGTAGCGCTTGCCGATGGAGTCTTTTTCCTCGTAGGCGCAGGAGAACTCGAAGCGCAAATCGTTGAAGACCTTCAAGGCCGCTTTGGGCAGGCCGTCCTTGCGGACCAACGGGAAGACCGCCACCTGGGTCGGGGCCAGGGCCGGCGGGATTTTCAGCACCGTGCGGGATTTGCCGTCGCCGAGGTCTTCTTCCTCAAAGGCGTGGCAGAGCACGGCCAGGAAGGTGCGGTCGCAGCCGATGGAGGTCTCGACCACGTAGGGCACATAGCTCTTGTCCAGCTCCGGGTCAAAGTATTGCAACTTTTTGCCGCTGAGTTCCTGGTGCCGGCCCAGGTCAAAATCGGTGCGCGAGTGGATGCCTTCCAGCTCCTTGAAACCAAAGGGAAAGCGGTATTCCACGTCCACGGCTGCGTCGGCGTAATGGGCCAGGTTGTCGTGGTTGTGCCAGCGCAGGTCTGACTCCCGGAAGCCCAGCACCCGGTGCCAGTTCATGCGGCGTTCTTTCCAGGTCTCGTACCATTCCTTCTGCGTACCAGGGCGCACAAAAAACTGCATCTCCATCTGCTCGAATTCGCGCATGCGGAAGATGAATTGCCGCGCCACGATCTCGTTGCGGAAGGCCTTGCCGATCTGCGCAATGCCAAAGGGCACCCGCTGCCGCGAGGTGTTCAGGACATTGAGGAAATTGACAAAAATGCCCTGGGCCGTTTCCGGCCGAAGGTAGATGGTGGCCGCATCGCCGGCCACCGAACCCAGCTTGGTGTCGAACATCAGGTTGAACTGGCGCACGTCCGTCCAGTCCTTGGAGCCCGTTTCCGGGTCGGCGATGCCCAGGTCTTCGATCAACTGCCGCAATCCGGCCAGATCCCCCTTGCCAAGCGTGTTCTGCAACCCGGTGGTGATCTCGTTGATCTTGTCCTGGTTGCGCTTGACGTTGGGGTTGGTGGCCAAAAACTGGGCCTCATCAAAGCTTTCGCCAAAGCGCTTGCGCCCTTTGGCGACCTCTTTTTCGATTTTGGTCCGGTACTTCTCCATGTGGTCCTCGACCAGCACGTCGGCGCGGTAGCGCTTCTTGGAGTCCTTGTTGTCGATCAGCGGATCGTTGAAGGCATCCACGTGGCCGGAGGCTTTCCAGGTCTTGGGGTGCATAAAAATCGCCGCGTCCAGGCCCACGATGTCCGTGTGCAGCTGGACCATGGCGCGCCACCAGTAGTCCTTGATGTTGCGCTTGAGCACCGAGCCGTTGGGCCCGTAATCGTACACGGCACCGAGGCCGTCGTAGATCTCCGAGGAAGGGAATACAAAGCCGTATTCCTTGGCGTGCGCGATGATCTTCTTGAAGCTATCCTGGTCCGACATGGCGGCAAAAGTACGGCGTTGACCGTGCGGGGCATACAATCGGTATTTTTGCCGCTTCCATGGTTTTGCAGGCGGATCAACTGGGCAAGCTGTACGGCCAGCAATGGGCTGTACGCGACCTGAGCTTCGGCATCGGGAAGGGGGAAATTGTGGGTTTCCTCGGCCCCAACGGTGCCGGCAAGTCCACCACCATGAAGATCCTCACGGGCTTTATCCCGCCTTCGGCCGGGAAGGCCAGCGTGTGCGGGCTCGACGTGGACGGAGAAAGCCTGGAATTGCGCCGCCGCATCGGCTACCTGCCCGAGCACAACCCGCTCTACCTGGACCTCTACGTGGTGGAGTACCTGGAATTTGTGGCACGGCTTTTCGGGCTTTCGCGCAAGCGCGAACGCATCCGGGAGATGATTGCCATGACCGGGCTGGAGCCCGAACGCCACAAACGCATCCGCCAGCTCTCCAAGGGCTACAGGCAGCGCGTGGGCCTGGCCCAGGCCATGATCAACGATCCGGAGGTGCTCATCCTCGACGAGCCCACCACCGGCCTGGACCCCAACCAGCTGGCCGACATCCGCGAGCTCATCCGGGAGCTGGGCCGTGAAAAAACCGTCCTGCTGTCCACCCACATCATGCAGGAGGTGCAGGCCCTCTGCGACCGCGTGCTGATCATCCATCAGGGCCGTCTGGTAGCCGACAGCCCCACCGCCGAACTGGCCGCCCGCGCCAGCGGAACGGAAACGCTCACCGTCCGGTTCAAGGAGCCCGTTCCGGGCGAAGCCTTCGCGCGGCTGCGCGGCGTTACGGCGGCCAAAACGCTCCCGGAAGGGGACGCGCAGGCCAAAGTCTGGCAATTGCAGCTCAGCCCGGACGCCACCGACATCGAAGAAGCGGTGTTCCGCCTGGCCGTCGACAAGGGCTATACCCTGCTGGGCTCGGAGCGCAGCAAGCAGAACCTCGAAGACGTCTTCCGTGCGCTGACCAAAGGCGCGGGACCGGCTCCGGTTGTGGCGGACGGCGCGTCGAAGACCGGTGCTTCCGATTCCAAATCCTCAAGCCCCTCCTGACGGCATGATCGCGATCTTCCGAAAAGAGGTCAACCAGTTCCTGTCGAGCCTGGTGGGGTATCTGGCCATCACGATCTTTTTGATCGGGGCGGGCCTGATCTGCTGGATTTTCCCGGACTCCAACATCCTGGATTCGGGCTATGCCAGCATGGATTCTTTTTTCGATTTTGCCCCCTGGATCTTTTTGTTTTTGATCCCCGCAATCACGATGCGCTCCTTTGCGGAGGAAAACGAATCGGGCACCATCGAACTGCTGGCCACCAAACCGGTCACCGGCATCCAGATCATCACCGGAAAATTCCTGGCCGCCTTTTTCATCGTGGTCGTGGCCGTGCTGCCCACGCTGGTCTATGTGGCCGCCATCTCGGCCCTGGCTTCGCCGGCAGGCAATATTGACGGCGGAGCCATTGCGGGCTCCTACCTCGGCCTGCTGCTGCTCGGTGCGGGCTTTGTGGCCATCGGCATGTTCACCAGCTCGCTGACGCGCAACCCGGTGGTGGCCTTCATCCTAGGCCTGTTTGCCTGTTTTGTGGGCTACCAGGCTTTCGATTCGCTGGCCCTCCTGCCGGTGTTTGTGGGCTCCACCGACCGCTACCTCGAAGCGCTCAGCCTGGGCGTGCATTACCGCAACCTTTCGCGCGGGCTGATCGACCTGCGGGACGTGCTCTTTTTTGCCAGTGTGGTGCTGCTTTTTGGCGCCATGACCCGCACGGTGCTGGACAGCCGCAAATGGTGAACCGCCCCCCGAACCCCTCAACCAACCGCATGACCGACCCCAGCGCCCCTACCGCTTCCCAACCCGAACAGGCTCCCGCGCGCTCCAACAAGCGCCGCAACGCGCTGTTGGGCCTGGGGCTGATGGCGTTGATTCTGGTCCTGCTCAACATCCTGGCCAGCGGCTTCAACCTCCGCCTGGACTGGACGGCGGAAAAGCGCTTCAGCATCAGCCAGCCCACGAAAGACCTGCTGGGCAACCTGGAGGACATCGTCGGCATCACCGTCTACCTCGGTGACGAGGGCCTCACGCCCAACCTGGCGCGGCTGCGGGCCGAAACGCTTTCGCTGCTGGAGCGCTTTGAGCGCGAAAGCGGCGGCAATGTGGTCTTCCAGGTCCTCGACCCCAACGCCATTGAAGACCGCGACAACCGCCTGGCCTTGTTCAAGGAACTGCAGGACCGCAGCCTGCTGAGCGTGGAATTGCGTTCGGGCGCCGAGGCCGGCGAAGGCTTCGAGCAGCGCTACATCTTCCCCTACGCCGAGGTCGAATACCGCGGTAGCGAGCCCGAGGTGGTGGTGCTCACCGACCAGTTCAGCCCGGTCATCACGCCCATGTGGGACCCTGAAGCCGCCGTGGCCCTGCTCGAATACAATTTTGCCCGGGCCATCCGCCAACTGACCGTGCCCGTCAAGCCGCGCGTGGGCTTTGTCACCGGCCAGGGCGAACTGGATTCCATGGCCGTGCTCGACCTCACCTACTCCCTCAAGGAGTTTTACCGGGTCGACCGTTTTGATTTGAATTTGACCAACCGGATCGATTCGGATTACGCCTGCCTGATCCTCGCGGGTTCCCGCGAACGCTTCTCGATGGTCAACAAGTACAAGCTCGACCAGTACCTCATGCGGGGCGGGCGCTTGTTGTGGTTCCTCGACGGGGTCAACGCCAATTTCGACAGCCTGATCGCCAACCGTGGCGAATACTTCAGCCGCCCCTGGGAGCGCGACGTAGCCGACCAATTGTTCCAATACGGCGTGCGGGTCAACGAGGACCTCATCCAGGACCGGCAGAACGCACGCATTGCCGTGCCCATCGGTGAATCCGGCCAGTATGAACAGCGCCCCTGGCCCTACCGCCCCATCCTGACCAACCACAACCCCAAGCACCCCATCGGCCGCAACCTGGATGCGGTGCTCAGCGCCTTCGCGTCCACCGTGGACACGGTGGGCGAACCCGGCATCCGCAAAACCGTCCTGCTGCGGACTTCGGCCAACAGCCGCAAACTGCCCGATCCGGTCCGCGTGCGTTTCAATCTGCTGGTCAATCCCCTGCCCGACGAGGCCTGGAACCGCTCCGATTTGCCCGTGGCCGTGCTTCTGGAAGGCCCCTTCCGCTCGGCTTTCCGCAGCCTGCCCGAGTTGGCCAAGCGCTTCAGCCAGCGGGGTGTGGGCGGTGAGCGCTTTGTCGAACAAGGCGTACAAAGCCGCCAGATCGTGCTCGGCGACGCCGACTTTGTCCGCAACGCCGTGGCTCCGGACGGCCGGATTGCGCCGCTGGGCCTGGATCAGGTGGAGCAGTACATCTTTGCCAACAAGGACTGGGTCCTCAATGCGGTGGAATACCTCACCGACAACAGCGGCCTGATGGACAGCCGCGCCAAGGAAGTCCGGCTCCGCCCCCTGGATCCGCGCAAAGTGGCCGAAGGCCGCAACATCTGGCCGGTGTTTGCCATCGCACTTCCGGTGCTGATTTTGTTTTTGCTCGGCGGTATTTACAATGTCGTGAGGTACCGCCGATTCGGGATGCGTTAATTCCCGCCTCCAATGAACCGCAACCTCCTTTTTGCCCTCGTGGCCGTGGCCCTCGGCCTGGCCGTCTGGTTTGGCGTGATCAATAAACCGGAGGGTTCGCGCGTCTTGCGCGAAAACGCCTTTGCCTACCCGGACACCGCCGCCCTCCAGAAAATCTTTTTGGCCGACCGTGGCGACCGCGAAATCCTGCTGGAGCGCCAGGCCAGTGGCCGCTGGATGGTCAACGGCCGCTTTGAAGCCCGTCCGGACGCCATCCAAACCCTGCTGGAGACCATCGCGCAGGTGGAGGCCAAATACCCGGTGGCCAAGGCCAAATACGATCTGGTGGTGCGCGAGATTGCCGGCGAACACATCAAGGTGGAACTCTACACCGACGGGGAGAAACCCGAAAAAATCTATTACGTGGGTCCGCCCACCACACGGGACCGCGGCAATTTCATGCAGCTCGAAGGCACCGATTATCCCTACGTGGTCCACATCCCCGGCCTGGACGGTTTCCTGCAGACCCGCTACATCCTGGACCAGAACACCTGGCGCGAGCGCACCATTTTTTCCGCCAAACCCCAGGCCATCGACAGCCTGGCGGTGACCTATACGCTCAATCCGGATTCCAGCTGGGCCATCGCCCGTTCGGGCGAATCCTACCGCCTGCACACGGCCCTGGACCGCATCGAAAACCGTGCGGTGAATCCCCGCGCCACCCTGGCCTACCTCAGCCATTGGCGGAACCTGCAGTGCGATTATTACCTCAACGATTCCTACAAGCGGGACTCCGTGCTGGGCACCACCCCCATCTGTACGCTTTCGCTGACCAAGCGGAATGGCCAGGCGGAGGAATGCCTGATTTTTCCGCGGCCGCTTGCCCGCCGCTCCAAGATTCAGTTTGATCCGTTTGGCAATCCCCTGGCCGTGGACAAGGACAAATACTACGCCGCCTGGGACGCCACCCGGCAGTTTGCCGTGGTGCAGGATTTTGTCTTCGGCAAGCTCTTTGTCGGCCCGAGCTACTTCGTCCAGCCGGAGCCGCCGATGCCCTGATGGAGGCGCATTTCGCATGCCGCATCCTTCGCCCGGAAGGGCGCCTGGTTTGGCAGTGGCATTTAAAGTCCCTTAATTTGGTTGGCCCGGCCCTTTCGGACCGATCATTCCCAAACTCCAATCCGGCTACGCATGGCCCGCCCCAAAACGTTTGACCCCAATGCGGTTCTCGACCGCGCCATTGCCCTGTTCCAACAACACGGTTACCACGGCAGCTCCCTGTCCCTGATGGTCAAACACCTGGGCATCAACCGCGCCAGCCTCTACGACACCTTCGGCGACAAGGAAGGCCTCTACATCCAAGCGCTGGAACGCTATGCGGCCCAAAACGCCGCACCGGAAATGGATGCGTCCAAGGCCAAGGACGTGGTCAGCGCCGGGCTTGAAGCCACGCTGGACCGCTGCATGGCCAACAAAAAGGCCCGCGGTTGCCTCATCCTCAAGGCCGCGGCCGAAGACGGACCGGATGCCGCCAAAGACGTGATCAAAAAGTTTGTGCAAGGCTGGGAGCGCTGGTTCAAAAAGGGCCTGGACAGCGGCAAACGCAGCGCCCGCGCCGCCAAGCGCAACAGCAAGGACGACGCCCGCTACCTCATGGGCCAGGTCCATGCCCTGCACGGCATGAGCGTGCTGTCCACCGACAAGAAAGCGCCTGCCGCCCTCATTGAGCAGGCTGTGGCGGTTGTGTCCTGAGTCGGCTGAGCAACCTGTGCCTGCCCGTTTCAAGGCGTTTCGCCCGTACGGGCGAAGCCTTTTCCCACACCGCGCAACATCCCGATGGCTCCCTGCTGCTTCAGAGGGAGGATGTGTACATTTGGAGGCCATATTGGGCCAGGCTGCGTGCGTGTGCAAATCGCTGAACCGCAGGCCAGGCCCGACCAAACCGACCCAGCCCGCCGGACATGAAGTTCATCGTTTCGACCACCGCCCTGCTGCGCCACCTGCAGCTCATCAACGGCGTGATCAGCACCAACACCGTGCTGCCCATCCTGGAGGACTTCCTCTTCGACATCCAGCAGCAAACCCTGCGCATTTCCGCCACGGACCTGGAGACCTCCATGTCCACCGAATTGCCGGTTGAAGCCAAGGAGGAAGGGCGCATTGCCATTCCTGCGCGGATTCTGGTCGACACCCTCAAGACCCTGGCCGAGCAGCCCCTGACCTTCACCATCGACGAGGCCAACTTCGGCGTGGAGATCACCACCGACCGGGGCAAGTACAAGCTCAGCGGGGAAAACGGCGACGATTTCCCGCGCATTCCCGTGCCCGAAAGCGTCACGGAGATCAACATGCCCTCTTCCGGCCTGCAGCGCGCCATCAACAAGACCCTGTTTGCCGTCAGCAACGACGAACTGCGTCCGGCCATGACCGGCGTGTTTTTCCAGCTGGCCACCGACGGGGTCACCTTTGTGGCCACCGATGCGCACAAGCTGGTCCGCTACCGCCGCAACGACGTGGTGGCGCCCGAGGCTGCCGATTTCATCGTGCCGCGCAAGGCCTTGTCCCTGCTCAAGTCCGCCCTGCCCTCGGAAGACACGCAGGTGTCCATTGCCTACAACAACGCCAACGCGTTTTTCCGCTTCAACAACGTGGACCTGGTCTGCCGCCTCATTGACGCGCGCTACCCGGACTACAACGCGGTCATCCCCAAGGACAACCCGAATACCCTTTCCGTTCCCCGCGCCGAGTTCCTCAACACGCTCAAACGCGTCATGATCTTTGCCAACAAGACCACCCATCAGGTGCTGTTGAAGATCGCCGGCAGCGACCTGCAGGTTTCCGCACAGGACCTCGACTTCTCCAACGAAGCCTCCGAACGCCTGGACTGCGAATACGCCGGAGAGGACATGGACATCGGCTTCAACGCGCGCTTCCTTTTGGAGATGCTCAACGTCATGGACACCGAGCAGGTGAACATGGAGCTGAGCGCGCCGACCCGGGCGGGCTTGTTGTTGCCGAGCGAGGATCAGGAGCATGAGTCGCTCCTTATGCTCGTCATGCCCGTCATGTTGAATGCTTGAGGCCGTCTCCGCGTTTTTTGCGGTGTTGCGGCACGTTGTCGCTCGGTCACGTACGTGAGTACGCTCCCTTCGCTCCAACGCACCGCGCCTTGACCCCGCTGCTGTAGTTTCGGGCGAGCGCCGAAAGGCGCGCTGCCCATGCCCTCGGATTCCCGTGCTCCCTTGCTCGACGTGGCCATCGTCGGTGCCGGTTTGTCCGGCATCGGGACGGCGTATTGGCTGCAGCGCAAGTTGCCGGGCAAGACCTATACCATCCTGGAAAGCCGGGACGATTTGGGCGGTACCTGGGACCTGTTCCGCTACCCGGGCATCCGATCGGATTCGGACATGTTCACCTTCGGCTACCGATTCAAGCCCTGGGCCGATCCACAGCCGCTGTCCAGCGGACAGCGCATCATGGACTACCTCCGGGAAACGGCCACCGAAAACGGGATTCTGGAGCAGATCCGCTTTGGGCATCGGGTGGAGCACATGGCCTGGACCAGCGGCAACACCACGGTGGAAGGACACTGGACCCTGACCGTTCGCCGGAGGCGGGCATCCGATGCGCAAGCGGAAAGCACCACCGTTCGATGCCGCTTCCTCTATCTGTGCACGGGATACTATTCCTACAGCGAGGCGCACCGACCGGACTTTGAAGGGGCATCATCATTCAAAGGCCGCATCATCCACCCGCAGTTCTGGCCGCAGGATTACGACTACACCGGGCAGCGCATCGTGGTGGTCGGCAGCGGCGCCACGGCAGTAACCCTGGTGCCGGCCATGGCCGAACGCGCGGCACACGTGACCATGCTGCAGCGTTCGCCGACCTATATCATGAACCTGCCCAACCGCAGCGGTTTGTTCAAGACGGCGCAACGCCTATTGCCCAAGGCCTGGGCGTACCGGCTGGCCCGATGGCAGAACCTGTTGGTCAAATTGCTGTTCTATTGGATCGCGCGCACGTTCCCGGGGCGTGTTCGGGAATGGCTCATCACCGAGGCCGCAAAACAGCTGCCGGAGGGGTATCCCGTGGACACACATTTCCGCCCGCGCTACAATCCCTGGGACCAACGCCTGTGTGTGGTTCCCGACGGGGACCTGTTCCGCGTCATCCGCGAAGGCCAGGCCAGCGTAATCACCGACGCCATTGAACGCTTCACGCCAGAAGGCATCCGAACTGCCTCCGGCGAAACCATCCCCGCCGACACCATCGTCCTGGCTACAGGGTTGAAAGTCCGCATCCTGGGAGGAGCCAGTGTCTCGATTGACGGCAAACCTTTTGACCCGAGCGGGGCCATGTTGTACAAAGGCATGCTGATCAGTGGCGTGCCCAATGCGGCCATCGCCTTCGGCTACATCAATGCTTCCTGGACGCTGAAAACCGACCTCACCGCCAATTTTGCCATTCGCCTGATGCGGTACATGGAGCGCAAAGGCTACAGGTCCGTGGTGCCTCGCCGGGAAAAGGGCGTTGATGAACGACCTTTCATGGATTGCAGCGCAGGATACATCCAGCGCGCCCTGCCCCGCTTGCCCAAGCAGGGCGACCGCCAACCCTGGCGGGTATACCAGAATTACCTGAAAGACATGATCAGCACCCGCTTTGGCCGCATCAACGATGGCATCCTGGAATTTGAATAGGACATCAACGCCGCTTCTTCCACTTTGAAACTCGAAGGAAAACGCATCCTGATCACCGGTGCGGCCAGCGGAATTGGCCGGGCGCTGGCGCACGAGTTTGCCGGCCAGGGCACGCGCTTGCTGCTCCTGGACCGCAACCAAAACGGCCTGGAGGAAACGGCCAAGGGCCTTCCCCAGAAAGCCGAAGCCCATCCATTGGTCTTTGATGTGCAGGACCGCGAAGGCCTGCATCAACTCCCCGCCACCATCGAAAAAACCCTGGGCGGGCTGGACATCCTGGTCAATAATGCTGGGGTTGCCTGCCATGGCCGCTTTGCCGACATCCGGGAAAGCGATTTCGACTGGGTGATGGACATCAATTACCACGCGGTGGTGCGCCTCACTCGCACCTTGCTCCCGCTGTTGATCGCCAGCCCCGAGGCGCGCATCGTCAACCTTTCTTCGATTTTCGGGATCATCGCTCCGGCCGACGAGACCACCTATGTGGCCAGCAAGTTTGCGGTCCGCGGTTTCTCCCTGGCCCTGCGGCAGGAGCTACTTCAGGACCATCCGCATGTGGGGGTAACCGTGGTGCATCCCGGTGGAGTGTCTACCAACATCGCCAAAAACGCCCGTGCGGGCGAAAGCGCCACCCCCGCCGACCGGCAGGCCATGCTGGCCATGGCCAGCAAAACCCTGACCATGCCGCCACAAAAAGCGGCCCGCATCATCCGCCGCGGCATCGAGCGCAAGCGCACCCGCATCCTGGTCGGCAACGACGCCAAGCTCCTCACCTTTCTGGAACGGGCGTTCCCAGTAGGCTATGGTCGCTTGCTGCAGTGGGGGATGGCTCGGCTTCAGCGACGCCAGGCACGTCAGTGATCGTGCAAACGCGCCCGCGCCTTTTCGTTGCCGGGGACCAGCAGGGTATCGGTGGCGGCCAGGGAATCCAGCAGGCCGATTTCAGACGCCACCAGCTTCGCTACCCCGTTGGGCAAGGCACCATCTGCACTGTCGGCGGTGGCACCACTGCCGGTACTCCAGCGCTCGGCCAGGCGTTCGAGGGCGTTGGGGGCTTCGGCTTCGCCGTCCGGCAGGGCCGGGCGGCCCGCATCCACCCAGGCGGTGAACCACAACGACCCCACGGTGCGGATGCTTTTTCGCAGGCGCCGTTCCACCATGCCGTCCAGGACCTCGTGGTAGGCCGCCGCGTAGCCCTGGCTGTGCACGCGCAGGATGCGTTCGCCGCGCCGGTCGTACGCGTAGCGCGCATCGCCGTAGGCGCCGGCCAATTCCCGCTCCAGGCTCAGCACCGAATCCACAGCCGCCGAGCTCTCCAGGGCGGCCTGCCAGACCACCGCCGAGACGTCCGGGATGTAGTCCGCGCCACCGGTCCAATAATCATAGGCCTCCCCAAACAGTTCGGGCAGGCGCGATTCCCAAAAGCCATGGATGCCCTTCTGGCCGGTCAGCTGCCCGTTGTAGTTTTCCGTGCAGTGCAGCGGCACATGCAGGTCGGCCACGTAATGGCCCAGCTCGGCCGCCTGTTTGAGGATGTTGCGGGTTTCGCCTTCGCGGAAGGCCCAACGCAGCCGCGCCATCATGCGCTGGATGTGCCATGGCGCGATGCCGTTGGCCTGCAAGGTGGAGTCGCCGTAGCGGGCCACGGCGCTGTCCCAATCGCGGGGCAGGCTGTCGTGCGGCCAGGGACCGTAACGGTCCAGATCGATGTAGTGGCGCGGGGCTTCGCCGGGAACGGCGTAACGCCTTTTGTCCGGGTCCACCGCATGGGCCTCCACCCAGCCGATGTGCCTCTTGAAGAAGCCGAACAGCGGCCCGGAAGGAATGGTGTAGACCGCTTGCCGGTTGATCCGCCGGTGGCCCCAAAAGCCCCATGGCCCTGCTGCGGACCCGGGCAGAGGCTGGGTCGGGGAGCGGAGCTGCGTCGGAGATCGGAGCTGCATCGGGGAGCAGCCCATGCCTGCCGGCTCCGCCGGCGAAGCCCCCGCGCTGGCACCCAGCCAACTACCGGCCAAGCCCAACAGTGCGGCAAGCAGGCTGAACACAACGCGCTGTGGACGGCAAAGTCCAGGCACACCACCCCGCCATTCCCCGGATGCGATCCGTTTGATGTTTCCCATTCCGCAAACCTGG
This sequence comes from Bacteroidia bacterium, assembly GCA_030432405.1. Lineage (GTDB taxonomy): Bacteria > Bacteroidota > Bacteroidia > Chitinophagales > BACL12 > WGOA01. Next base: position 18,073 of record JAUIHG010000005.1, on the reverse strand, counting down.
CGTGGGGGTGGGGGCATTTCCAGGGATTTCCGAAAAACGGTGCCGCATGTGGACAAGAGCGGCTTGGGGAGGGACACGTGGCGCGTCCATGTGCACCCTTGTTTTGCCTGTTATTTTCGCTTTGCATCCATGGGTACAGCCTCCAACATCAAAACCCTTCCCTATGCGGAACTGGACCGCCGCATTGCGGCAGAAGAAGCGCGCATGCGCAGCGCCCTGGACCGCTATCGGGAGTGCGGGCTGAAGTGGTGTACATCGTCCAGTTTCCAGACGCATTCCATCCCGCTGTTGCATTTGCTGCAGCGCTTTGCACCGGACACGCCGGTGTACTTCCTGGATACCGGTTTCCATTTTCCGGAGACCCTGGTCTTCCGGGACCGCATGGCCGCGGAACTGGGCCTCGACGTGCGGGATGTGCGTTCGCCGGTAGGCAAAATGGGCCAACTGGACGCGGGCGGGCGTTTCCTGTTTGCCAGCGACCCGGACCAGTGCTGCTACCTCAACAAAACGGCGCCCATGGCGGCGGTACTGCCCGGCTACGACATCTGGATTGCCGGCCTGCGGCGGGATCAGAACGCGCACCGCGCGGGCCTGGCCACCGAAGCGCCCGGTCCGCATGGCACCCGGCGCTACCACCCGATGCTGGAATGGGACAGCCGCATGATCTGGCGCTACCGTGAACAGCACCAGCTGCCCGAGCATCCGCTGGAGGCTCAAGGCTATTTCAGCGTGGGCTGCGAACCCTGCACCCAGCGCTTCAGCCTGGAAGCTGCAGCGGAGGCTGAAAAATCCGGCCGCAGCGGCCGTTGGGCCGGGCTGCGCAAAACCGAATGCGGCCTGCACACCGAACTCGGCCCAGCAAAAGCAGCAGCAGCAGCGGAAGCGGACCCGGCCTCAGCACCGACGCCTTCGCCGGCGGCAGCCGGCAAAAACGCCCCCAACCGACCATGAACATCCTCATCACCGGAGGGGCCGGCTACCTGGGTTATGCCACCGTGCAGGCCCTGCAGGCGCCCGACAGTCCAGCGGAATCGCTTCGGATTTTCGACAACCTCTCGCGCAGGACCTACGCCTTTTTTGGCGGGGCCTTCGGCCGAAAGGCCAACATGGACTTTGTGCAGGGTGAATTGCTAGATGCCCGCAAGCTGGGTCAGGCGCTAAAAGGCATCGACACCGTGCTGCACCTGGCCGCCAAGGTGAGCACGCCCTTTGCCGACCAGGAGGCCCATGCCCTGGACCAGGTCAACCATTGGGGCACCGCGCAGCTCGTGCAAACCCTGCAGGACCACCCCGGGGTCAAGCGCTTCATCTACGTGAGCAGCGCCTCGGTGTATGGCCATACCGAAGGGCCGGTCGACGAGGCCACGCCGCCCCACCCGGATTCGCCCTACGGGCAGGCCAAGCTGCGGGGCGAATCCCAGCTCCAGCGGCTGCCTGCGCAGTGCCGCGCCTGGATCCTGCGGCCGGGCAACCTCTACGGCTACAACCCGGCCATCCGCTACGACGCCGTGCTGAACCGCTTCTTGTTTGAAACGCATTTCAGCGGACGCATCACCGTGCAGGGCAGCGGCGCCCAAATCCGGCCCTTCCTGCACGTGGACAAAATGGCCGGCACCCTCAAGGCCCTCCTGCAGGCGGACCTGGAATCCCGCGCCCCTGAACCGGGCCTCTACAACGCCGTGGAGCACAACTGGTCGGTCCGGGACCTGGCCCACCTGATCGGCGAACAGCACCCCGATGTGGAGGTGATGACCGTCAACCAGCACCTGGCCATGCGCAGCCTCGAAATCGCCACCCCATGCCGGCTCTTCGAACCGCTTCCCCTGCCCAAACGTTCGGTGCAGGATGAGCTCCTGTCCTTTCGCGAGTCGTTTACATTTTGACTCGATAGCAATACTATCATTTGTCAAAAATCGGCGGTAGTTTTACCCCCAACAACACGGCACCATGTCCACCGCCTCCCCCACGCCCCTACGCAGGCTGCTCCTGCTGCTTTCCGTAGACCGGGCGGACATCTTCCGCATCTTCGGTTACGCCATCCTGACGGGCTTCATCAGCCTGTCCCTCCCCCTGGGCATCCAGGCGGTCATCAGCCTCATTGTGGGGGGCACCTTTAACGCCTCGCTCAACCTGCTGATCGCCCTGGTGTCCCTCGGTGTGCTGCTTTCCGGCGGCATCCAGGTCATGCAAATGGCGCTCGTCGAGGCGCTGCAGCAGCGCATCTTCGCGCGGAGCGCACTGGAATTTGCCCACCGCATTCCGCGCCTGCACCTGGAGCGTTTCCGCGGCCAGTACCCCCCGGAACTGGTCAACCGCTTTTTTGACACGCTGACCATCCAAAAGGGCCTGCCCAAGCTTCTGGTGGACTCCACCAGTGCCGCCGTGCAAATCCTCTATGGCATGACCCTGGTGGCCTTTTACCATCCCCTGTTTGTCTTTGTGGGGGTGCTGCTGCTCTTCAGCCTGGCGTTGATGGTGGCCCTGACCGGCCCTCCCGGCCTGCGCAGCAGCCTGCTGGAAAGCCGTTTCAAATACGCGGTGGTGCACTGGCTGGAGGAAGTGGCGCGGGTCTTGCGCACCTTCAAGCTGGCCGGAGACAATCCCCTGCCCGTCCGACACACCGATGAACTGGTCACCGAATACCTCAAGGCCCGCAAGACCCATTTCCGCATCCTGATCTTCCAGTTCAGCGGCATGGTGGTCTTCAAAACCTTTGTGGCTGCCGGCCTGCTCTTTGTGGGCGCCTACCTGACCATCCGCAACGAGATCACCGTGGGCCAGTTTGTGGCCTCCGAAATCGTGATCATCCTGGTGATGGGTTCGGTCGAAAAGCTCATCCTCAGCATCGAGACCATTTTTGACATGCTCACCGGCGTGGAGAAAATCGGCAACGTCACCGACCTCGCCCTGGAAGCGGGCGAAGGCCGCGAGCCGCTGCAGGTGGAGGACTGCACCGACCGCCATCCGGGCATGGCCATCGAGGCCCGCGACCTGGTCTACCGCCACCGGGAGACCGACCGCATTGGGTTGCGGGGCATTTCGTTCCGCGCCGAGCCCGGCGAACGCATCCTGATTGCCGGCAGCAACGGCTCCGGCAAATCCACGCTCATCAACCTGCTCTCCGGCCTGATGGCCGACAACGAGGGCATGCTGCTGGCCGACAACATTTCCTTCCACCACCTGCAGCGCAATGCCCTGCGGGAACGCATCGGCGATTACACCGCCGGCGAGGACCTCTTCCGCGGCAGCCTGTTGAACAACATCGCCATGGGCAAGGAAGGCGTGAGCCTGCAGGCGGTGGACGACGCGGTGCGCCGTACAGGCCTGGAACCGCTGATCCAAAGCCTGCCCCGCGGCCTGCACACCGAAATCGAACCCACCGGCCGCACCCTCCCGCGCTCGGCTGTGGCACGCATCATCCTGGCCCGCAGCATTGTGGACCGGCCGAGGCTGCTGGCCGTAGAAGGGCTTTTTGAGGCTTTCAACCCCCAGGAAAAGCAGCACCTGCTCGACGAATTGACCGGCAACCACCGCACCTGGACCCTCTTTGCCGTGTCCAACGACCCCCAGGTGGCCTACCGCTGCGACCGCGTGCTGGTTTTGGATGAAGGCCGCCTGGTGGCGAACGACAGCCCGAGCAAGGTGCTGCAAAACCCGCGTTTCCACCCGCTGTTCTACCCCAATCAGCCCATTCCGAATACGCCTTCCACCCCGGAACCACCGACCCCGCCCACTACTCCAGAAGCTTAAGCCGCCATGCTCAACATCTCCCCCGGCAATACAGTCCGCGATGCGGTCAAGCCGGAAGGGCTGCGGTCCTTCCACGCGGTGGCCCGCATGCGCTTCGCCCGGCAGGGCGCCCGATGGGCTGCCTTGTTGCTGCTGCTGCTGTTGGGCAGCCTCTTTTTGCCCTGGACGCAAACCGTGCCGGCCAAGGGCAAGGTGACCACGCTGTACCCGGATCAGCGGCCGCAAAACGTGCCGGCGGCCATCGACGGGCGGATCAGCACCTGGTTTGTACGGGAAGGGCAGTTGGTCCAAAAGGGCGATACCCTGTTGCAGATCTCCGAGATCAAGACCGACTACGTGGACCCCAAGCTGCGGGAGCGCACGGCCGCCCAGATACAGGCCAAGGACGCCGCCATCGTGGCCTACACCGAAAAGGCCGAAGCCCTGGCGCGGCAGATCAAAGCCCTGGAACAAGCCCTCGTACTCAAGGTGCAGGAGGCCGACAACAAGGTGCGCCAGGCTCAGCTCAAGGTGCTCACGGACAGCAACAACCTCGTGGCGGCCAACGTGGCCGAAGACCTGGCCGAAAAGCAGTTCCAGCGCCAGCAGCAGCTCTTTGACCAGGATCTGGAATCGCTGATCAGCGTGGAACAGCGGCGCCTCAAGCTCCAGGAAGCCCAGGCCAAGCGCGTGGCTGCGGAAAACAAGTTCCTGGAAGCCAAAGCCTCCTTGATCAATGCCCGGGTGTCGCGCAGCAACCTGGAAAACGAATACGCCGACAAGATCGCCAAGGCGCAATCCGACCGCTTCACGGCCCTGAGCAACCGCTTTGACGCTGAAGCGGAGCGTGATAAACTGCGGATCATGCTGTCCAACTACGAGGCCCGTGCCGGATTCCACACCATCACCGCGCCGATGGACTGCTATGTGACCCAGGTCAAGGTCGAAGGCCTCGGCGAGACCGTCAAGGAAGGCCAGACCATGATGACCATCGTGCCGGCGGAATTCGACCTGGCCGTGAGCTTCTACGTCAACCCGGTGGACCTGCCGTTGATCGAACTGGGCAGCCGGGTGCGCTTCCTTTTTGACGGTTGGCCCGCCGTGCAGGTCAGCGGCTGGCCCGGGGTGAACTTCGGCACCTTCGAAGGCCGCGTGGTCGGCATCGACAACGTAACCTCGGCCAACGGCCAATACCGCATCCTGGCTGAACCCACCGGCAACGGCGACCAAGGCGTCTGGCCAGATGCCCTACGGCCCGGCGCCGGCGCACAGGCCCTGGTGATGCTCGGCAATGTCCGGGTGGGTTATGAAATCTGGCGCCGCCTCAACGGTTTCCCGCCCCGTTTCTACAACGCCCTCAACCAGGCGGAAAACGGCGGAGGCTCCGGCAGCTCGGAGGATGTAAAAACCAAAGCCCCCTCCCGCAGGGTGAAGTGATGCAGCCGATGCTCCACACCTTTCTGTCGGTGCGCATGGCGCGTCTGTCGGTCCCCATGGCGCGCTTTGCCGGCCTACTGCTGCTGGTTTTGCTGGTCTTCGCCTCCGGCGAACACCATGCCCAGGGCATCCTGCCCGCCGGGCTGGAGCGCACGCAGGACCCCAGCGCCTGGAGCCTGGACCGGGTTGGGCAGCAGGAGGCCGGGCTGACGGATTCGGTGCTCTCCTACGCCCAGTTTCAGGCCTGGGTGGCCGAACGGCATCCGATTGCCCGGCAGGGCGCGCTGTTGGAAGCGCGGGCCCAGGCCCGGCTGCAACAGGCCCGCGGGGGCTTTGACCCCAAACTCGCCGCCGGCTGGTCGGTCAAGGACTATTCCGAATCCGACTACTGGGACATCCGCGGTGCGGAACTCAAAATCCCCACCTGGGCCGGGGTGGAATTGAAGGCGGATTATGCCTTCGCCGAAGGCGAATACGTGAATGCCGAACGCACCGTGCCGGTGGACGGACAATTCTGTTTTGGTCTTAGCGTCAACCTGCTGGAAGGCCTGATCACCGACCGCCGCCGCACCGACCTGCGCATGGCCCAGGCCTTTGGCGCCCAGGCGTCTGCCGAACGGGAGGCGCTGTTGGTGGATCTTTTTTTGGATGCCGCCCAGGCCTACTGGGACTGGTCCTTTGCCCAGGCGCGTGCGGCGTTGGCCGACCGCTTCCGGCTCCTGGCCGAGCAGCAGCTCGACATCGCCATCGCGCAGTTTGAAGGCGGCAACCGCGCGGCCATAGACACCCTGGAAGCGCGCATCCGGGTGGACAAACGCTACGCCGAATGGATCGAGGCCCAGGTGGCCGAGGCCAATGCCCGCTGGATGGTATCGGCCTTTTTGTGGACCGAAGACGGCTTCCCGGTGGCCCTGGAGGAAGACCTGCTGGCCGAACAGCCGGAAGTGCGCCAACCCGAAGTGCCCAGCCTGGCCACGGTCCTGGAACGCGAAGCCGGCCTGGCGCAAAACCACCCGATCCTGCGCGCCGCCACCGCCAAATGGGCCCAGCAGGATTTCGAACGGCGTTTCAAGGCCCAGCAGATCCTGCCCCGGCTGCAAGGGAGCTACCAATGGCTCACGCCGGCTTCGCCTTTTGGCGAAAACCTGCAGGACCGGCTCACGGCGGATTACAAATTCGGTCTGGAGCTGGAGTTGCCGCTGTTTTTCCGAAAAGAACTAGGCGCGGCCCGGGAGGCGCGCTGGAAACTGGAGCAACTGCAATGGGAGCAGGCCCAAAAGACGGTGGCGCTGGAAGTCAAACTGCGCCAGGCCTACAATGCCCTGGAAGGCGGCCAGCGCCTGCTGGACCGCTACCGCCGTGTGGCTGAGGACAGCCGGACCCTGTACCGGGCAGAGCAAACGCGTTTCGCCATCGGCGAAAGCACCCCCTTTCTGGTCAACAGCCGCGAAAACAGTTTCCTCGACGCCCAACTCAAATACTTGTCCACGCAGGCCAAGCAGCATGTCTTGGAGGCCAAATGGTTTTGGGCCACCGGACAAACCGGACCCTGATCATGCCCAGCAGGTAGGTACGGCCCGGACCTCCCGCCGCATTTTCGACACCTCATTTAGCGCTCAAGCAACATCCCAGCACAACATCGTCGCCTAAGCGACACAAGCGGTCTTATCCGCCATATTCGCAACGATGAGCTGGGCTTGGCGTAAAGGCAAGACACAGGCAATCAGGTATGTCTACAGTTCGACATATATAACCCGTGACGGAGCTTTTGGAGCAACGTCCCAGGTTTGAAATTCGCCCCACTCATCTTTTGCAAAAACGCCATGTCCTTTATAACCGCTCGTCAACGCCGCCGCTTGGAACTCCTGGTGAATGACATTCCCCTCCCCAAAATCTGGTTCAACCCCCAAACCAGCGCGCCCTTCCAACAATGTTCCCAATGCGGCAACCCCATTAACGCAGACACCGAACACCTTATCGAAAAGGTGATCGAAAACCGGCACGAGGTGCATGCCTATGCCCTGTGCATGCCCTGTGTGCAGCAGTTTCAATCCCAATTGTCCATCGGCTCCCGACAGACCGTGCGCGATTGGTTTGAAGCCCACACCCGCATGGGCGCACGCATCAATGCACTGGCCACCCGGGAGAAACGGGATCCTGAAGCCTGGATCGACGCCTGCATCTGCAGTGGGGTTCCGAGCGCGGAACTGGATGCCTACCACCTGCTGGCACATGCCCGCGGTGCCCGGCTGATCACCGGCGCCATGCCCTACCTGATCTCCGGAGCCTGCATGACGGCGCTGCAGGAAATCCTCTCGGAGGATACCCGGGAAGCCAACCGCCGCTTTCTGGAACAGCACCTGGGCAGTCCGCCGCAGCGCGCCAAGGTGGCCGCCAAAGCAGCCCTGCTGGTTTAGCGCCAGGGGCTGGCCAATGGCCTTCGCGCGGAAGCGCGGTGCATAGCGTACCGTGGCCTTCGGGCCTATGCCCTTCAGAACTATCTTTGGGGTTCTTCCGCCTGCCGGCGAACCCGGCATGGCAGACCACCTCGACCATTGACCATGCGCCTTTCCCTCCGCACCCTCGTTCCCGCTGCCGCCCTTTTGCTCGGCCTTGGCCTGACCTCCTGCATCCAGGACGAGGTCAATCCCATTGTAGTCCTGCGCACCGCCGCCGGGGACACGATCGACGCCGATACCATCAACGGCACGCTGAACAACATCCTGACCATCATCTCGGACGTGCGGGACGATCAGGAGCTGGAGACGGTGACCTATACCCAGGGCTATCCGGATACCGTGCCCCTGCCCATCGAATACGCTGCGGCCATTGACCTGACCAACCGCAAGCGCGAAGTTTTCCTCGACATTTCGCTGCCGGATACGATGTACTCGGCCGGCTCGGTGGGTTCCATCGAGGTGATGGCCGAAGACGCCGGGGGCAACACCACCACGGTGCGCAAGACAATCATCGTCAACTAGTCGGCACGGCAGTTTAGGCGCCGCTCCGCGACCGCCGACGCGGCGGTGGCATCAAGCTAGACGCCCGACACCGACCTGACTTTCCTAACGGGACGCCATTTCAGCAGCCAGGGCCTCGCGCAACACGCCGATGGCCCAATCCGCTTCGGCATCCGTCAGGATGAGGGGCGGCGCAATGCGCAGGGCATCGTCGCAGTACAGGAACCAATCCGTCAGGATGCCGGCCTGCAGCACGCGGTCGATCACCGCTTTGTTGTGGTCCCAGCTGCCCAGCTGCACGGCCATCATCAGGCCGCAGGAACGGATGTCCTGCACGCCCGGCGCGTCCTGCAAGCCTTCGCGGAAACGCGCTTCCAGGGGTTTTACCCGATCCAGCAGGCCTTCGGCCGAAAGCGCCTCCAGGCTGGCCAGTCCGGCCGCGCAGGAGAGCGGATGCCCGCCGAAGGTGCTGATGTGCCCCAGCACCGGGTCGTGGGTCAGGCAGCGCATCAGGTCCCGGGAGGCGGCAAAGCCGCCCAGCGGCAAGCCGCCGCCGATAGCCTTGGCCGTGACCATGATGTCCGGCACCACCCCGCTGTGGGCCTGGGCAAACCAGACGCCGGTGCGGCCGCAGCCGGTCTGGGCCTCGTCAAAAATCAACAGGATACCCAGGGCATCGCAGCGCGCGCGCAGCCGCTGCAGCCAGCCGTCGGGCGGCACGCGCACCCCGGCCTCCCCCTGCACGGGCTCCACCAGCACGGCGGCCATGTCGGTGCAGAGCAGGTCCAGCGCGGCGTCTTCGCCGTAAGGCAACAGGTGGGTATCCGGGAGCAGGGGCCTGAAGGGCGCTTTCCAGGATTCCGTGCCCCCCATGCTCAGCGCGCCGTGGGTGGCGCCGTGGTAGGAGCGGTGGAAGCTGGCCAGGCCTGTGCGGCCCGTGGCGCGTTTGGCCAGTTTGAGGGCGGCTTCGACCGCTTCGCTGCCGCTGTTGACCCAAAACACGCTGTCCAGCGGATCGGGCAGGAGGCTGCAGAGCTTCTCGGCCAGCAGCACCTGGGGGGCCTGGATGAACTCGCCGTAGACCATGGTGTGCAGGTAGCGGTCCGCCTGCCGGCGAATGGCCTCCAGCACCTTGGGGTGCCCGTGGCCCAGGCCGGAGACGGCAATCCCCGCAATGAGGTCGAGCACCTTTCGGCGCCTGGGATGGGCCTGGTCGGCAGGGATGCCTGCGGACAAGGGCGTTGTTGCGCTCCCCGCGGGGTCGGACGGCGGCTCTGCGGGTCCGAAGAGCCAAACGCCCTCCGCCCGCTCCACTTCAAAAGCCAGCGGCTCGGGGCTGGTCTGGCCCAAATGGCGGTAAAACAATTCGCGGTGCAACATGCCAAACCGCGCGCAAGCCTTTGGGGCCAGCGCGCGGTCGCAAGTTAGTCCGGGCCGTGCATCCCGCTGAACCGGGCGCTGTCCTGCTGAACCAAGCCCAACCGGGATGGATGATGCGGCTGAGGTGCAGGACCGGCGGAGGTCAAAATTTGCCTTCGCGCGGCGCGCGAAAACGTTGCTGCCCGTCGGGTGCCGGGAAGCGGCCGCGTGGACCTCCCCCAAGCCCGGAGCCCGACCGACCGCCAGGACCACCGGTGCTCAGGCGCCGCCGCACGGCGTTGACCACTTCCTCGCGGAAGCGGTGCTCGAGCATGAAGACCATGGCTGCCTTGCGTGCTGGCAGGGCCTGTTTGAAGCGGTCCAGATACTGGCGGTTGAGGGCCAGGAGCTTTTCCTGGCGTTCGAATTCCGCCAATACGGCCGCTTCGAGCTCGGCGTCCGAGAGGGTTTCGGGCTTTTGATCGCCGCGGCCTTCCAGAAGGGCTTCGCGGGCTTCGTCGTACTGGTTGTAGACCGGCCAGAACGTGGCCGCCTCTTCCGGCGTCAGCGAAAGCCGTTCGGTGAAAAAGGCCGTGCGGATGGCCTTGAGGCGTTCTTGGTCGGGGCCTTCGCCCGGAAAGGGCGGACCGCCCTGGGCCAAAACCGGATGGGCAAACAAACCTGCGCCCATCAGCAGCATGGCTGCCAGGAAGCGCACGGGGGAAGGAAGGGAGGGCGTAAACATGATCAAGCGTTGAGGGTGAGGAAAAAGGCACCCGTTTTTCAAAGAGAGGGTTTTCAAGAGCCCAGCAGGGCTTCTTCAAGCGCATCCAGGGCCGCATCGTCCAGCGGCATGGCGTCCCATTCCAGCTGTTCGAGGTCCGTGGCGTCCAGGTCGATCGGCGCATGGGCATCCGTAGCCGTACCGCCTTCGGACGTGTTGGCGGGTTCGCCTTCGGGGCCATTGTCGGATTCGCCTTCGGCGAAGGCCCCCGCCGCAAAAGCCCAGTCGGCATCGTCGAGCCGCTGGTCGGAGGCGGTGGTCTGCGCGTGGAGGTCCAGCAGCTCTTGGGCCGTGAGCGCATCCAGCATGCAGACCAGGCTCTGGCATTCGGGACCGGCCTGCGGCCGAAGCGCAAACCAGGCCCCGATCAGCACGGCGCCGAGCACCGCTGCTGCCGCCAAGGGCGTCCAAAGGCGCCTGCGCTGCCCGAACCGCTTTTGCGATGCCGGCAGCGGACCGGACCGGGCGCTGTCTTCAACGGTTTGCTTCAAGATGGCCTGGCGCAAGCGTTCGGATTGTGCTGGATCCGGGTGTCTGGCGGGTTCGTTCTTCAAACGCGCCTTCCACTCCCGCAACAGGGCGGCATCGGTGCCCAGGCCTTCCAATTCCTGCAACACTGCATCGTGCTCCGAATTGGCGGAGTCCTGCGGCTTATCGGGTGTATGGTCTTTGGAAGCGCTCATGGCGTGGTTGTTTCTGGGATGCCGGCATGGGCCGATCGTTTAACCGCCAGGCTGATTTTCACGGTCCTGGTGCTTGGCACCTGCTCCTGCAGACGGTGCATCCGGAAGGCGGCCGGTCAGGCCCAGTTGCGCTTTCAAGGCATGTTCCACCTTGCGCACGGCATGGTGGTAGGAGGCCTTCAGCGCACCGGTGCTCAGGTCCAGCAGTTCGGCCATTTCCGCATAGGGCATCTCCTCCCGGTAGCGCAACACAAAGACCTGCCGCTGGCGTTCCGGCAGGCTGTCCAGGGCGCGGTCCAGGGCCTGTTCGATGGCTTCGCCGTCCAGCTCCTGGACGGCAACCGGTTCAGGGATAGGCCGCTCGGGATCGTCCAGCGGGGTGGTCGGTTTGCGCTTGCGCGACCGCATCAGGCTCAGGGCCTCGTTGGTGGCAATCCGGTAGATCCAGGTGTAGAGCTTCGAGCGGCCCTCAAAGCCGTCGAGCTTGTGCCAGACCTTGATGAAAGTCTCCTGCGCGCAATCGGCCGCGTCCTGCGGGTTGCCCAACAGGCGGATCAGGTGGGCGTGCAGGCGGTCCTGATAGCGGTCCAACAACAGCGGAAAGGCCGCCGCACGGCGTGCTGGGTCCTTGAGGGCTTCCACCAGGCCGCGTTCTCCATCGTTGGAGGACATGGAAACAGACGTTGGGCGGGAATCGGGCAAGGGCGGGCGCTGGGGGTGCTGCAAGAGGGGAAGATGTGCAGCGTTCGCCGGCGGGCCGGCGAAGACCAGCGCCAAGCACCAGGCCAAGCCGCCAAACCACTTCAGCCGGACCGAGCCGTCTGAGCGCTCCAGCGGGACCAAACCACCGGCACCTTCCAGCCGGATCAGGCGCCCTTGCGGGCGATCGCGCGCTGGACGGCATCGACCACGTCGCCGGTGTCGAGGCCGTATTTGGCCAACAGCTGCTCGGGCTTGCCGCTTTCGCCGAAGGCGTCCTGAACGGCCACCATTTCCATGGGGGCGGGATGGTGCCGGGCCAGGACCTGGGCCACGCTGCCGCCGAGGCCACCGAGCATTTGGTGCTCTTCCGCGGTCACGGCGCAGCCGGTCTTCTGCACGGAGGCTATGATGGCCGCCTCGTCCAAAGGTTTAATGGTGTGGATGTTGATCAATTCCACGCTCACCCCTTCGGCCTCCAGAGCGTTGACGGCTTCGATGGCTTTGGCCACCAGGTGGCCGGTGGCAAAGAGGCTTACGTCCGTTCCGGGCTTCATGACCAGGGCCTTGCCGATCTCGAAGCTTTGGTCGGGATCGGTGAACATGGGCCACTTGGGGCGGCCGAAACGCAAATACACCGGCCCCTCATGCCTGGCTGCGGCAATAGTGGCCGCTTTGGTCTGGTGGTAGTCGCAGGGGTTGATGACCGTAAAGCCGGGCAGTGCCTTCATCATGGCCAGGTCCTCGAGGATCTGGTGGGTGGCCCCGTCTTCGCCGAGCGTCAAGCCGGCATGGCTGGCGGCAATTTTGACGTTTTTGTTGGAATAGGCGATGCTCTGGCGCACCTGGTCAAAAACCCGGCCCGTGGCAAAATTGGCAAAGGTGGTGGCAAAAGGAATCTTGCCTGCAGTGGCCAAGCCCGCGGCCACGCCCATCATGTTGGCCTCACATATGCCGCACTGGAAAAAGCGGTCCGGATGGGCTTTGATGAAATCGGCCAGCTTGAGCGAGCCCACCAGGTCGGCGCACAGCGCCACCACTTCGGGGTGGCTGTCGCCGAGCTCGGTCATGGCGGCACCAAAGCCGGAACGGGTGTCTTTCTTGGTGCTGTAGTCGAGTTCCTTCCACATGGAGCGAGCGGGCCGGAGCCGGTTTAGAGGGGGAGTTTGCGCGGGCGGACTTCAGAGCCTTATGGACACCGAACCGCCGGGCTTGACTTCAAAATCGCGGACTTGAGTGGCCCGCATTTCGCGGCTTTGCTGAGCCCGGTATACCAGGCGGTATTGACCGGGTTGCAAGGCTATGGTTTCGTTGCGCGGCAAGGTACTGAGTTGGTAGACCTCTTCCAATTCGCCGTCCTGCTCCGTGAACACCGCGCCGAGCACCTTGTGGTTGTGCACAAACGTGGCGTATCCCGGGGCCGGGATCTCGAAGCGGGTCACGTGGTCCTGCTTGATTTCCAGGCCCTTGATGCGCAGCCGCGGCAAAGTTAAAATTTCAAGGTCGTAGCGCCCCGTCCGGTACTTGCGTTCGCTGCTGAAATCCTGCACATGCACCGTTTCCCGCTCCCCTTCCCGGTAAACCAGGGCCTGCAGGCGGTAGCTGAAAGTATTGCCGAGGGTGCCCAGGCGCAGGGTACCCTGTCCGGCCGGCACCTCCACCACATTGTATTGGTTGGACTGCACCACCACGCCCTTGCGGACCACCGGGGGAATGGTGTGCACCACCACATCGTAATCCAGGATGGGCTCCACATACATGGTGTCCGGCAGGCCGCGGTCGTTGAGGGTGTGCATGAAGGCATAGCGCAGCGCCCCGCCCGGCAGCCCGTAGAAGCTCATGGCCACGTCGGTTTCCGAGGCCTTGCCGTGGTCGTCCATCAAATCCACCCGCAGGATGGTGCGGCTCAACACTTTTTGCAGCGCCCTTTCCATGGCCAGGTTCAACTCGCGTTTGCCCACGGCATTGACAAACTCCCCGATGCAGTCAAACGCGTCGCGCTTGGAGGGCTCCACAGCCAGGCCTATCACAAAGGCCCGCAACAGGACATTGTTCTGCCGCAGCAGCTCCACTTCCCGGCAGGGATCGCGATCGCAACTCTCCACCCCATCGGTGATCATGATGATGATGTTCCGCGCGCCCTCCTCCTGCGGAAAGTCCTTGGCCGACTGGGCCAGGGAATAGGCAATGGGGGTAATGCCCTTCGGGCGAATGCCCGCCATGACGTCCTTTATGGCCTTGGTATTGCCCGGCCGGAAACCGACCTCCAAACGCGAATCCTGGCAGTCAAAATCGCCCTGGTAGCTGCGGTGGCCGTAGAGGCGCAGGGCCATTTCCAGCTTGGGGACCTGGCTGAGCGTGTCGGCAATCTTGCCGATGACTTCACGGGCGGCCGCCATCTTGTTGTAGCTGCCCCAGGCGTCGGTCATGGAGCGGGAGGCGTCCACCAAAAACAGGATGCGCGTGGTGGGGCTTTCGGGGGAGGGCGCGATGGTGGTTTGGGTTTTCACCGGTCCGGCGAAAACCAAAAACAAACCGAACAGCAAGGGAAGCTTCTGCCATATGGTGCGCCCGGATTTCATTCGAATTTGGCGCTGCTGGTTTTGGTAGAAAACACGGTGCACTCGCGCTGTTGGGTCAAATCCACTTTTCGGCTGCGGGAGGGACGAAAAATCAGGGTGTAGGGGCCCGGTTGGAGGTCGATGGCTTCCTGCCCGTCAAACTCCGGCCACTCGTGCACCAATTCCAGGCGTCCACGGCGCGCCACAAAAACGCCCATCACCCCCGGCTCATTGGTTTGCACCACCAAACGCCCGGGTGCGGGCACGTGCAGGTCGTTTTCCTGCCCGGGCAAAATCGAAAAATCCCGCCGCCACTGCCGGGGCAAGGTCAGCAATTCCAAATCGTAGCGGCCGGCAATGTAGCGGTGCTCCGTGTTGAAGGACTGCACGTAGACGATGTTTCCGGAAACCGGATCGCGCACCAGGGCCTTGATGTCGCTGAAGCCGGTGTAGCCGTCCAGCAAGAGGTTCAGGTCTCCTTGTGGCACATCCATGGCAATGATGTTGTGCTGCCCGGCCGTCAATTCGATGTTGCGTTTGGCCACCGGTGGCGTGGTATGCGCCACCACATTGTAACGGCCCGCCGGGTCCAGGTAGAGCGTATCCGGAATGCCACCGCGCAGCGTGGTATGCACATATTGCTCCAGCGCCTCACGGCTGTAGGCATCGTAAAACGTGACCTCCACGTCCGTCTCATTGGCCCGGCCAAACTGGTCCAGCAGATTGAGCTGCACGGTGGTGTTGCGCAGGGCCTGGCTGATGACCACTCCGAGGGCTTCCTTGAAACGTTTGGGCTGGGCGGCATCGTAATAGGTACCCACGCAATCAAAGGCGGAACGTTCCTGTGCCGAAAGGCCGAGCCCAATCACGTAGGGCTTGAGCGCAATGCGCTGGTTGCGCAAGGCTTCGGAAGCGGCGCAGGGGTCGCCGTCACAGTTTTCCAGGCCATCGGTGATGAGCACCACCACGTTGGTGGCCCGTCCGTCTTTGGGAAAATCGTGGGCGGCCAGAAAAAGCGAATAGGCAATCGGGGTCCAGCCCTGGGGCGTGATGCGGTCCAGCACCGTGCGCAGGCGGGCGCGGTTGTCGCGGGCAAAGCTCACCTCCAGCTTGGTGTCTTCGCAGTCCTTGAGGTTGCGCGCACTTTGGTGGCCAAATACCCTTAAACCAAATTCCACAGGCCGCCCTTCTTGCACCACAGAATCGATGGCCTGGACGAGCAGGTTCTTGGCCACGGCGAACTTGTTCTGGCCTTCCCACTCATCCGCCATGCTGCCCGACGCGTCCAGCAGGAAGAGCACCCGCGTGGTCTGGGGCGACTTTCCCGCCGCGTTTTGAGCGTGCAGAAAGACCGCAGCCTGCCCGATGAACAGCAGCATGCCGAGCAGCGCTGTTCGCGCGAACGCGCAAAAACGCCCTTGGCCCACGCCAACAGCGTGCGGCACAGTCAAGCCGAAGTGGTGGCCGGCACGGTTCATGCAATCCACGGGGCAAGTTAACCCGCCGCAGCGCGGCGCGGCAGCAGGACAAGATGCTGCGCACCGGGGGCCTGCGCCTCATTCCTGCAACAGCTGCAGCTTCCTCCTGCGCATTCAACGCACAATCCGGCAAAAACGTACCCATTCCAGACGGCCATCCTGTGCATGGCTGCGCACAGCGGCTGTACCATCGGAACAAAAACACCGGCTTTTGCGCTTGTAGGCAACATCGGTTTTTGAGTATCTATGGGCTGCCAACATGCAAGCCATGCGATCCATTGACGTCCCCTCTTTGCCCATCGCCCTGGTCATTCAAGACATTGCCCGTGCATTGCACACGGAGTTCAGCCAGGATTGTGAAGTCTACCATGTCGAGTTGCCTCCTGCCGCTGGCAAAGGCTATATAAAAGGCATCAGCTACGACAATGGGCTGGGCATGATCTTCTACGACTGCTGTTTTTCCACCGACGTGGAGCTGTGTTTCACGGTCAACGACATCCATCCGGCCAAATTCCTCTACGTGCTTGAAGGCTCCGTGGAACATGCCTTCAGCAACGACAGCACGGACCATATGCTGATGGCCAATACCAGTGCCATCGTGGCCAGCAGCAAAAAAAATGGGCATGTATTGCGCTTCAAGGCCGACGAAAGGGTCCTTTTGGGCAGTCTGGAAGTGGACCGCAAGCGCTTCATCGACCAGATCCATTGCAGCATCAATCAAGCGGACAATCCACTCGTGGAAGTGCTGGAAGACGTGGATGCCAACCGCCTGTTCTTCCATGAAGGAAGCATCAGCATGCGGATTTTCAACCACTACAACGACATCTATTCCTGCACGGCTTCCGGCATACGGCGCAACCTGTTTTTTATCGGCAAATGCTACCTGCTGCTGGAAGAGCAATTTGCCCAATACAAGGACGATATCGACAGCACCAATGTGGTCCTGCGCAAATCCGATACGGAGGCCATCCTGAAAGCCATCCGCTTTTTGGAAAGCAACCTGAGCGCTTCGCCTACCGGCGAACACCTGGCCCGAATTGCGGGCGTAAACGAAAACAAGCTGCAACAAGGCTTCAAACAACTGACCGGCGGCACCTTTCACGCGTATTTGCAGCAGTTGCGGATCAAAGTGGCCGCTCAACTGCTGGCCGGCACAGACCTGAGCATTGCGGAAATTGTTTTTCGCCTGGGCTTGACCAATGGCGGCTATTTTTCCCGGCTGTTCAAGACCCATTTTGGGATGAGCCCATCGGAATATCGAAAACAGACCCGCAAATAGGGCTTTTGTGGACAATGGGACAAAGTCCTGTTCTATCCGAGCAATGCCCCGACACTCCCACGCATAGCTTTACGGGCATGGCCACAAAGGACAGCAGGGTATGTGCCGGCAACCCTACTGCACCCTTCAGGCCGAAAACACTCGACCCTACACCAGGCTTGGCTGCCTGGGGCTAGCGACCTGCTGGCTACTCCTCCAATTGCCCATTCAGCAATACAACCATCCTCCCTAGCGTAGTCTGCTCCATAGGAGTGGGCTGCGCGCTTGGGGGGATGTGGTATTGGCGTGGGCAACACCGGAATTTCGAGGCCAAAAACAACACGCCGGAACCTGTACAACACAACATGCCAGCGCGTAATTTCCAATAGCGACAGCAGCATCCGGGTCCGGAAATCGACAAGGCGGTCCAGAACGCAAACCCATTCCTGCATCTGTCCTGACTATTCGAAACATCCAATTGTATGATCGAGTCTACGCCCCATATCACGCCCCCCCCAACAAAACGACCATGCCACACCGAATCCACATTCCGTCCATTCACAAGGACGGAATCATCGAGGCGCTCCGGCATTCCTGGAAGGTGTCTCCTGAAGCCCAACCGCACCTGAAAACCCTGCAAATCCCCGACCACCTGGGCACCGGGTGCATCAAAGAATTTCGATTTGATGCCGGGGTCTACCTTATTCTTTTCAAAGGGTGCCTGCAGGAGCCGATGAAGATCTCGGTCCAAACGCGAAAGAAGACGCCCATCCTTTTTGAGTACCAGGTTTCAGGAGACGTGTACCTGAACTTGTATGGCGACGAAACCGAACGCCACAAGGTCCCGGAATTGGACATGACCATCCATGCGCCCTACGGCAGCGACGAGGTGGTGTACGAATGGGACGCAGGGCAAGCCCAGGAATGGGTCCTTGTGGCCATCAACCGCTCGGTGTACCAAACCCACCTGGAGCATTCTACCCTCTCCCTTCCCAGCCGGCTGGGCCAGCTGTTCCGGGGCGGTCCTGAACGGAACAGTTTCTTCTATCAAAAACCTTACGGCATTTACATCAGCAAAGTGCTGGCGGAAATGAGCGCCAACAGCTTTGATCCGGGGTTGTTGGA
>JAUIHG010000004.1 GCA_030432405.1 Bacteroidia bacterium | reverse complement strand
GCTATGCAATCACGATCTGGCCAGACTGTTGAATAGCCTGAAATAGAAAATGAATCAACCAATTCCTTTGCAAGCAAAGAGTAGCGATAATATTGATTCTTAAAGGTATTGTAGCCGATAAGCACATCGTCGCAGTTATCCACAGATAACTGATAAATATCACTCCCTAAGTAAAATGGCTCTACCTCTCCAATCACACTCCGTAACACAAATACATCACCCAGCGCATTGGAAAAGTATAAATCACCTTTGTTACTCAATGCAGGGTCCACTTGCCTAGAAATAGTGCCAACGTGAGCGGGTATTTTAACCGACAATGTATCGTCGGCAGAAACAATAGCAGCGTATTCTTCCTGATTCTTCGAATACAAAAAACCAAGCCACTCAACATTCTCTGAACATTCAAGACCGTATATGGGCAATGAATCTAATATAATTGTATAATTGCCACAAAAGCTACTTCCAGGTTCTTGACAATTTGGTCCGAAATCAAGGTTACTTCTTTCACAACCAATCATACCAGTTAAAACTAGTACAAACAATAATTTGGACTTAGGAGTCAATTAAGTAGAATTTTTTGGTGATAAAACAGCCTTGCTCCTTAAATGTACAAGGTAGATACCAGTGGATAGACCCTTAAGATCTACCCATAATCTCTGGCTATTCAGAATTAAGGACATCTTCCTTTTCAATTTGATGGTCACAGACTCCGGCGGAACGTGCCAATTTTTTAATCTCAACAGGGCGAATCATGTGTCCAGAGCAGACGAAATGGTTTCGGCATCCAGGTTCTGTTGAATGCCCCAACGGCTGATCATTGGCCCAGTTTTGGGCAGTTCTGTATCCAAAAGGACGTAAGAATTTGATCGCAACCGCAGCAAGGCTTTGGTGATCGACTTCCCGATTCCCAAGAGTTCCAATAGAAACCCAAGCCTCTTGATTACTGCCTGGGAACCAAAACGAAGGCAGTAGTCCAACAACGTGTTGTAGTGGATCGCACGATCAGCACCATGAAGCGCCTTGGCCACCTCAACAATCCCACCGGCATAAGCTGGTATGAATAGGCAGTCCACAATGGTTTTCTCCAAGTCTGAGCACTGCACTTTATGGAAAGCGTCAACCCAAGTCGGTTGGTCACCGAAAAAATGCGTTGGATTGTGGTAGATGAACTGAAATGCAGTGCTCTTTATCTTGATTGTGGATGGTTTTGTCTGCCGCGCTACAACAATCTGCTCCTTGAGCGAAGGCTGGGTGATCAGCCCGTGCAACTGGAGTGCGGAATAGTATCCGATGTAATGCGCAGTTCCCTGGGTTAAGGGTTCAGCCAAGAGGTGCCAATCGGGCATGAACGACGCTGCATCTTGCTCAAACGGAACTATCCAATACACCCCTTTTTTGAGGCGCATCAACAGACCGCGCCTGGCCATATCGCTCAGCAACTGCTTGAGTGCGCTCGGGCTGGATTCAGGCAGCGCTTCTTCAGCCTCTGAAGCATTGAACCAATGCTGGTCTTTGCCGAGAAAATGCGTGTTTGTTATGTCTCACATCTAAATAGTCAGGCTTATGCTGACCTAAGAGATACATAATCTAAAAGAGGACCGTGCTAATCACTAATGATCCTACAAGATGGAGAGACAACCCTAGCTCGCCCCGAGCTTCCGCCGCAGGGCGTCGCGCTCCTCGCGGAGGGTGTTGCGTTCGCCGGTCAAGGCGGTGTTTTCCTTCTGGAGGGCGTTTTTATCGGCCTCGAGGGTCTTGAACTGCTTGTCGATTTTCTTGCGGTAGCGGCGTTCGCTCCACAGTTGGGGCAACACCACAATGCAGGCCAGCAGGATGCCGATGAAAAGGCTGGCAAAAAGCAGCAGGGCCAGGGAGACCTGCCAGGTCCAGGTGGCAAACTGGAAGGAGATGGTGTCGGCGTTCTGGATGGTAAACCAGACCACCAGAATGGCGAAGGCAGCGATGAGGGTCAGCTGCAGCAGCCGGCCCTTGGGTTGAGGGCTTTGTTGGTTGGACGTGCTCATCGGGATGGGTGTTTTCGGGCTGAGGGGAGCGGATGTAGTGCGGAATCGGTATAGAAACGGGATACAGGCCCGAGAAAGGTATGCATTGTGCAAGGATTCCTGCCCAATGGGGCCATGCTTGGGCCGGATGGATTGAACGCGAAGGTGCGCAGTGCGTTCATTTGAAGACCATATGATAACGCGTGCGGCGGCAGCAAACCGGTCCGCTGCGCTCCGGTCAACGGCTTCGCCGTTGTGACGCCAGGAGCAACGGCACGTCACAAGCACACCTGCGGGTTCAGGCTTTCTCTCACCTGCCCGCAGGCTATCCCCCAAACCTCCTATCCATGAAGCATATCGCCGTTCTAATGATCCTTTTTTGCGCTGCGCCCTTGTTGGCCCAGCAGCCCACGCTGGTTTTTGACCCGGTGGAAGGCGCTTTCAGCGACCGCTCCGAACTGCCGGCAGAAACGCCCTTTCAGGTGCAGGGCGACCTCCCGCAAGAGGTACTTCAGGTCCGTCTGGACATCCGCGACCCAGGCTCCAAACTGGGTGAACTGCTCTTTGGCCAGGCCGGCACTTCGGCCACCTACCGCCGCCCGCTGGAAGGCGAAGCGGGCTACTACCGCATCCGCGTGCCCTATGCGTTGCGCGGAGGCCGCGAGCAGGACCTCGTGCTCACCTATTTCCGCGCCGCCAATGCCGCAGAACGCGCGGCCCTGGCCGAACGCCTTGAAAACACCCTCGGGGAGTTTCTCGACCTACGCCTGACCCGCGGCGACAGCCGGCTGAAATGGTCGGGCGGCAGCAATGCCCTTTTGGCCGACGCCGAAACGCTGGTGATGGATGCCATTTCCAACACCGCGCATACGCGCGAACAGCCCTTTATCGGCTTCAGCGACCTGGTCAGCGAAACGGTGGAGCGCGCCGATGAACTGGCCACCAACAAAGAAGGCAAGGAGGATGAAGAGCGCGCTTCGCGGGACGCGTACCTGCAGCGGGTCCTCCAGACCATGATGCGGGAAATCGAGCACCTGCACGATGAAACCCTGCTGGTGGTCTACGAGCAATACATCCTCAAGAGCTACCCGGTGGCCAAGTCGCGCACCGAACTGCACGTGCAGGCCGGCTATGCGGGCGTGTATTTTGGCGGCGGTTTTCAGAACCTGGAATACGACGCCGCGCCCTTTGTGGGCCTGCGCATTCCGCTCGGCAATCCTGCCTTGCGCAGCGCCTTTTGGGCGAACACCTCTTTCGACCTCGGCGCCTTCATCACCAATTTCGAAGATTCCGAAGGCCGCACCATCAGCGGCCCTGTGGTCGGCCGGCCCTTTTATGCCGGTTTGAGCTACAAGCTGATCAGCTTCTTCCGCATCAACGCCGGTGCCGCGGTTCTGGAACGCGGTGGCGGGGACGGTTTTTTTGACGTGGGCCAGGTGGAGGTCCGGCCTTACGTTGGCCTCAGCGGTTCTTTTCGCATTTGGATGAAACTGGACAACCAATGAGGAGCCGGCAAAAAGCAATAAAAGGCTGGCGCAAGCATACTGTACCGGCTGCAACAGGAATCTTGTGCGCGCTGCTGCTGGTCCTGCCCTCCACCGAGCTCCAGGCCCAACAGGACCGCCACAGCTGGAACCTGCAACTGCACACCCAGCTGATGGACTACCGCGGGGAGCTCGCCCGAAGGGCATTCACCGACCAGACCCGGGGCGGCATGGCGCTGAGCCTGGAACGCTTTTTCAGCGAAGGCTTTTCCATCCGCCTGGATGCAGGCATTGGACAGATTCAGGCCAACGACCGCCTGGAGCGCTCCTTTGTGCTCCCTTCGGCGCAAGCCCCCCGCGCCCGGCGTGCCCTCAACGTGCAGTCGGACCTGGGCTATGCCGACCTGCTGTTGGTGCTGCACGGCGACCGTCCGGGCCTTTTCGGTTCCGGTGCTTTCATGAGCCCATACGTCTATGCGGGATTCGGCGTTTTGCAATTCACCCCCAAGGCGGACCTCCTGCGCGGCGATCGCAAGCCGTACTACTACTACCCCGACGGCAGCATCCGCAACCTGCCGCCCGACCACCCCAACGCGCAAGGCGCTCAAGTGGTGGAGCAGGACGGCGATTTTGAAACCGAACTGGCCAACCTGAACCTGGAAACCGGCGGCGGCTACAACACCGTCACCTGGAGCCTCCCGCTTGGCGTGGGCCTCAAATTCCGCCTGGCCGACGCCTGGACGCTGTGCCTGGAGGGCAATTACCGCTTTACCGGCACCGACTACCTGGACGACGTGGGAGGTGGCCGCGTGAATCCGGATCTCGCCACCCCTGCTTTGCAATACGCCGCCGATCCGGCCGGCACCATCGGCGACCGCGTCCGCGGCAACAACGAAGGCAACGACGCCATCGTGGGTCTGGGCATCCGTGTGGGTTGGGCCTTCGGCCGCTCGGCCAGACCGTATCGGGGTCCGGTGTGGTTCGCCGAGCGCTAGTATCATACTGAGCGGCGCGAAGGCACAACCCCGGCCTGCGGGCCTACCTACAGCACCCGCCTGCAAACACCCCACGAGCGGTCCAGGGCATTTTTGCCCCTGTTCCGCAGACCGTAGCTTCGATCCCTGCTATGGAATTTCTGGAATGGACCATTTTCAAGGTCGGGACCTATTCGCTCCAACTGGGCAACCTGTTGGCTGCGTTGCTGGTGCTGTTCCTGGCGCGGGTGCTGTACATCATCCTGAAGCGCACCATCCTCAAGCGCTATTTCAAGCGCCGCCGGGTGGATGAGGGCCGTCAGTTTGCCGTTGGGCAACTGATCAAATACTTCATTTACGTCGTTGCCTTTTTGCTGGCCATCGAGACGGCCGGCATCAAAATCACGGTGCTCTACGCCGCCGGTGCGGCCCTGTTGGTCGGTGTGGGCATCGGGCTGCAGCAAACCTTCAACGACTTCATGTCGGGCATCATCCTGTTGGTGGAGGGCTCCATTAAAAAGGGCGATTGGCTGCAGATGGACGACATGGAAGGCCGCGTGCTCAAAATCGGGATGCGGACCTCCACCATCCTGACGCGCCGACGGATTGCCATGATTGTTCCCAACAGCAAGATCACGAACGAAAACGTGATCAACATGTCATCGGGCAACACCTTCATCCGCTATTGGATCAGTGTGGGCGTGGCGTACGGTTCGGATACGCGCCTGGTGGAACGCCTGTTGGTGGAATGCGCCCTGGAACATGCCGGGGTGCGCGACAAACCCGCGCCTTTTGTTCGGTTTACCGGATTCGGTGACTCCAGCCTGGATTTTGAATTGCATTTCTGGAGCGACCAGATGCAGCGCATTGTCGACATCCAAAGCGACCTGCGTTTTGCCGTCGATAAACGTTTCCGCGAAAACCACATCAAAATCCCCTTCCCGCAGCGCGAACTCACCGTCCCGAAAATGGACTTCCGCATGCTGCCGCCTACACAGGAGGAAGAAACGTGAACAGACTTACCAGGTCTGCCGTACGCCGACGCCAAACAGGATGCCCGGTTGCTCATTGAATACAGCCGGAAAATCGGCATCCACCAAACGGGAAAGGTCGGTTTTCACGATGGCCTGCAGCCAAAGCCTCTCGTTCAGGGCCACACTGGCCTGCCACCACAGCCCCAAGGCGAAATAGCTGGTCTGGGTGTTGATGTCCCGGTTGATGCCCAACACCGGATCGTCCACCCGCGCATCCGTGGTCCGGAATGCCGCCCCGGCATAAGCGGTAAGGGCAAGCGCAAGCGGCTGATCCCACAATGCAAATGCAAAACGTTGGTCCACCACGGCAGTCGGCATAAACACCCGCGTATGGCCCTTGACCACCTCAAAAATGCGCTCGTCCTGTACGTAGGCATCACCTCCCAGCCCGGCATGCAGCGCATATACGCCTGACGGCGAAACCCACACCCGCCGGGTGACCGCCGCCTGAAGCCCATACCGTTCGTTTTCCGACGGTTCGATCAGCGCATGCGCCATCCATGCCCAGGCTCCGATGCGATCCGGCGCAGCGTCCACATCACCGTCTTGCGCTGAGGGTGATTGCGCCGCCAGTTTGCTGCAGTGGAGCATCATCACAACCAAAAACGCCCACTGCATGCTGAAATGCTTCTTCATTGCAGGTCTAGGTAAAAGGCCATACCATCCAGAAAGCCCTCAACGGGCGTTTGGCTATGGCTTGCACGTTCATAGTATGCAGACCCAATCTGCAAACCGGAGATGCCGCGTTCCCGCATGCGCGCTTCCATTTCCTGACAGAGAATGGTCATGGAAGGCGGTTCGTGCAGGCCTGCGGAAAAAAAGACTTTGGAAGGCACATCGCTGGCAGTAGGTGCGTAGGCGGCTTCAGCTTCAAAAATGGACCGTTCGTTCCACCACAAAGAAGGACTCACCGCGATGTGCCCATCAAAGGGGCTCTGCTCCGGGTGTAGCATGGCATAGGTGGAAAAGTAGCCGCCCAGCGAGTGCCCGGCTATTACAACCTTGCTGGTATCAATAAAGAATTCGTTGGCGAGCAGCGGAAGCAACTCGTGGGCTAAAAAATCCAGAAATGCCGCTCCGCCGCCGTTCCCGGAACCGTATTCCGGATCGGCAGGTACGGTATAGTCGCGAAAGCGCTTGCTGTCGGCATCCCCGGAATAGCCCAGCCCGACAATGGAAAATCCACGATGATCCTGAGGTGCAAAACGCGCATTGGCTGCTTGCACAACATCGTCGTAATACCATCCGCCGTCCAGGAGAATGATGGCCGGAACTGTGGGAATGGAAATCAGGGCATCCTGGCGAAAGAGCTGCACATCAAACGCATCTCCGACTGAATCGGAGTTTACCGTGAAGCGCTGCATAGACGTGGGGCCCTCCAGTTCCAGCTTGTCACCGCATGCACTGCAAAAGGCGACAAACAGAAAAACAAAAAACCATGGAAAAGACCACCGCCCCTTTAAGCGTGTTTTCATCGAAAAAGCTGTTTCAAATCAGTATATCTACCATCAACGCCACAAACAGGGCAAACAGGCTCACCCCATTTGCCGGATCCGGTCCAGCAGCGCCGTTTTCCGGCGAACACTCACGTCCAGCAAAGCACCATCGGCCATTTCCACCTGGCCTCCGCCTTTGCCGCGCAGGTATTTGTGCAGGTGCTGCAGGTTGATAAGGTGGCTTTGGTGAATGCGGAAAAAATCGCGGTCGCCGAGCAACTCCTCCACATGTTTCAAGGTCTTGGACACCAGGACCGGCTGGGCATTTTTGAGGTGGAAATAGGTATAGTTGCTGTCGGCGGAGCAGCGCACAATGTCGGCTAATTCCAGGAACTGGTAGCCTTCCTGCGTGGGCAGGACGATGCGCCGCGGCTCGGGACCCGTGTTCGCCCGAAGGGCCTCCAGCTGCATGCTCGGTGCCGGGCGCCCGTTGCGGTTGCGGACCTTCTGCACGGCGGCCTTGAGTTTGGCCACGCGCACTGGCTTGAGCACATAATCGGCCGCGGAATACTCAAAAGCCTTGACCGCGTATTGGTCAAAGGCCGTGACAAACACCACATCAAAATCGATGGGGTCCATGCGCTCCAGCAAACTGAACCCGTCGTTGCCCGGCATCTCCACGTCCAAGAAGACGAGGTCAGGGGCTACGTCCCGAATCAGTGGTTCGGCGGCATCCACACTGTCTGCCTCGCCGATCACTTCGACGTCCGGACAATAGCGCTGCAGCAGTTCACGAAGAAAA
Organism: Bacteroidia bacterium; assembly: GCA_030432405.1. Classification (GTDB taxonomy): domain Bacteria; phylum Bacteroidota; class Bacteroidia; order Chitinophagales; family BACL12; genus WGOA01. The sequence goes on along the minus strand of JAUIHG010000004.1, from coordinate 45,234 downwards.
TCCCGGCTCTTGCGCTCGTCTTCGACGATCACCGAGCGGATGGTCTGGCTTGTTGGCATCGGTCGCCCGCGTTTGTTCTTCTTCCAAAATTGGAATTGTCAATACGACCCGGGTGCCCATTCTCCCTTCCTGCTGGAGGTTGGTCACCTCCATCCCCACACGAACGGCGCTTACCCGGTTGAATAATTCCAGGCGGTTGCGCGTAATGGCCATACCCGTAGCCCGGTGTTCCTCCGCCATCCAGGCTCTGCGCGCCACGTCTTCATCAATGCCCACGCCGTTGTCCTCAATCCGGCATACCAGGCAGAACCGTTTGTAGCGGTTTGGCTTTGCTTGCGTGGGGTTGCGGCGCGGCAAGGCTTCCTGTGCTTCTGCTGGAAGGGGTTCCATGTAGAAAGCAACCTCAATGCGTCCACCCCCATCGCGATGCCGAAGTCCATGCCGGACCGAATTCTCGACAAAGGGCTGAATCAGCAAGGAAGGTACAAAGGTTTTATGGATGTCAATTGACCCTTCTACATCGATTTGATAGTCCAACTCCTCGTCGAACCGCATCTTTTCCAGCATCAAATAGGTACGCAAAAAATCAATTTCATCTTTCAGCGGAATGGCCATGCGCTTGGAATTCTCAAAGCTCCGCCGAATGAGATCGCCAAACTCCGCCAGGTAATCCAGGGCCGCTTCCGTGTCGTTGCGCAGCACAAACTGCTGGATGGAATTGAGCACATTGTAGATGAAATGCGGGTTCATCTGTGCCCGAAGGGCCTTTTGCTCGGTTTCGGCCAATTGCTTTTCCAGAATCAGGCGGTCTTCGCGCTGGCGCGCGCGACGGCGGGCCACAGCATTGACCACACCCCCGGTCATCAAAAGCAAAAACAAACCACCGCCTGCCTGTGCAATGGGCCGCTGCCACCACGCCGGGCGGATGCGGAATACCGTGCGCAAAGGCTGTCGGGACTGCATACCATAGACGTCCATGGCCAGAACCTCTACCGTATAGGTCCCCGGCGAAAGCTTGCTCAAACGGATTTCGCCAAAGGCGCTGACCTGCCACTCGTCGTCCAAACCGAGCACGCGGTAATGGTAGCGCACCTGGCGGGAATCCGTGAAGGCCACTGCGGAAAAGGCGAGCTCTAGGTCGTTCTGCCGGTAGTTCAACACGTATTCCGGCAGGATGGTGGTGTCGCGGTCGCTGATCAGGATCCGGTCCATTTCAATGCCCGGTTCGGACAGCGGCTGCCGGTCGATCAGGTCCGCGGGGAAGTAGGTCAGGCCCGCGTTGGTGCGCAGCCAAACCGTATCGTCTTGCAGGAAGCCGTCGCGCACTTCGCCCATGACCAATCCGTCGTCTTCATACAAGCTGTACACCTTCGGCGAAGGCCCGGGCAGGCCCTCAATGCGGTTCACGCCGTTGGAGCCGATGGTCCACACCGCACCACGCTTGTCCAGCCATACCCCAATGAGGCTCGTGCTGTTCAGGCCCAGTTCCAGGCCAAACCGCTGCAGGCTATCGCCATCGTAAAGGAAGAGGCCGCGTCCATAGCTGCTCCACCACACGCGTCCACCACCGGCAACCCCGGTGATGTCGCTGACCAGCATGTTGCGGGCAGGAGCATTCGCCCGAAGGGTGTCCAGCCGGCCATCCGGCCACAGGCGGTGCATGCCCGACATGCTGTAAAACCAGGTCTCCCCGGATAGGCTATCGTGCCAAAGGGTTCGGGTAGGCACCGGGAACACCGCCAATTGTTCCAGAACTGCTGCGGCTACCACATTGCGGTGCTGCCCTTCCATGGCTCCGATGCGCTGCGCGCTTTCCCAGTCCACCTGAAAGAGGCCCTTGGTGGTACCCAGCAGTACGCTGTTGCCCGGCCCCCTACTGGCCTCGAAAATCCGGCCCACGCTGGGGACCACGACCGAATCTCCATTGGGGTGCAGGCCCACCACACAACTGAGGCGTCGCTTCTGCCGGCCCACCCAGTAAATGCCGTCCGCACCACGTACGCTTTTCCGGAAGGCTTCGGCCAGCCTTTCGGGCGGATTCCCGCGCAGGTTGCCTACCCTTCGGGCACGGTAACTGAGCAGGTAGAGCCCACGCGACTGCGTGCCAATCCACAAATTGTCGTCGCGGTCCTGAAAGACGACCTGCACCGATGCCTCTTCCAGGTATTGCCTGGCCTTTCCGGTCTCGAGGTCTTCGGCGGCCACATACCACAACCCGGCATCAAAGGTGCCGATCCACCAATGCCCTTCCGGGTCGATGAATACGGTGGAAGCCCGGACCGAATCCGTCAAAAAACGGGAAAGCTCCGGCAGCGTCTGCACAAAGGTGTCCCGTCCGGTGGCAGTCCGGCTGCGTTGCCAAATGCCTATGCTGGTTACCAAGTAGTCTAAGCCCTGTGGGTCCTGCAGCATCCACACCCGGGACATGTAGGCAGGAGTTTCAAACATCCGTTCCAGCCGCTTGCCGTCCCACCGATCCACATGGTCACCGGAAAGCATCCAAATGCTGTCGCCTTGGATGAGGCCAATGCTGCGCATCCGCTGGTTTTCGTTTTCGCCGTCCAGGCGGAACATTTCCACGACCGTATCCTGTGCACGCCATATAGCTCCGGATCCGCTGAACCAATAGTGTTCCTGCTGGTCAGGCACCATGGAACTGACCCGGCCATCCAGCCCGGCGGCTTCCAGTGGAACGCGGTGGAAACGCCGGTCGTGCCAATAACCAGCGTGGCTGAACGTGGAAAGCCATACCCGGTCTCGCGAATCGATGTCCAATTCGTAGATGGCGTTGCCCGGCAGGCCGTCCAACACGCCAAAGCTTTGAAAGCGGGAGCCGTTGAAGCGGCATAGACCCAACTCGGTGGCCACCCAGATCACGCCATTGCCGTCCTGGGCGATGTCAAACACCGTGCTGGAGGCCAGGCCATCGTTGACCGAAAAACGTTCAAAGCGGAACGTCTGCGCCTGGAGCTGCACCGGACCCAAGAGCGCCATTGCGGCGCCCAGTAGGACGCCGAACACCAACCGGAAATCAAAATAGGCACGGAACATGGCGCAATACACCGAACGCCTAAGCGCCGGGACGTCTGCACAAGATACTTCAGGGCATGGCCCCTCCACAGGCCTGCAGAGCCCTTGGCCGCTCAGCGGGCCATTTCCGACGTATCGGTCCAGTTTTCGTCCACACCCATCCAGCGAGCGGTGTCTGTCCAAAGCAAGCGTTGTGCTTCTTCCTCCCCGCTCCAATGGGCGCTCTTTTCCTCCCGGCAACGGCCGTAAAAGCCGCCCGTTTTGCCGGCCAGGGCCGGCGAAGCCACCACATACACGCTCGTGCGCGCGCCCTTTTCAGGCGAAGCCATGAAGGGACGTCCGACCTCGAACAGGATTCTGAACCAGCGTGGCCAGGTACGCGCCACACCGGTATACACCATGCCCGGATGCAGCGCATTGACGGCAATGCCGCTGCCCTGCAGGCGTCGGGCCAGCTCCCGGGTAAACACCACGTTCATCAGCTTGGAGCGCGCATAGGCCCGCATGGGGGCATAGCCTTCGGCGAAGGCCCAATCCGACCAGTTGCGCCGGGCCGATGCCATACGGTGGGTGGCAGAGGAGACGTTGGCAATCCTGGCTTCGCCGGAGGCGGAAGCAGCAGCGCGCAAAGCGGGCATCAGCCCCAGGCACATGCGCGCGTAGCCGAGGTGGTTGGTGGCCAGGGTGGCCTCGATGCCCTCTTCGGTCAGGGTGCGCTTGGGGTAGCCCATGAAGCCCGCGTTGTTGAGCAGGGCGTCAATGCGGGGATGGGCCTGCAGGATGTCGGTGCAGACGCGGCGCACGGCTTCGGGCTCGGCCAGGTCGGCCAAAAAGAGCTGCGGTGTTGCCGCGCCGGCTTCGGCCACCTGTGCCTGGGCGGCTTCTCCCCGCTCCCGGCTGCGGCAAACGAGCAGCACTAGGGCGCCGAGGCCGGCCAATTGTTGTGCTGCGGCCAGGCCGATGCCGCTGCTGGCTCCGGTGACCACCACGGTTTTGCCCTGCAAGTCGGCTTGGATGGGGGGACAGGACATCGCTGGGGGTTGGGCAAATGGGCAGAAGCGCGGACCGGCTCGGGGTGGGTTTTCGCCCGCAGGGCGGTCATTCCGGATGCCTGCGCCAGACCATGGCGCTGGCGCCGAGGATGGCGGCGTTGAAATCCGGCAGTGCGGAGGGGATGATGCGGACCTTGCCTTTGTAGACGGCCAACAGGTTGGCTTCAAAATGCTCGATGGTGGGGTCGAACAACAGCGCGCCGGCTTTGGCCAGTCCGCCAAAAATCACAATTGCCTCCGGCGAAGTGTAGGCCACGGCGTTGGCCAGGGCCAGGCCGAGGATGCGCCCGGTTTCCAGGAAGGCTTCCCTGGCCACGCGGTCGCCGGACTGGGCGGCATCGTAAATGTCCTTGCTGGTGATGCGGGCGGGCTGCAACGCACGCAGGATGCTCGGGTCTTCTGTTTCCGTGAGGCGCTCAACGATGGTCCGTTTGACGCCCGTGGCACTCACGTAGGTTTCCAGGCAGCCGCGGCGGCCGCAGCCGCAGGTTCGGCCCTCCGGCATGACAATGGTGTGGCCCAGTTCTCCGGCAAAGCCGTCGTGCCCGCGGATCATTTTGCCGTTGGCCACCAGGCCCGACCCCACGCCCGTACCAAGCGTGATCATGATGAAATCGGTCATGCCCTGCGCCGCGCCGTAAATGCGTTCGCCGGTGGTGGCAGCGTTGGCGTCGTTGTCCAGATACACCGGCACATCCATCTGTTCCTGGAACAGGTCTGCCAGCGGGACGACCCCCTTCCATTGCAGGTTCGGCGCATATTCCACCGTGCCCTTGTAATGGTTGCCGTTGGGCGCACCGATGCCCATGCCCACCAGCGTTGCCGGCTGTTCCATGCGCTTGAGCATGGCCTTGGCCACATTGGCCACTGAACGCACAAAATCTCCGGGGTCGGGATACGAACGTGTGGGCAGGCTTTGGGTGGCCAGCACGGCACCGCTGCGGTCCACCAGGCCCACGGCCGTATTGGTGCCGCCAATGTCGATGCCTACGGCAAGGTCCATGGGGGTTTGCTCAGAATCGGAAGCCATACGCGCAATGGGCAAAAAAGCGCACCCAAGTAAACGGCGCGCCAAAAGATTCACCTACGGTGCGGTGAAGGTATACATCCCTACGCAGGCGTGCCGTAAGCGGTTTCGGCCGGGTTGTTAAGCACCGGTTGGTGTTGTTTTCGCCTACCGGCGAACCGCTTGTCCCGACCGGTATACAGCACACCGGTGCACCGCCTCAGGCCACGGCGTGCCGGGCACCGCGGGCCCCGTACCACGCGATGTAGGCATAGCCGATGGCCGGCACGATGAAGGACAGCGTGAGGCCGATTTGGTCGACCGTCCAGCCCTGCAGGGCCGGCCAGAAGGCACCGCCAACGATGGCCATGATCAAAAAGCCCGACCCACGGTGGGTCTGGGCACCCAGTCCGGAAACCGCAAGGCTGAAAATGGAAGGAAACATGACCGAATTGAAGAGCCCCACACCCAGCACGGCAATCCGCGCGGTGGCTCCTACCGTGTTCATGGAAACCAACAGCAGCAGAATGGCCATTACGCCGTTGAAGGCCAACAGGTGCTGGGCTTTGATGCGCTGCATGAGGGCGGCACCGACAAAGCGGCCCACCATGGCCGAGCCCCAGTACCAGGAAATCAGGTAACCGGCCTGCTCCTTTTGCAGTCCGCCCAGACGTTCCGTTCCAAAATAGTCCACCAGATAGCTTCCCACGGCCACTTCCGCCCCAACGTAAAGGAAAATGGCGGGCACACCAAAACGGAAAGAGGCGTGCTTCCAGATGGAACCGCCAGCTGATGGATCTGCGTCAGGCTGATCATCGGCCGGGGTGGGCAGTTTGACCACCACAAAGAGGATGGACAGCAAGAACAGCACAGCGGCCAGAAACAGGTAGGGTTGCCGCACGGCTTCGGCCACAGCCGTCCCTTCGAGCCCCTCGATGTTACGGAGCAAAAGGAAAGCGCCAAACTGTGGGCCCAGGGTATGGCCGAGGGAATTGAAGCCCTGGCTGAGGTTCAGGCGGCTGGCTGCAGTTTCCGGCGTTCCCAACAGGGTCACAAAGGGATTGGCAGCCGTCTGCAGCACCACAATGCCGCTGGCCAAAACAAACAGCGCAAACAAAAAAAGCGGATAGCTCAATAGGCGTGCAGCGGGAAGGAACAACAAGCAGCCCAGGGCCATGGTCCCCAGCGCTACCACAATGCCTTTTTGGTGCCCGAGCTTTTCAAGCAACAATCCCGAAGGAATGCCCATGATGCCGTAGGCCGCAAAAAAACAAAACTGCACCAGGCTCGCCTCCAGGAAACTCAAATCAAACAAGCCCTTCAAGTAGGGCAGCAAGATGTCGTTGAGGGCCGTCATGAAGCCCCACAGGAAAAAGAGCTGCACCAAAAGGACAAAACCGAAACGGCGGCTGGTGGAGCTGCCTGCAGGAGTGGCGGTTGCGTTCATGGAAATTGGAGTGGTTCTGTTGCAGCAATGCAGATCAGGGCACCAGCGACGCCGCATCCTGCATGCCGTGCTGCCCTTCGTGGGTCAAGGCATAATTGAAGCCGCCACGGATGGCGAAGGCACCCGTCCGGCCCTGCCGGTCAAGCGCCAGAAAGCCCACCTGACGGTCTTCGAGGTCCTGGCGCTCGGCAATCCGCCGTACGGCGGCTTCGCAGGCTTCCTGCGGACTGGCGCCCTGGCGCATGAGTTCCACCACCAGAAAGCTGCCGCATACCTTGATGACCATCTCACCCATGCCCGTGGCGGTGGCTCCGCCGACCGCGCCATCCACATAGAGGCCGGCCCCGATCAAAGGGCTGTCCCCTACCCGGCCGTGCATTTTGTAGGCCAGGCCCGAGGTGGTGCAAGCGCCGGCCAAACGGCCTTCGCCGTCCAGAGCGAGCAGACCAATGGTGTCGTGGTTTTGGGCGTTGACGGGCGGCGCATGGTGGCCATCCCTGAGCCATTCCTGCCAGTCCGCACGGGCTTCGGGGGTCAACAGGTCTTCCTGCTGAAAACCCATTTCCGCTGCAAATTGCGCGGCACCCTGGCCGGTCAACAGCACATGGGGCGTTTCTTCCATGACCTTGCGCGCCACCGAAATGGGGTGCTTGTAGCCTTCCAAAAAAGCCACGCCCCCGCAATGGCCTTCGTGGTCCATGATGCACGCGTCCAGGGTCACATGGCCGTCGCGGTCCGGCAAGCCGCCATAGCCCACGCTGTTGCTTTGTGGGTCGGCTTCGGGGATGCGCACACCGGCTTCTGCAGCGTCCAGTGCTGTGCCGCCTGTTGAGAGCAGTGCCCAGGCGGCATCGTTCGCTGGCAGGCCATGGTACCAGGTGGACAGCACCACCGGTTTATTTGAACCGGACGTTCCAGAATCCGCACTTTGCGGAGTTTGTGCTGCTTCAGGGGCTTTTGACCCGGCGGCACTCGAACAGGCGCTGCCCAGGGCCAGGGCGGCACCGCCCAAGCCGGCTTGGTGCAAAAAGCGCCGCCTGGACGGCGAAGACCGTTTGGGCCTTTGCGCACTCATGGCTTGCCGTTTTCCACCAGGGGATGCCAAATGCCGGGATCGGGTTTTTCTCCGGTCATCAGCTCGAGCACCTCGAAAATGAACTCCGCCGGCCTTTGATTCTGGCTTTGGATTTGCAGGGTCAATGCAGCTTCTGCGATGCCGAAAATGCTGGTCAGGTCAAAGCGCCACGTACCTTCCTCCCGATGGAAGTCCAGGAATATTCCGGGGGATTCGCCATGCATCAAGGCCTCCGCTCTGGCATCGTCACCTGCCGTGCGCACAATCCCGGCATCCATGCCCATAACACCCCCTTTGCCGATCATCCCTGCGTCAACGGCATAAACAAAAAAGTCGCGGCCGTTGAAACGCACCAGCTCTGCTGCCGGCGTACGTATACGGGCTGCCAGAACTGTCATCAGATCCAAAACGGACAAGTCCACCAAGGCGGCGGAATCGCCCATTTGGCATGTTTGGATCAATTCCGCATAGTACGCCCTGGTATGGGCATCCACCGCCTCCCAGGCGGCAGCGCCGTCCTGGGCCAGCAAGGCCTCGCGGTATGCAGCAAGAGCCGCATGGACGGCGTGCGTTTGCGCCGAGTCGGCGGCTTGGCCGAAGGCCTTGAATTCGGCCCTGGCCTGTTCGGGATCCGGCATGCCGGGAAGGCCCTGTGCCTGCACGCAGGCGAAGGCCACCAGGACCATCAGCAAAGCCACACCGCAGCGCAGCGAATCAATAAAGCGCATGAAAAAGGGTTGAACGGCACAAGATACAACGGGCGCCATGGCCCGGTTTGGGCGCACGGCAAGGCGACTCTGCTGCACCCCATCACGGGTCCGACGGGCTGACGGGCCCGCCAAACACCCGGACCTCATCGGCAAAAATCCAGCAGGGGTTTCCGGCACCTTTGTGTCCGGCCGGGCATTGTTTCAGGCTTTGTGCGCTGATGCGGATGTAGCGGATGGGTGGGGCAAAATCATGCACTTCTGCCGCGGCAAAACGGTGCCTGCGCACGCCCTCGGCCTGCCAATCCACGGGTGCACGCGCCATGCCCAGCTGGGTCCAGTTTTCGCCTTCCGGCGAAACTTCAAACGCAACAGACTCCGGATAAAAAATCCACGCATTCTCGTCCTGCAGAAAATCGAGGCCAACCGAATCCAGGGACCAGGCCTGGCCCAAATCCAAGGTGGCCGTGAGGTGCTGGCCTTCGTAGCCCTGCCAGTCGCCGGTGCGCCAGTCCGCACCGCCGGGGATGCCGTCGATCAAGGCCGCTTCGCCACCGGCGGCGTACTGCGGGGCAAAGGTGGATGCCAGGTCCAATTGGAAGGTCTCATCGCGCTTTTTGAAATGGGCATACACCACGGGACTTATGCGCGCCGGGGAGGTTTCGCCGGCAGGCGCTACCGCACGAAACGCGATGCGCTGAGTTTCTTCCATCCGAAGTGGCTTGGACCCATAGGGCTTCCAGGCTTCTGCGTCCGGCTGGTCCTGTTTGGCAAGGGCTTGCCACTCGATGCTGCCGCCAGCCTCGGCACTGTGTAGTTCCACGTCATACGGCTCCGTAAAACTGCGTGGAGCGGGTGAGGCAAACGGCGCGGGCAAAACGGGTTCTGTGTTGACCAATTGGACATGAGCCGGTGGTGTGGCGGCCCATGCACGCTTTGGCTTGGCCCCCATCTGCAACACCAGGCGCCCGCCCTTGGTCAGATCGGCATGATGCAAAACGGCCTGGTCCATGGGCTGGCCGTGGAGCTGCACGGATTGGATGTAGGGTTTGTCCGGTGCATTGCCCCTGGCCACCACCGCCAGTGTCCGGCCTTCTCCAAAATGAAAATGAACCGAATCAAACAAAGGACTACCCAGGGTATAGGTGGGCATTCCCGGACGCACCGGATAAAAGCCTGCGGCCGAAAACAAATACCACGCACTCATTTGCCCGCAATCCTCGTTGCCGCAATACCCGTCCGGCTGGTCGGAATACAAATCCGAACAAATCTGCCGAACCCGCTTTTGCGTTTTCCAGGGTTGGCCCAACAAGGCATAGAGGTAGGCCACATGGTGTGAAGGCTCGTTGCCGTGTGCGTATTGACCGATCAGCCCGGTGATGTCGGCTTGCTCGCGGCCGCTGGTTGCAGAAGCCGCGCTGAAGCAGGCATCGAGGCGTTCGAGCAAAGCCTCCCGGCCGCCGCTCAAAGCCGCAAATCCTTCCAGGTCCTGCACCGCGGCAAAAGCATAATGCCAGGCATTGGCTTCGGTGAAATGCAAATTGACTTCGGCCGGGTCAAAAGGTTCCACAAAGCCGCCGTTGCGGCGTGCGCGGAAAAAGCCTGACGTTGGATCGTAAAGGTGCCTGTAAGCTCCTGCTCTTCGGGCAAAACGCCGGGACAGATCGTACATGGATGCATCGGTCACCTCCATTGAAGCCCCGTTGATCAACCCATCAAAAGCCCCTTGGCGCTCCATGAAAAGCCGCGCCGCCATGTAGGCGATGCACGCGTCATCATACGCATACTCCAGCGTCTTGGACACCGACTCGGCTTCCTGGTCCGCAGGGATGTAGCCGTGTTCCATGTAGGCCGGCAAACCAAGTCGGGGCAGCTCTGCACTGTGCACCATGGCTTCCAGGGCCAGATCCTGGTCTTCGGCCGAAGGCAGTTGGCCTTTGGCCCAGGCATCCACGATGACCGGCACGGCGTGGTAGCCGATCATGCAGCCGGTGTAATGGTCGGAGAGTTTCCAAATGGGCAGCACCCCGCCGGTTTTGTAATCGTCCAGCAGGCTCTGCACAAAGGCCGCATTGCGCTTCGGGTGCACCAGGCTGTACCAGGGATGTGCCGCGCGGTAGGTATCCCAAAGCGAAAAAACCGTGTACACTTCCCCAGGTCCATCTGCACGCCGTGCATCGTAAATGCCATGGTCCATACCGCGGTAGCGTCCGTCCGCATCGTCGAAGCGGTTGGGCGCCAGCAGGGCGTGGTAGTGTGCGGTATAAAAGGCCCGCCGCTGGGCTTCTGTGCCGCCATAGACCTGCACTTTTTCGAGCGCTTCACGCCACTCTGCTTCGGCTGCGGCCCGATACGCCGTGTGGCTGCCCAACGCCTCGGCTTGCAGGTTTTGCTGCGCCCCCTTTCCGTCCACGGCGCTGATGGCAATGCGGAAATGCAGCGTGTCGGGTTGCTCTGCTTTTGCGCTTCGCGCGAAGCGCAAGCCCAAGCGTTGGCCCGAAAACGTGGTGGTTGCCGTTGTGGGTTGCTTCACGGAACCGCCTTGTTCCTGGACGTTTTGGACCGATCGATCGGTCTGCAACCAGAAATGGCAATGCTGCCCTTCGGCCCAGGCATCCGAAATGCGAAACCCGGACAGCACCGAATCGTCGTGAAGCTCCAGGCCGTACCCGACCACTTTGTCGCGGTGCGCCAGGTCCACCCACAGGGCCGGCTGCACGCCGGCGGGAAAAACAATGCGGTAGCTGGCGCTGCGCAGGCCTGCAGCAATGTCCACTTCCATGCCATTGGCCAGCCGAACGGCATAGTGCCCGGGCGCTGCCGACTCGTCCGCGTGGGCAAAGCCCTGACGAAACGGATATGCCGCCGTAGTGGGGATGTCCGCTGCGGCATCAAAAGGCATGAGCAGGATGTCGCCGTAGTCGCTGACGCCCGTGCCGCTCAAATGCGTTTGGCTGAAGCCGTAAATGGTGTCGTCGTCGTAGTGGTAGCCCGAGCAGCCGTCCCAGCCTTCCAGCCGCGTATCCGGTCCGGCCTGGATCATGCCAAAAGGCAGCGTAGCCGCAGGGTGGGTATGGCCATGGCCACCGGTACCAATGAAGGGGTCAACCAGTGTGTAGGGATCGGTTTCCTCTGCATCTGCTTGCCCGGGTTGGTGCGCATCCATTTGGCAGGCGCTCAAACCGAGCAGCACAGCACCGGCCATGCTCGTGGTGAACAAACGGCGAATCGGACACCGAAACCCGGCCTTATTTTGGAACATTCGTTCTACCATAGCGGACCAGGGCCATTTATTCATCGTCAAGCATCGCCCGGCTCCGCGGTCCCTCCAGTACATCACCGAGGGTGAAGATGCGCAGGCTTTCTGCAAACCGCTTCGGATCGGGGACCTCCACGTTCCAGCCGGGTTTTCGCCCGAAGGGCGCTTTGAATTCCACCCGCATTTCGCGGCCCGGCATCAGGTCAAATCCATTTTCGGAAAAGCGCCCTTCATAGGGCGAATGCAACCAAACGCCGATGGCGGGATGTTCCACGCGAACCAGCACCACCGGCCATCCGCCGGCTTCGTGTTCGATGCGGTAGGTCAATCCGCTTTCGGCCAGCGGCCAGTTGCAAGGGCTGCACAGCATGCGGGTGTCCTGGCCCAGGGCTTCGCCCATGCGGCGCACTTCGGTGTGGAGCAGCACGTCGTCGCGCTGGAGCGCTTCCAATTTTTGCGTTTCGGCCTTCCAGACGGTGTCCACACGGCCGGGCTTCAGGGGGCTGTAACCGGCCGCTTCGTAAAGGTTTTCGCCGGAGGCGGTCAGGGCTTTGACGGTCCACACCACATTTTCCGGCAAGCGGGTGTCGTTGATCAGGGCCAGTCCCCAGCGCTCCTGCGCCTGCCCATCCACGACCACGCTGTCCACCCAGAGGCTTGGCGCGATGGCCGCGTAGGCGCGCTGCAGGCGGTACTGCATGGCCTTCCAGCGGCCGTCCACATCGATGCCCGACCAGGAAACGGCCGGCCAAACGTCGTTGAATTGCCAATACAAACTGCCCATGGTCCAGGGCCGGTTTCGCCGCTGCGCGGCGACGGCTCGCGCCATGCCTTCGCCCTGCAGCCACTGGCTGAGGTAGACGTATTGCGCAAAGGAATCGGGCAGGGCCTCGCCAAGTTCACGCTGCAAAAAGCGGTGGATCTGCGTGGCACCGCGCGGATGCTTTTGGTGCGTTTTCAAAAAAGCGTCCGTGGAATCAAACAGCGCCGGGTAGCCGCCGCGCCATGCCGCAATGGTGCGCAAATCCGGATACGCCTGAAAACCGAATTCGCTCATGAAACGCGGCAGGCGGTATTCGAGGCTTTTGAAGGGCCGGCCATCGTGCCATACCCACCAGTCGTGCGCATCGCCCGTGGTATAGGCACGCGGATCCGCCCTGCCGTATTCCGGCGAAGACGGCCAGTACGGCGTGTAGGGATCTTCCTCGGCAATCCATTCCGGAATGCCCTGTTCAAAAAGAAAAGCATAGTCCGCTTCCAGACGCTCGCGTTCCTTTTTGGACCGCCCGTTCTGCCAACCCCAGCGCTCCCAGCCTTCGGCAATTTCGTTGTTGCCGCACCACAGCGCCAAGCTCGGATGTCGCCGCAGGCGTCGGGCTTGTTCCCGGATTTCGCGTTCCACGTTCTGGGTGAACTGCGGGTAGCGGGTGTTTTCACCGGGCACCATGCCGCAGGCAAACATGGCGTCCTGCCAGACCAGGATGCCCAGTCGGTCGCAGGTTTCGTAGAAGGCGTCCCATTCGTACACGCCCCCGCCCCAGACGCGCAGCATGTTCAGGTTGCTGGTCCGCGCATCGTTGAGCAGGCGGGCATAATCCGGCAGGTAGCCGTACAAAAAGGTGCTGGTCGGAACCCAGTTCGCCCCGCGGGCGAACAGCTCCACCCCGTTGAGCCGAAACGCAAATCGGGCGGTATCGGGCCCTTGACGGGAGGTGTCCAGGTCGATGATGCGCAAACCGGTGTGGAAGCGGCGCTGGTCGAGCAGATCTCCCTCGGCCGTTTGCAACAGGACAGCCGCACGGTAGAGGTGCGGATCCTGCGATGCATGCAAGAGGTCCCAGGTCCACCACAATTTGGGCGCAGGCACGGCCAGCGTCCGTTCAACGCGCTGCCGTCCATTTTTGGAACGGACCGTCCATTCCAGTTCTGGAAATTCATCACCGAGCTGCAGCAGCAGGTCCTGCTCTGTGTCGGCCTCAAACTCCACGGCCAGCGTCATCCAGGCCGTGTCGGGATCAAAAGGCGGGCCGGTCCAGCCTTCGGCTGAGCGGACCATTCGCCGGGAGGCGCTAACGCCGGAACGCGGGTCCGGTTCGTGGAGGCTCAGTGAATCCAGCCGCAGCGCCACGTCCAGCAGACGGGCGGTGTTCCAGTTGTGGAAATAGGCATTGCGCCAAATGCCCATGGTCCGCAGCTTGGGCGCCCAATCCCAGCCGTCGTGGTAGGCGGGCTTGCGCGTCAGCACGCGGTCGCCACCCGGCCAATTGATGCGCGTGCGTTCCTGGATGCGCGTTTCGATGCGGTTCGGTGCTTTAAAATGCACCTCGATTTGATTTTTGCCCGGCCGCAGCATGTCACCGGCATTTTCAATGCGCCAGTTTCGGAACGCATTGTCGGCCTGCAGCATGGGTTTGCCGTTGATCAAGACCTCCGCATAGGTGTCCAGCCCCTCAAAAACGAGTTCCGGATGCCCGCTGTTGAGGTCTGCTTCCGTCAGCTCCAGCTCGTGGGTATAAATCCAATCGCGCTGGTGCACCCATTGCACCGAGTCGATGTTGGTCTTGATCCAGGGATGCGGAATGGCGCCCAGCCGCACCAAGTCCAGGTGCACGTTGTTGGGCACCTCTGAATGCCCCCACGCCGCCTCGGCATCCGCCGGGCGAAAACTCCAGTGGTGCAGCATGCGGTAGCCATCCGCGCCAGCTTCATGCCCGTGGTGCATGCCGTGCACGTGCGCCGGGGTCTCCTGCACCGGCTCGGCAGGCTCGTGGTGCTGTTGGTGATCGTGATGCTCATGGCCCTCATGGCTGTCGTGGTGGTGGTGCTGGGCTTTCCCGGCACTACAGGCCAACAGCAGGGCGCAAAAAAGCCCGGTGCCGCGCTTCGCGCGAAGCGCAATCCGACTGGCCGCCACAGCCCGCGGCAAGGTCCGGTTCAATGGACAGAAACGCATGCCTGCAAGTTAACCTCGCCGTGCCGCAGCGCGCGTTCGCCGCAACGCGGCAAGAAGGCAGGCGGACATGGCAAGCCGTGGGCAGGACCGTAGCTTTGCGGGATGCCGGCCCGTCGAGGGTCCAGTCCCATCCGTACACTGCCCGTTTTCCAGCGATGTCCTCCAAAGACCCCCAAAGTTCCCCGACCGCAGATCAAGCCTCCGGCGCTACAGGCTCCGGCCTCGACGACGCATTGGCAGCCGCCGATGCCCTGCAGGCCGACATCGAAGCCTATGCCATCGACAGCGCCGATGCCCTGGAGGCCTTCCGCATCCGCTTCATTGGCAGCAAGGGCCTGGTCAAGGGCCTGATGGGGCGCATGAAGGACGTACCCGGCCCGGAGCGCAAAGCCTTCGGCCAACGCGTGAATGCCGTCAAACAAAGTGCGGAAAAGCGCTTCGAAGAAGCGAAGACCGGGCTGGTGCAACAGGAGGCCAGTGCAGGTCCGGATGTGGACCTCAGCCTGCCGCCCGCCGCCCCGCGCGTCGGCTCCCGGCACCCGATCAACATCATCCGCCAGCGCATTGTGGAGGCTTTTGCCCGCATCGGATTTGCGGTGGAGGAAGGCCCGGAAATCGAAGACGACTGGCACAACTTCACCGCCATGGGCACGCCGGAGCACCACCCGGCGCGCGACATGCAGGACACCTTTTACATCGCCGGACACCCGGACCGGGTCCTGCGCACCCACACCTCGCCGGTGCAGGCGCGGGTCATGGAATCGCGCAAGCCGCCCATCCGCATCATCGCTCCGGGCCGCACCTACCGCAACGAGACCATTTCCGCCCGCGCACACTGCGTCTTCCACCAGGTGGAAGGCCTCTATGTGGATGAAAACGTGTCCTTTGCCGACCTCAAGCAGACCATCGATTATTTCGCCAAAACCATGTTTGGCGAAGACACCGAAACCCGCCTGCGCCCCTCTTATTTCCCCTTCACGGAGCCTTCGGCCGAAGTTGACGTCACCTGCCTGATCTGTTCCGGCAAGGGCTGCTCGGTCTGCAAGCACACCGGCTGGGTGGAAATTATGGGCTGCGGCATGGTGGACCCGGACGTGTTTGAAAACTGCGGCGTGGACGCCGAACGCTACACCGGATTTGCTTTTGGCATGGGCATCGAACGCATCGCCATGCTGGTCTACCGCATCGACGACATCCGCCTGTTCACCGAAAACGACGCCCTGTTCCTGGAGCAGTTCCGCAGCGAAAGCTGACCGGCGCTGTGCCCCATGGTGCGGTTGCCTGTCCCCCTGCATGGCCATCACCGACTACGACAAGCTCTGGTCCAGCGAACGGCCGCTGATTGCCCGGAAACTGACGGCCCGCCGGCTGGCGAACGCTTCCCGCGTCCTGGCCGGGTACTACGCCTCCCGCGCCACCAAACGCCCCACCGTTTGGGGCCTTCCCTTTTCGTTGAGTTTCGAGCCGACCACGGCCTGCAACCTGCGCTGCCCCGAATGTCCCAGCGGTCTTCGCGCGTTTACGCGCCCCACCGGCATGTTGAAGCCGGATTTTTTCGAGGGGGTCATCGACGAGCTGGCCGGGGACCTGATGTATTTGATGTTTTATTTCCAGGGCGAGCCGTATTTGAATCCGGCTTTTCTGGACATGGCTTCCTATGCATCGGGCAAGGGCATCTACACGGCCACCAGCACCAATGCGCATTACCTGCATGATGAAAACGCCCGCAAGACGGTCGAAAGCGGACTGGATCGCCTGATCGTTTCCATCGACGGTACCGACCAGGAAACCTACCAGCAGTACCGGGTCGGTGGGAAACTCGAAAAAGTGCTTGAAGGCACGCGCAACGTGATCGCGTGGAAACGCAAATTGAAATCGCGTACGCCCCACGTCATTTTTCAATTTTTGGTGGTCCGCCCCAACGAACATCAAATCGAAGAAGTCCACCGCATCGGAGCAGACATCGGCGTGGACGAAGTGCGGCTGAAAACCGCCCAGATCTACGACTACGAAAACGGGTCCGACCTTATTCCCACGCAGGACCGTTATGCGCGTTACCGCGAAGGCCCCGACGGAAAATGGAGCATCAAAAACAAGCTCCTCAACCACTGCTGGAAACTCTGGCACTCCTGCGTGGTCACCTGGGACGGCCAGGTGGTCCCCTGCTGCTTCGACAAAGACGCCAGCTACCGCCTCGGCGACCTGTCCACTACCTCCTTCCACGACATCTGGCGCTCCGAGCCCTACGACCGCTTCCGCCGCAGCGTGCTCAAAAGCCGCTCCGAAATCGACATCTGCCGCAACTGCACCGAAGGTTTGAAGGTGTGGGATTAAGCCGTCCCCTGCTTAGGATGCATCCACGATGAGGGCAGTCCATAAAGGACTACGCGATGCTGAGCCAAATACGGCACCACGTGCATCGGCAGAGGGATAGCCACAAAACAAGCACTGAACTTAGTCCGACGCAGGACAATTCATACCCTTGCGCCACTGCACGTTTATGCTAACGCCAGCTTTGATGCCTTCGCACATCGGGGTACCTTACTGATGATTAGGGGAAACCCAATCCGGATATACGTTTTCACCACCTTCTCTAACTCCCTTTCGCGTGTCCGAATCATCTAAGGCATTCAATCTTCGTGGCTTTTCCGTAGCACATTTTTCACAGGCCGACTCAGTGTTTCGTGCAGTCAGATGCGTAGCACAGGAATTCAATGCAACCATATTGGTCCTTGCTATGCTCATCTGGAGTGTGCCCGCCCAAGGTCAAACGGATTCAATTCCGCCGAACATTACATGCCCTGGGGATACGGTTGCATATAACGATCCGGGTGACTCCACCGGCACCGTCACCTATAGCGTCCCTGTTGGAATTGACGACCAACCAGGAGTTCAAACCATTTTGGCCTCAGGCATTGGCCAGACGACCTATTTTTCTCCATGGTTTGGCATTACACCTCTGGCAAGCACACCCGAAAGTGTATTTATAGCCGACATGGATGGTGACGGAGATGGCGACGTTTTGAGCGCCAGTTCAGGTGACGGCAAGATTGCCTGGTACGACTACGATGGTGACTCCTTTTTTTCTACCCAGTTTGTCATCGGAGTTACCAATGGTGCAAAGTGTGTTTTTGCCATTGATCTGGACGATGATGGCGATCCTGATGTACTCAGCGCAAGCGAAAACGATGACATGATCGCTTGGTACGAAAACCTGGGTGGAGGAGATACCGGACCCAAACAGGTAATCACAACCTCCACCAATGGTGCCAGTGGAGTGTTTGCTATTGATCTGGACGGAGATGGCGACCCTGATGTACTCAGCGCAAGCGAAAATGACAACCGAATTGCTTGGTTCGAAAACCTTGGTGGCGGCGCTTTTGGCTCTGGTCAGATCATTTCCTCGTCGGCTGGAGGTGCCCAAAGCGTCTTTGCAGCCGATTTGGACAACGATGGGGACAACGACGTGATCAGTGCCAGTGAAGACGACGATAAAGTCGCCTGGTATGAAAATCTGGGTGGTGGCACGTTTGGTCCTCAAAACGTTTTGGCTGCAGATGCGGATGGGGCACGAAGCGTGCACG
This sequence comes from Bacteroidia bacterium, assembly GCA_030432405.1. Taxonomy (GTDB): domain Bacteria; phylum Bacteroidota; class Bacteroidia; order Chitinophagales; family BACL12; genus WGOA01. The sequence continues at coordinate 27,121 of JAUIHG010000004.1, read as the reverse complement.
CAAACGACATGGATGGAGATGGAGATGTAGATGTCATCAGCGCGAGCTTCAACGATGGGCGCGTGTTATGGTTTGAAAATCTGGGTGGTGGCAGTTTCAGTATGGCCCAACTGATCGTAACCCGGAATGGTGCTGCTGGCGTGTTCACGATGGACCTCGACAGCGACGGCGATGTGGATGTCTTGATCGGGGGCGTCAGCAGCAAAACCGTTTGGTTCGAAAACCTGGGTGGTGGTGTTTTTGTGCAAGGTCAAAGCACTGGTGCTTTTGAATACGGTGCTCGAGGAGTGCACGCTGGATTCCTGAACCATGATGCATATCCGGATCTTGTTGCTGCCACGTACATTATCGATTATCACACCAATACCAAAATCGGAAAAGCTTTTCCCATTGGAACAACTATAGATACGTACGTGTCCACGGATGCTGCAGGGAATTCCGACTCCTGTTCCATTTCGGTGACTGTACTGGACAACGAACCACCCACGGCCGTTTGTCCTGTGGAAATACTGGTAGGCATTAATTCCAGCTTGAGTTCCACTGTGGTAACCTATGGCCTCCCTACAGTAGAAGACAACCAATCCGGAGCCACAATCGCCTTGGCCAATGGTATTGGTTCCGGCGGTCTGTTCCCTTTGGGCAACAGTACAGAAACATACATGGCCACCGACGCCGCCGGCCTCACAGACACCTGTTCATTTGATGTGGTTGTAGTGACAGATGGGGAAGCACCCATGGTTACCTGCCCTTCGGACATAATGGTTGAAGCGCCTTTTGGATCCAGCGGAATTGACGTAAGCTATTTGCTGCCTTATGGAACAGACGATCTTCCCGGAGCCACTACCATGCGCATTTCCGGTTTAGGTCCTGGTTCAACGTTTCCGATAGGCACCACCATTGAACGCTATGTAGTGGTGGACCAAGCGGGCAATACAGACACCTGCTCATTCGGCGTTACGGTGGCATCATCCATGCCCCCGGAAATATTGTGCCCAATCGATACCGTGGTCCCTGCGGCGTCGGACACCAATGGGGTGTTTTTCGCCTATACTCCTCCGGCAGGAATCGACAACCTGCCAGAGGTCCGAACGTTTCTTACGTCAGGCATTGGCCAGCAGTTAGTTTTCGACGATGCCATTTCCATAACCTCATCGGCCAATGGCGCCATTGATGCTGTGGCTGCAGACTTGGATGGCGATGGCGATTTGGATGCAATCAGTGCAAGCGCAATAGACAATACAATCGCATGGTATGAGAACACGGGCGGAGGAGCATTCGGCCCTCAACACATTATCAGCACAGCGCACTCCGGCACCATTGGTGTAGGCGCTGGGGACCTGGACAACGACGGAGATCTTGATGTTGTCAGCATCAGCCAAATCGATTCCAGACTTGCTTGGTACCCGAATCTAGGTGGTGGCACCTTTGGGCCGAAAATCCTTATAAGCAATACAGGAATCAAGCCGGAGTCCCTATTCCTTGCTGACCTGGATTCGGACTATGACAATGATGTTCTTGTTGCAAGCTCCAGTAACGACAAGATCGTTTGGTACGAAAATCAAGGTGGCGGTGTCTTCAGTACCGAAAACGTAATCAGCACAAATGTGGATGAGGCGAAAGCTGTCTATGCCGCAGACCTTGATGGAGATGGAGACCTGGATGCCTTGAGCGCTAGTGACTTTGACGACAAGATTGCCTGGTATGAAAATCTGGGAAGTGGAAACTTCAGTTCTCAACATGTCATTAGCAGCTCGGTTTTCCGCGCTCAGGATGTTTCTGCTGCTGATTTGAACGGAGACGGCCGGTTGGATGTAATGGCCGCAAGTCGAGGCAATGACCGGCTTGAATGGTTTGAGAACCTGGGATCCGGGGCATTCGGACCGGCACAAATCATCACTGCAGAGACCGAGTTTGCCGTCAGCGTCGAAGCTGTGGATTTGGACGGGGACGGAGATAACGATATTATCAGTGCAAGCCAATCGGACCGCAAGCTTGCGTACTACGTGAACCTGGGCGGAGGGGTCTTTGGAGCACAACAGGTGGTTGCCATTACTGCGCCTGGCCTGACCCATGCCTTTTCTGCGGATATTGACGGAGACCAAAAGCCCGATCTTCTCAGTGTCAGCTATACCGACGACAGAGTTGCTTGGTATCGCAGCAATTTTGAGGCAAACTTCTATCCGACAGGTACAACAACTGAAGTTTATGTCGCGGTAGATGCTCTTGGAAACTCCGATACCTGCTCCTTTACCATTGATGTCATTGACACTTCACCACCAAGCATCATTTGTCCGGATGCTGTATTCGAGATCATCGCCAGTGATGCTGCCGGCGATACCGTGTATTATGATGCACCAGTGGCAACGGACAATCTCGACAGTGTTTCCGTAACGTTTCTTTCAGGCATCGAAAGTGGTGGCTTTTTTCCTGTCGGAACAACTTTGGTCCAATACCTTGCCACTGACGCTCAAGGGTTAACCGATACCTGTTCGTTCACAGTTGAATTGCAAAACGATGAAGCTCCCAGCATCAGTTGCCCTTCCGATATAACCGTAGATGTTGATACTGGTTCGGGTGGAGCACAGGTCGTATACATTCCACCGGTAGGCATCGACGATCTCCCTGGAGTCCAGACATCGCTCTTATCCGGTGTTGGCCTGGAAGCCAGTTTCGATTCGTTGTTTCTAATCAATGGAACCGCCGATGGTGCGACATATGTGCATACGGCAGATATGGATGGTGATGGCGATATGGATGTGTTGTGGGCTGGATTTTTTGCCCATCAGATTGCATGGCATGCGAACACAGGAGATGGCCATTTCGGACCCGTCCAATCCATTTCTACGGCGCAGAATGGTGCCCGAAGTGCCATTACCTGCGATCTTGATGGAGATGGTGCTCTTGACGTCTTGGCCACCAGTTCTCTGGACGATAAAATTGCATGGTACAAGAACAATGGTGGCGGAGCGTTTGGCCCTCAGCAAATCATCAGTACTGCGGTCAACAGCCCCTTCAGTGCAGTTGCCGCGGATTTTGACGGGGATGGTGACCTGGATGTGGTTGGCGCAAGCGAACTGGATGACAAGATTGCGTGGTATGAAAACCTGGGGGGAGGAAGTTTTGGTGCGCAACAAGTCATTTCGACCAGTGCGAATGGAGCACGTTGTGTTTCAACAGCCGACCTGGATGGGGATGGAGACCCGGACATTATCAGTGCAAGCGAGGCCGACGACAAAGTGGCCTGGTACGAAAACATTGGCAGCGGGACTTTCGGAGCTCAGCAGCTGATTAGCACCGCCGCGAATGGCGTGCAATCTGTCTTTGCCACTGACCTGGATCTTGACGGTGATTTGGATGTACTCAGCGCAAGCGAACTTGATGACAAGATTGCTTGGTACGAGAACGATGGCAACGGTGCATTCGGAGCCCAAAATGTGATCAGCACAACTGCCGACCAAGCCTGGGATGTCTTCGCAGCAGACCTAAACAGCGATGGGCATGTAGACGTGATCAGTGCAAGTCGAGCAGATGACAAGGTTGCCTGGTACAAGAACGACGGAAATGGAGGATTTGGCCCGGAGGAAATCATCTCCACGGATGCCGACAACATTCGAAACGTTGCAGCCGGTGACCTGAATGGCGATGGACATCCGGACATCTTGAGTGCCAGTCTGGCTGGTGACGAAATTGTCTGGTACAAAAACCGGATAGCGGGTGGGTTTTTCGCCCCAGGCGTTAACACGGAGACCTATCTGGCGACCGATGCAGCTGGGATGACCGACACGTGCTCCTTCACCATTACGGTATTGGATAATATCCCACCAGAGATACTTTGCCCGGAAGACTTGTTGATTCCTGTCGGCATGGATACCGGAGGGATTCATGTTCCGTATGCGCCTCCAATAGGTATGGACAATCAGCCTATCGTTACTACCGAACTGGTTGCCGGCCTGGGTCCCGGAAGCATATTCCCCCTGGGGACCAGCACGGAAGTATACGCGGTAACCGATATCTCCGGGCTAAGCGATACCTGTTCATTTGACATCACGGTATATGTAGATCCAGCACCCAGCATAGTTTGCCCTTCGGACACTGCGACACTGGTAGCGTATAGCAATGGTGGCGATAGTCTGAGCATTCCCTTCCCGATCGGCACAGACAACGCACCTGGAGCAATTACGACATACCTGTCAGGTGTGGGTCGGGATGTCCAGTTCCAAGACCGAGACATCATAAACTCCACAATTGTTGATCCCCGATCACCTCTGGGTGGTGACCTTGATGGCGATGGCGATCAGGATATTGTGGTGAGCAGTTGGACGGAAAATCGAATCTATTGGCTGGAAAATGCAGGCGATAGCACGTACGGAACACCCAAACTGATCTTCGACGCTTCGACAAAACCCTGGAGTGTGGCCCTGTCCGATATGGACAACGATGGAGACACCGATGTGGTGGCCAGCTTTGATGATGAAACCATCTCTTGGTTCAGCAATGATGGTACGGGCAGCTTTGGCCCCGACCACGTTGTCGCTGACGACATCACCAGCTATAAAACCATTGCGGCGGACATGGACAACAATGGTATGTTGGATGTGGTTGCCATAGACGTTAACGACGGAACACTGGCCTGGTATCCAAACGAAGGCATCTCAGGATTTGGCGTTCAGCGCGAAATCAACACAGGAACGCTCCATCCGGGACACATCTTGGCCTTAGATGCGGATAACGATCAAGACCTGGATCTGGTTGTTACGAGCGAAATCGCAAATGGGGTATACTGGTTGGAAAATATGGGTGGCGGATCGTTTGACAGTCTGCGTCATGTAGGCAGTGGGTTAGGCTACGCCTATACCGTGCATGCTGCTGATTTGGACAATGATGGCCGCCAGGACTTGATAACCAATGAAACCTATTCCGACAACATACATTGGTATCAGAATCTGGGCGCAGGGGCATTTGCCGGGCCGAACATAGTCAGTACCACGGCCGGTCGGCCGGAGGACATTGCTGTAGCCGATTTGGATCGCGATGGGTGGTCCGATGTTGTAAGCATCAATACTCTTGAAAACGATATTGTTTGGTATCGCAATTTGGGTGCTGGCTCGTTTGACACCGCCCAAGTGATCAACAACGTTCCGATCAACGTTAAAGACATTCACTTGTCCGACTTGAGTTCAAACGGACTGCTTGATGTCATCAGTACCAGCACGTATGGCGACAACACGGCGGTGTACAGGTCAATTGGTGTTGCCCAATTCTTCCCGATCGGCAGTCATACAGAATCCTACCTGGTTAGCGACGCAAACCGCAGGACCGATACCTGCTCTTTTGTAGTTACTGTGTTGGCCGACTCAGCTCCTTCGATCATCTGCCCTCCGGACATCATTGTACCCATTGAATTGGGCCTTGCAGGTGCTACTGTCAACTATACACCTCCGGTAGGCACAGACAACATGCCGGGAGCAACAACCCAACAGATTGCCGGGATTGGCCCAGGCGGGCTGTTTCCAGTGGGAACTACCGTCGAATCGTATCAAGTAGTTGACTCCGGCGGGCTAAGTGCCGTATGTTCCTTTTCCGTTGAAGTTGTCGACGACATAGCACCTGACATTGTATGTCCTCCAGACACAGTAGTGTTTGTCGAAACTGGGATGTCCGGGGCCTTTGTTGCTTACCTGCCACCAGAAGGAACAGACAACTTGCCTGGTGCATCCAGCATTTTGACCAATGGTACACCGGTAGCGTTTACCATAGGAGACCAATCTGTGATTGGCACATCTGGAGACGGTGCCTTGTACATTGAAACCTCGGATGTGGATGGAGATGGAGATCTCGATGTGCTGGGGGCGAGCTCTGCGGACGACAAGATTGCCTGGTATGAGAATCTGGGCAATGGAACATTTGGGCCACAACAAATCATCAGCACCGAACTGGATCAAACCAGAACTGTTTATGGTTCTGATCTTGACGGAGACGGCGATGAGGATGTCCTTGCTTGCAGCACACGGGACGATAAAGTAGTATGGTTTGAGAATCTTGGTGGTGGAACATTTGGACCACAGCAGATCATCAGTACTTCGGCAGATGGTCCTTTTTGCGCTCTGGCCGCTGACCTTGATGGAGATGGCGATCAGGATGTCATGAGCGCCAGTGACTACGACGATAAAGTTGCCTGGTATGAAAATCTGGGTGGTGGAGCATTCGGTCCACAGCAGATCATTAGCAACGCTGCAGATGGATCACACTACGTATTTGCAGCTGACTTGGACAACGATGGTGACCTGGACGTCTTGAGTGCAAGCAAAAACGACAATAAGATTGCGTGGTATGAAAACCTGGGCGTCGGAGTTTTCGGTGTTGAGCAGATCGTATCTACGAACGCCAATGGAGCCCAATGTGTTTTTGCAGCAGATCTTAATGGAGATGGCTGGAAGGACATACTCAGTGCGAGTGAATCTGACGACAAAATTGCCTGGTATGAGAATCAAGGGCCATTGGGTTTTGGCCCTCAACAGGTACTCAATAATTCCGCTGACAGGGCTTGGTCGGTCACGGCAACCGATTTGGACAAGGATGGCGACTTGGATGTCCTTGATGCCAGCATCAACGATGACCGCGTAAGCTGGTACGAAAACTTTGGAAACGGGTCTTTTAGTGCTAGGAAAATCATTACTGCATCCACGAACGGCCCAAGGTGGGTGCACGTTGCCGATCTTGATGCCGATGGCGATCAGGACGTTTTAAGCGCCAGCTTTTACGACGATACGTTTGCGTGGTATGAAAACCAAGGGACCGGAGCATACTTCCCGGTAGGCGACAACGTCCAAACCTACGTGGTGGCCGATGCCAGCGGAAACACCGACAGCTGCTCATTTACCATTTCGGTATTGGAAGACTCCTGTTCAACAGCCACCGCTCCTCAAAATCCACGTAATGTATTGTTGACGGACCGAGCTCTTCTCCGCTGGGATCCCGTGCCTCTATCCTTGGGTTGTCAAATCCAAGGGATCCGAATTACCCCCCCAGGTCCAAGCGTCAAGAGGAAAATACCGGGTACTGCGGTGGATTCCGTGCGCATTTCTTTTGCCCAGTTTGGTCCAGGCACATCTTGGGCATGGAGAATCCGCTGTGCATGTTCGACTTCGCCGGTTGAGGCGACACCTTTCTCTACATTCGACACCATCCATGTACCGTCCACGGTACGCTTGCAGCCACTTGAACCCCATGTTCGGGTCTTCCCAAACCCGGTTGGGAACATACTCTTTGTGGAACTGGAGGGCTATGCCGACACCGAAGTTGATGTGGCGATCCATAGCGCAGATGGCAGAATGCTGCGTGCTTGGCGCGAGGGTATTGGCTTGGAAATGGAAATCCTGGAACTGGATGTTTCTGGCTTGGCTGCTGGTTTTTATACCACATCCATCACGACCGATTCGGGTCGAGTGGTGAAACGTTTAGTCAAAGAAGAATAAAGCAGCTTCAGAACCAAAAAGAAAAGCGCCCTCTACCGTTTCGTTGGTGGGCGCTTTTTCTGTTGCGTCAAATTCAAATGAATCGGTGCGTCGAGGGCAAGGCTTGCCGCCGATGAGGGAGGGGAGCAAACTACAGTATGTGACCCGAACGAGACGGCGGCGTAACGCAGCCGTCGCCCAACGACAGGCACTATGATTCGGATTTCTCCGGCTCCAGTGCTAAGGCGTGGAACCGAAAAGCAACCCACAGTGGTCGGGAATTTTTAGCGTCGAGGGCAAGGCTTGCTGTCGGGGAGTGAGGGGAGCATACTATAGTATGTGACCCGAACGAGACGGCGGCGTAACGCAGCCATCGGCGCTAAAAAACCCGAATCAAACCGTCATGATTTCGGTCTCCTTCTTGGATATATGCGCCTCAACCTTCCCATCAAAGTTCTTCGTGATCTTCTCCACCTCCGCCTGCGCATCGTGCGAGAGGTCTTCGCTCAAGCCGTCCTTCTGCAGCTGCTTGACCCCGTCGATGGCTTCCTTGCGCGCTTGGCGCAGCCCAACGCGGGCGTGCTCAGCCTCGGCATGCACCTGTTTGACGAGCTGCTTGCGGCGCTCTTCGGTGAGCGGCGGGATGTTGAGGATGACCATTTCACCGTTGTTCTGCGGCGTCAGGCCGATGTTGGCCTCCAGGATGGCCTTTTCAATGGGCTGCACCATGGACTTCTCCCAGGGTTGGATGGAAATGGTGCGGGCGTCCGGTGTGGCGATGTTGGCCACCTGCGGCAGGGGTGTCACCGTGCCGTAATAGTCCACATGCACGCTGGAAACCATCTGCGGATTGGCTTTTCCCGCGCGGATTTTGGAAAGTTCGTTTTCCAGGTGCTCGATGGCCTTCTGCATATGCTCTTTGCAGACGCCATAAATAAGGTCGAGTTCTTCGGTCATCGGTTGGAGGCCTATGGGATCAGTGGAAGGAATCAAAAATCAAAAAAAGCGGTTCGCCGGCAGGCGAACACTACACGTCGTTGGAGACCAGGGTCCCCACGTCTTCGCCTTGCAAAAGGCGCGCCAGGTTGCCCTTCTTGTTCATGTCAAACACCACGATGGGCAGGCTGTTTTCTTCGCACAGCGCAAAGGCGGTCATGTCCATGACGCGCAGGCCCTTGCCCAGCGCTTCGCGGAAGGTGACGGTTTCGTAGCGGATGGCCGAAGCGTCCTTTTCGGGGTCGGCCGTGTAGACGCCGTCCACGCGGGTGCCTTTGAGGATGACGTCAGCTTCGATTTCCACGGCGCGCAACGCTGCCGCAGTATCGGTGGTGAAGTAGGGGTTGCCGGTGCCGGCCCCGAAGATGACCACGCGGCCCTTTTCGAGGTGGCGGATGGCGCGGCGGCGGATGTAGGGCTCGGCCACCTCTTCCATGTTGATGGCCGACATGAGCCGGGTGAAGAGGCCGGCATTTTCCAGGGCACTTTGCAGGGCCATGCCGTTCATGACGGTGGCCAGCATGCCCATGTAGTCGCCCTGTGCGCGCTCAATGCCGGAATCGGCGGCTTGCAGCCCACGGAAAATGTTGCCGCCGCCGATCACGATGGCTACCTCAACGCCGGTTTCCCGGATGGCCTTGACCTCTTCGGCATATTGCGAAAGCCGTTCAGGGTCGATGCCGTAGGATTTGTTGCCCATCAAGGCTTCTCCGCTCAGCTTGAGGAGGATGCGCTTGTAACGGTTGGGAGACCGTGGGTTGGAGCCGTTTTCCATCGGGAGCCAAAGATACCAAAACGGCACCGGCCCGGATTCCGAAGAACCCGGGCCGGCGAAGGCGTTGCACCCGCAGCAAAACACCGCGGATGGTGTAGGATGGATCAACCGACCGCCAGGCGTTCAAAGCCCGTCACGGCCAGGCCGGACTCAGCCTCGGAAACGGCCTGACCGACCGTTTTGCCGCTGTCCTTGACAAAGGCCTGGTTGTTGAGGGTGTTTTCCTTGTACCACTTCTTCAGGGTACCCTCGGCAATCTTGTCGACGATTTGCTCGGGCTTGCCTTCGGCCAGGGCCTTTTCACGGCCGATGGCCATTTCGCGGTCCTTGACGTCCTGCGGCACCGAGGTTTCGTCCACGGCAATGGGGTTCATGGCCGCAATCTGCATGGCCACGTCGCGGCCAATGGCCGTAGCGGCGTCGCTGCCCTTGTTGAGGCCCACGAGCACGCCAATTTTGTTGCCGGCGTGGATGTATGGCACCACGTGTTCGGCGTTCATCGTGGCGTATTCGGCCACTTCGATCTTCTCGCCGATTTTGCCCACCATTTCGGTGATGCGTTCGCCGACGGTGCTGCCGTCAAAGGACAGGCCTTCCACGGCCTCCTTGCTGTCGGCCTTCGCCGCCAAGGCGGTTTCAGCGATGGATTGGGCAAAGCCCACAAACTCGTCGTTTTTGGCCACAAAGTCGGTTTCGCAGCTCAGGCGCAGGGCCACGCCAAAGTCACCGGCGTCGGTGGTCAGGGCGATGGCGGCACCTTCGGAGGCGTCGCGGTCGGCGCGCTTGGCAGCCACTTTCTGGCCTTTCTTGCGCAAGTAGTCGATGGCTGCTTCAAAGTCGCCGCCGGATTCGGTCAGCGCTTTTTTGCAATCCATGAGGCCGGCTCCGGTGGCTTTGCGGAGCTTGTTGACGTCGGCCGCGGAAATGGTAACGGAAGACATGGCTTGGGGGAGGCTTGAAACAAGAAACCCGCCGACGATCTCAGCGATGCCCGGCAGGTTTCCGTTGTGGTGGAAAGGTGGTTGAGGGCGTTGGGGATCAGCTTTCGCCAGCGGCGTCTGCTTCCTTCTCGGCTTCTGCTGCTGCAGCGGCAGCGGCATCCTGCTCGGCCCGCTCGGCGGCGGCATCGGACTCGGCCTTGATCTTCTTGCGTTCTTCCAGACCTTCTGCCACGCAGTCGGTCAGGTAGTTCATGATCAAGTGCACGGACTTGGAGGCGTCGTCGTTGCAGGGAATCGGGAAGTCCACCTTGGTGGGGTCCGAGTTGGTATCCACCAGGCCGAAGGTGTTGATGTTCAACTTGGTGGCTTCCGACAGGGCAATATGCTCGTGGTGGATGTCCACGATCAACAGCGCGGCCGGCAGGCGGTTGAGCTGGGCAATGCCGCCGATGACCTTCTCGAGCTTGTTGCGCTCGCGCATGAGCATCAGGCGCTCCTTCTTGGTGATGTTCTCGAAGGAACCATCCGTGGACATCTTTTCGATGCTCTGCATCTTCTTGATGGACTTGCGGATGGTGGCAAAGTTGGTCATCATGCCGCCCAACCAACGTTCGGTCACGTAGGGCATGTTGACACGGCGGGCGCATTCGGCGACAATCTCCTTGGCCTGCTTCTTGGTGGCCACAAAGGCGATCTTCTTGCCGGAACGGGCGATGGCCTTGAGGCCATTGCCGGATTCTTCCAGCTTGTCCTGCGTCTTGTAGAGGTCGATGATGTGGATGCCCTTGCGCTCGCCAAAGATGAACGGGGCCATCTTGGGGTTCCACTTCTTCCGGAGGTGGCCGAAGTGGACGCCGGCTTCCAGCAGATCCTGATAACTGGGGGTTTGCATGGTTCGGTTGCGGTTGCGGCGCGGGGCCCGTTAACGTTTGGAGAACTGGTCGCTCTTGCGGGCTTTCTTGAGGCCCGGCTTCTTGCGTTCCACCACACGGGCGTCGCGGGTGAGGAGGTCGGCAGCGCGCAGCGCCGGCTTGAACTCCTCGTTCACCTTGACCAGGGCCCGGGCGATGCCGAGCGATACGGCTTCAGCCTGGCCTTTGACCCCGCCGCCGTGCACGTTGATCTTGATGTCGAATTCTTTTTCGACTTCGCAGACCTGCAGGGGCTTCATGGGCACCACATTCAGGTGTCCGGGGCTGAAATATTCCTCGAGGGTTTTGCCGTTGACGGTGATCGCGCCGGATCCCTTCTTGACAAACACGCGGGCGATGGAGGCCTTACGGCGGCCCGTGGCGTTGATGTAATCCATCAGAGTTCGAGCGGTTTGGGTTGCTGGGCCGCGTGCTGGTGCTCCGGACCGGCGTAAACGAACAGTTTCAAGTACTGGGCGCGGCCGAGTTTGGTCTTCGGCAGCATGCCCTTCACGGCCTTCTCCAGCAGGGCCTCCGGCTTTTTCTCCAGGTACTGGGCCGGGGTCGTGGCGCGCTGACCGCCCGGATAACCGGTGTAGCGCAGGTAGACCTTGTCGTTGAGTTTGTTGCCGGTCAGGCGGACCTTCTCGGCGTTGATCACAACAACATAGTCGCCGTTGTCAAAGTGGGGCGTAAAGTCGGCCTTGTGCTTGCCGCGCAACACATGCGCGATGCGGGAAGCCAGGCGGCCCAGGGTCTTGCCTTCGGCGTCCACCACGTGCCAGGCACGGTCAACGGTGGCTTCGTTGGCAAAGCGGGTTTTGAAGCTGCGGGTATCCACGGGGTGGTTTTTGTAAAGCCCTTGAGAAAACCTACCCGGAGGCCTGCGGTCCGCCTACCGGCGAACGCGGTCATGGACGGACGAGCCTCTCGGCTAAGGGACGGCAAAGATAGCCTCCCGGTCCACCGCTGCCAACAGTTGGGCGCACAAAAATTGCACGGACCCTCGTAAGGCCCTGACAATCAGTGGAATTTTAGCAACACCGGTGATCTCAAATCCAACCAGTGTGACATGCGCCATATATCCTATCTAAAATTCAGCACCTACATCCTGTACCCATTTAGCCACATATGCAGTAGTCACGACAGTTTTCGACTGTCAAAGACTAGTTGAATATGCGCTTGCCTGACACAGCTCGCGCCCTTGCGTTCCTGGATCGCGCTTCGTTAATTGATGGTTTTAGACTAGACAACCATATCCCATATTCTCTATCAAGGTCAATGTCATTACTTTTCTTTGCACTTCCGTGCTCTAGAGCTTTTCTAGCAACCTTATTTAGCGAACCAATTGCAGCGAACTTACCGGAGGGTCTCGTTGCTTTTTTTTTCTTTGTCATGGTCGCAAATTGCTTTCGTATCTGTTAAACAGTTGAAAATCACGATTTTCTTCAAATCGTTGCGGAGTTCCGGGAGCTAAATACAGCTTATTGGGAAAAACCGCCGCTATCACAGTTTCTGGGGTTGTAGCATGGGCTTCAGTCGCATCTAACAACACCAAAGTTTCAACCAACTTTTGGTCAAAATCTCGAACAGAAGAGAACTCGCCTAACCAAAACAGTTTTGGCATGGCCAATCCTAACAGATAACCTTTTACGTCTTCTTCGAGAGAAGAGTTTTCCAAAAGGTTTTTCTTGAAAGACCTACTAGAAGTCAAGCAAATTCTTCTTACTAAGGCTTCCTTAGGACGAATTAATGTGCGATAATACGAAAACAGCTCTGATTGCCCAATCACGACATCTAAAACCTTACGAGCCATAACATTATCCATGTACACTTTAACATACAATGGGACAATTGCATAGTGAATCTCCCAAGGGTTTCCATTGGCTCTTTTTGAATCAGATTCAACAGAGTTTTCATAGTTAAACGGGCTCTCAAAGCTACTTATGCTGTAAGGGTAATGTTCCTCGTCATCCACCAAAACTAGCTTGTCCAACAAATATGAGTGATCTATAATTTTAACGCCTCCAACTATATCCTTTTTTCTTTCATTTTCCTTCCAATCCGCATTCTTATCGAAATCCGTGGCAGATTTCATCTCAGTCCTTCCAATAACTACAACGCCGTGGCTCATATGCTTATCATCATCATCTGAACACATTACATCACAGATTACAGGAACACCTGATTCAACATAATCTGCCAGAATGTTCTTCATATTAAGTCCACTAGGAACTGCCTTTGTGTCGTAAACTTTAGATCCTAGACCGACTTTTTTCAATACAAATGATATATTTTCATATGTAAGCCCCTCTGAAGGCTGCTGCCTCTCGAATCCCTGGTGCCTTAAAATTGAATGAATTGTCGAAGGCAAAATGGGTTTATACTCTGAATACTTAGATCCGAAGTATTCCATGATAGACCAAAGAGCTGACTCCGCACATCTATAATATTCAAAATTCTGTCGATTGTGGGGGAAGCATGCAGATTTTAACTCTATCCCCAATAGCGAAACAGAAAAGTCAACTTTACAACTGACAAACTCTGGCATCCTTAACACCGATGGATGAATCATTGATCTACCAATCGGTTGTGAAATTGTTGGCCTAATAACAAAGAAGCCTCGAAACATATCTTTGCTTTGGGCTTTGTCTACATCTATAATAAATTCATCTTCCATCACCTCTTCTGCGAATAGCAAGACTCGTATACATTCTCTATTGTAACTATTGACTTTTTTTCCATAATAGTTGTAGTAGCTGTCTCTATATACTTTGTCAATGTAAGGGTACTCTAAAACAAAATATGTATCTGTGCAAAATATTTCTATATATTCTTTTATATATTTGTTATATGCCTCTCTATGAAAGCTCTTTTCATACCATTCAGTACCCTCTAGGATGCTAATTAACTCACTGATGTTTCCTGGCAGAACATCAATTAATATTGGCTTATCCATACTACGATTTGCCTTTTATCAATTTCCCTTTACTTCTACTTGACATGCGATCTAAACACGCACGACAATATGCATGACCTGGAAGCTTAGGATTCTGACATTTTTTAGAACTGCAAACGTCATTATCCTGTGGGTCTGAAGATTTTTTCATTTTGATCGATTGCTTAGTTTGCGTTGAGGTGACTACTGCCTAGATAAATCCAAAAAGAACTAAACATACTGAAAAAAGCGCTATGGACAGGCTCACTATTGAAGAAAACACAGCTTTAGCTTTGCAAGCTACAACTGATTTAAACTGACTATTCACATCATTAAAAAAATATGATAAAGTATTGAAATATTCAAAAACATCTTGGTCTTTGATTTGTTCCTCTCTTTCAAACAACAATTGACTATACTCGCTCTCCAACGAAAGAGGAGGTGCTGGATATCTTTTAGGGTACAATGCATAGAGGCTAAGGAGAATCGAAACGATAATTGCAACAACTCCTACTATGTATAGCATATTAGAAAAGTTATTTCTAAGGAACAGGTCACCTGACCAGGAGTTAAGAATTAACCCGACAACTATACCGTTTATACCTAATACTGTTCGCGCCTTAAAGTCTAATTTATCATATGATTCACTTAACTGAAAATATAGCTTTTCAGCTAAGTCGAGCCTATATCTACTAATCTCTTTGGACATAATGAAATAGATTACGTCAGTTAGTGATCCCAACCTAGTCCCGCCGCCCCATGAAGAGCATCACGAAGTAGAGCAGCTGGGCCACCGAGGAGAGCGCGGCCACCACATAGGTCATCGCAGCCCATTTCAGCGCATCCTTGGCCTGATCGTGTTCGCGGCCGGCGGTTACGCCGGACGTCGTCATCCATGCCAGGGCCCGGTTGGAGGCGTCAAACTCCACCGGCAGGGTCACGATGGTGAACAGTGTGGTGATGCCGAACAGCACGATGCCGAAGAGCAACACCAGCGGATTGCCGGCAAAGGCCTGGATGGCCAGACCCGCCAGCAGCACGAACATCACGATGCGCGAAGAGAACTGCACGGTAGGCACCATCTTGGAGCGGAAGGTCAGCCAGGTGTAAGCGTTGGCGTGCTGCACGGCATGGCCCACCTCGTGTGCGGCCACGGCGGCCGCGGCCACACTGCGTTCGGCGTATACCCAATCGGACAGGTTGACCGTCTTTTTCTGCGGGTTGTAGTGGTCGGTCAGCTGGCCGGGCGTGGAAATGACGTCCACATCGTGGATGCCGTTTTCGGACAGCATTTTCTGGGCGATCTGCGCACCGGTCAGGCCGGCCTGGTTCGGCACCTGGGCGTACTGCTGGAATTTGCGCTTCAGGGTCCCGCTGACGGCCTGGCCAATCAGCATGAACGCAAAGGTGATGACGTAAAAAAGCATCGGGGGATTCGGATTCGTTCGCCAAGTTCCGTCAAATCCCGTTCCAAGCGGCCGCGCGCTGACATTTTGGCGCTTTAACAATATTTAACGCCTTCGCCGGTTCCGGCGAACACCACACTGAGCCGTTCCGCTGCCCTCAATTCCGCTGCAGTGGCGGCAGGGCCTTCAAGCCCAGCAGACGCCCGACCCAATTGCCGGGAAAACGCCCCAGGCTGTCGTTGAAACGCCGCACCAGCTTGTTGTACTGCTCGGCTTCCACGTCAAAATCGCGATGCAGGCTCTCCCAGCGCGACACCCAGGCCGGCGGCAGGCTGCCGGCACTCCGGAAGAGCGCATCCGCCTGTACGGCGAAGGCATTGTCCGCCAGCACAAGCTCCTCGTCCGGCTGCGCGGAAATCTGGCGTCTGCAGGCCTCCGAGGCCTGGAGCAGGTCGGCCACCAGGCCTTCGGGCAGGGGCAGGTGGATGGTCAGGGGCGTACCGGTTTCGGGATGGGCACTGCCGGCCACCGGAGGGGTGGCCGGGCTGGCCGGGGGACCGGCCATGGGTCCGGCCACAGGACCGGTGTCGGCACCGCCGGAAGGATCAGCGGGCACCCCGGCTGCAGGGCCTGCGGCCGCGCCGGGTCCGCGTTCGCCGGAGGCGCCGGATTGCGCGGACTCCAGCTTGCCCAACAGCGCATGGCGTTGCCGTACCAGCGGCACCAGGCCCCGCAACGAAACCCGCGCGCGGCTGCGCCGCGAAAACAGCACATAGGCGTAGTTGCCGGCCAAAGCCAGCAGCACCAGGGCGAGCAAAAGGGGGATGACCATGGCGATGGGGTCCGGAAAAGCGCCGCTGGGACGCCGGAAGGACAGCAAGACACGGCGGCATCTGCGCAACGTGCCCGTACCTTAAACGTACGCGTAGTCCGCGAAAACCACCCCGATCTCGTCCAGGATGGCTTCCACTTCCTCCAGCGTGTCCACGTTCACCAGCTGGCTGCGGTAGGGCTTGATGCCCGGCATGCCCTTGAAATAGTTGGTGTAGTGGCGGCGCATTTCGAGGATGCCCAACTTGGGCCCCTTCCAGCGTACGGAGTGTTGTACGTGGCGGCGGCACACATCGATGCGTTCCGCAAGTGTCGGCGGCGGCAGTTCCTCGCCGGTGGCCAGGAAATGCTTGATCTCCCGGAAGATCCAGGGATGCCCGATCGAGGCGCGGCCGATCATGATGCCGTCCACCCCAAAGCGGTTTTTGTATTCCAGGGCCTTTTGCGGGCTGTCGATGTCGCCGTTGCCAAAGACCGGGATGCGCATGCGCGGATTGTTGCGCACCTCGGCAATCAGGCTCCAGTCGGCCTCGCCCTTGTACATCTGCTTGCGGGTGCGGCCGTGGATGGATATGGCCTGGATGCCCACGTCCTGCAGGCGCTCGGCCACCTCGACGATGTGCTTGCTGTTGTCGTCCCAGCCCAGGCGCGTCTTGACGGTGACGGGCAGTTTGGTGGCCTTCACGATTTCGCCGGTCAGGCGAACCATTTTGGGAATGTTCTGCAGAATGCCCGCACCGGCCTCCTTGCAGACCACCTTCTTGACCGGGCAGCCGTAGTTGATGTCCAGCAGTTCGGGACCGGCCTGCTCCACGATCTCGGCGGACTGGCGCATGGAGTCCATCTCGGCGCCGAAAATCTGGATGCCCACCGGCCGTTCGGCCTCGTAGATGTCCAGCTTTTGCACGCTTTTGTGCGCATCGCGGATCAGGCCTTCGGAACTGATGAACTCGGTATACATCAGGTCCGCACCGGCCTCCTTGCACAGCAGGCGGAAGGGCGGGTCGCTGACGTCCTCCATGGGCGCGAGCAACAGCGGAAAATCGGGCAGTTCTATATCGGCAATGCGGACCATAACGGCCTTAAAAAGGTAGCTTCGGCCGCAAAACTACGCAAGGCATGTCCTGGCGCGGCTTGTTCCACAACATCTCCCTTCCCAGAGCCTTCTTTCTCATCCTGGGGCTCTACCTGGCCTTCGAGGCGGTTTTTGCCTCCATGGGCCTGTTGTTGGTGCAGACCATGCTCGGGGTCAAGGACACCGCGGAACTGCAGCGCCTGCTGTTCCAGCCCAGCAATGAAGAACTGGCCGACCCGGCCCTGCGTTTTGCCATCCAGCTGGTCAATATCCTGGCGGCGGGCGGCAAACTGCTGGCCGGCGTGGTGTTTTTGGTGCTGGTGGATGGCCATCCCCTCTCCCGCCCCGGCACCCACAAGCGCCCCGCGCTGATGCCGCTGGCGCTGGCTATAGCCGCCGTGCTCCTCTCCGGGCCGGCCATCGACGCCCTGCACAGCGCCAACCGCGACCTGCTGGCCGGTGTTTCTGGCGGATTTATCGACCAGATGCGGGACTGGGAAGTCCGCGCCGAACGCCTGACCGCGGCCCTGGTCGAACCCGGCGACGCCCTGCCCATGGCCACGACCTTCCTGATGGTGGCGTTGTTGGCCCCGGCCTGGGAAGAATTGATCTTCCGTGGGATCGCCCAGCGGCTCTTCGAAGCCTGGACCCGCAGCGGCCATTTGGCCGTGTGGATCAGCGCGGCGCTGTTTGCGGCTGTGCACATGCAGTTCCTCTCCTTTTTGCCGCGCATGGGCCTGGCCCTGGTGCTCGGTTACTCCTACCTGTACAGCCGCAACCTCTGGGTGCCGATTGCCGCGCATACGGCCAACAACGCCGCCTACCTGCTCTACGCCTGGATCAGCGGCAGCACCCCGGAACCCGCCGATCCACAGCTGCTGGCCTCCATGGCCGCGGCCACAGGCGTCATTTTGCTGATCTTCGGGCTGTACCGCTTCCGCGACCGCACCGTTGCACCGCCCTGGGAGGGGCTTTCGCCTCCGGCGAACACGCCTCCTGAATCAGGCAGGAACCAGCAACCGGACCAGGACGCCTGAGGCACCGCACCGCATGGCCTTCAAAGACCTTTCCCGCCGCGTGGCCACCGCCCTTTTGGGGGCGGCGGCCTTTTTGACGGCCATTTGGGTCCACCCGCTCAGCCTCATTTTTGCCTTTGCGCTGATTGCGGGCTTTTCCGCGCACGAACTGGCCAACCTGACCCGCGGCTGGCACCGCCGCCCGGTCTGGTATGTGGCGGTGCCGGCTTTTTTGCTGGGTTTTGCCGCGCCCTTGGCCTTCGGCACTCCTGAAGGCGCCGGCCTGCGCTACGCCACGCTCGGCGTGCCGCTGTTGATGCTGGCTACGTTGCTGATCCGACCGGCAGCCGGCAACCGCCGGGCGGCCAAATACGCGGTATATACTGCCCTGTGGGTCTGTTTACCGCCTGCCTTGATGGCCCTGCTCGGTGCCCATGGCCCTGCCGCAGCAGAGGTTCCCAGTCAGCATTGGCCGGGCCTGGTGACCGGCGTTTTGGTCATCATCTGGGCCAACGACGTGGGCGCCTATTTTGCCGGCTCCACCCTGGGCCGCACCAAGCTCGCGCCCGCCATTTCGCCCAACAAATCCTGGGAAGGCGTGGTCGGCGGGCTGCTGTTGGGCCTGGTCGTGGCCTGGGCCTATGCCCGGATTTTTGGCTTCGCCGAAGGCGCCTGGATGGGGCTTGCCCCGCTGATCACGCTTTTTGGCACCTCCGGCGACCTCCTGGAATCGCGCCTCAAACGCTTGCTTGGCGTCAAGGATAGCGGAACTTTGCTGCCGGGCCACGGCGGCTTTCTGGACCGCTTTGACTCGCTGTACCTTGTTGCGCCTTTGGCCTGGCTCTGGTTCCGCTGGATTCAACCGCTGTACTAAACCGGTGTGCCGGGCGCACTGTTCCATCCCACATATCCCCCACTCCTCTTTCCACACCACTCCTACAACCCATTGCCGCAGGGCGCCAAAGGCCCGATGGCAGCCTCAAAAACCCCTCTTCCATGGGCACTACCCTAGCGCCTTCGACCAATGGTCGCGCCGTAGCCGGCGAACACCCCGCCGTCCGAAAGTTCATGCGCGAGCTGAAGCGCCGCAACAAGGGCGAAACCGAATTCCTCCAGGCCGTGCACGAAGTGGCCGAAGTGGTTCTGCCCTACCTGGAAGACAAGCCGGAATACCACAAGGCCGCCATTTTTGAGCGCATTGTCGAACCGGAACGCGTCATCATGTTCCGCGTACCGTGGATGGACGACAAGGGCCGTTTCCAGGTCAACCGCGGATACCGGATCCAAATGAATTCGGCCATCGGTCCGTACAAGGGCGGTCTGCGGTTCCACCCGTCGGTGAACCTGTCCATCCTCAAGTTCCTGGCCTTTGAGCAGATCTTCAAGAACGCCCTGACCACCCTGCCCATGGGTGGCGGCAAGGGCGGATCGGATTTCGATCCCAAGGGTAAGAGCGACGTGGAAGTGATGCGTTTCTGCCAGAGCTTCATGACAGAACTGGTCCGTCATATTGGCCCGGATGCCGACGTGCCTGCTGGAGATATCGGTGTTGGCGGCCGTGAAGTGGGCTACCTCTTTGGCCAGTACAAGCGCATCCGCGGCGGCTTTGAAGGCGTGTTGACGGGCAAGGGCCTGAGCTTTGGCGGTTCACTGATCCGCCCGGAAGCCACAGGCTACGGTGCTGTCTATTTTGCCGGTGAAATGCTCAAAACCAAGCGCAACACCTTTGCCAAAAAAGTGGCGGTCGTATCCGGAAGCGGCAACGTTTCCCAATATGCGGTCGAGAAACTGATCGAGGCCGGCGCCAAGGTGGTGTCTATGTCCGATTCGGGCGGCACCATCTACGACAAAAACGGCATCGATGCCAAGAAGCTGGCCTGGATCATGGAACTCAAAAACGAGCGCCGTGGCCGGATTTCCGAATACGCCGAGCAGTTCAAAGGCGTCAAGTACATGAAGGGCGAAACGCCATGGAGCATCAAGTGCGACATGGCCTTTCCCTGCGCCACACAAAACGAGCTGGACGAGGACGACGCCAAAGCCCTGCTCAAAAGCGGGTGCATCCTGATCAGTGAAGGGGCCAACATGCCCTGCACGCCGGAAGCCGTGGCGGCCTTCCAGGATGCCCGCATCCTTTACGCGCCTGGCAAAGCCTCCAATGCGGGCGGCGTGGCCGTCAGCGGCCTGGAAATGTCGCAGAACTCGCAGCGCATGGCCTGGACCCGCCAGGAGGTGGACCAGAAATTGCGCGGCATCATGCGCGACATCCATGCCCAGTGCGTGCATTGGGGCAAGCGCGAAGGCAAGGGCCAGGGCGTGGACTACGTCAAAGGCGCCAACCTGGCCGGCTTCATGAAGGTGGCCAACGCCATGCTCGCGCAAGGCTTGGTCTAAGACCCGGTATGGTCCGATGCTGGTCTGATGTGGTGTCCTGCTCCTTGATTTGGGGGATTTGGCCCTTCTGTATGACCAAGCTCGACCATCTGTTAACCCCTATTTAACAAGCCCTTGCGCGGTAATTGTTGCTTTTGGGAACCTGCTGCGCGGGGGCTTGTTGTATCTTTGCAGGTACCGTAGTCTGCGCTGTTGCAGGCACGGAGCCGCTTCCAGGGAACGGGTTTGCTTTTGGCCTTCGGCCGAAGGCCAGGTTCCCGAACACCATGCTCATCAAAATCCACCGCGAAGGGAAAGGCATTGTCCTGACCCTTTTGGTCCTGCTCCTGGCGGGAAATGCCGTTGTGCGCTATGCCTATCCGGGCATGGATTGGCTGCATTGGAGCATGCTGATTGCGTCCCTGCTGGGGATTATGGGCACCGCCCTGTTCTTCCGCAACCCCAACCGCGAGCTGATGCTGCACGGCGAGGCGGTGATCGCCCCGGCCGACGGCAAGGTGGTCGTGGTCGAGGAGGTCGAAGAACCGGAGTACTTCCAGGACAAGCGCCTGCAGGTCTCCATCTTCATGAGCGTCAAGAACGTACACGTGAACCGCAACCCGGTTTCCGGGCAGGTCAAGTACTTCAAATACCACCCCGGCCAGTACCTGTTGGCCTGGCATCCCAAGTCCTCCACGGCCAACGAACGCACCACCATCGTCATCGAAAACGACAACGAGATCGAGGTGCTGGTGCGCCAGATTGCCGGCAAGGTGGCCCGCCGCATTGTTTCCTACCTGGACGAGGGCGATGAGGTCATGCAAGGTTCCGAGCTGGGTTTCATCAAATTCGGCTCCCGCGTGGACCTCTACCTGCCCCTGGATGCCGACATCCAGGTCAACATCGGCCAAAAGGTCAAGGGCGGCGAAACGGTGATTGCGCGGCTCGGTTGAGGCCTCGCCGCACTGCTGGAATCCGCCAGAATCGGTTAAACCACGTCCGCCATGGGGCATCATAAGCCCGCAAACACTTGCCCGAACCGCCAAAGGCCGGTAACTTGCTGGTCGCTCTACGCGTAATCCCATTGCGCCCTTCAACCAATTCTCCGCGTTCGGCCCGGTTTTTACCGCTTGCCAGCGAACGCTTTACCAACCCATACCACTCAGCATGAAACGCATCGCTTTTGCCCTTGTGGCCCTGCTCTTCGCCGCCAGCGGCGTAATGGCCCAGTCCGCCACCGACGCGGCTGCCACCGAAACTGCTTCAACGTCCACCAAAACGGCCGTGTACACCCTGCAGAAGACCGGCGACGGGTATCAGCTGGAAGGCCAGGACCAGGCACCCGCCACCCAGAAGGAAGGCCTCTACCAAGCGGTTGAGCAGGCCAACGGCAACGCTGCCGCCAAGCCCGCCTGCAGCGGCAAAAAGCAGGCTTCCGCCTCCGGTTGCTGCTCCAAGAAAGGCGCTGCCTCCGCTTCCGCCGCCGGCTGCTCCAAAGAAGCTGCTGCCGCCAAGGCCCATTGCGGTGCCGAGGCCAAAGCCAGCGCCGGCAAAGCCTGCTGCAGCAAAAGCCACGGGAAGAAGCCGCAATAAGGCCGCTTCCCTTATGATCGAGCATGCACCCCTGTGCATGCCGCAACAAAAAGCCCTTGGTGCACGTGCATCAGGGGCTTTTTTAAGGCTCCAACCGTTGCGCAATGCCGGGTTTCGGACTTCAGGGCAGGATTGTCCTCCACTTATGCAAGATGCCCCACCAACTCTTCCAACCGCGCCAAATCCCGCGCGTGGCCATAGCGGTTGGGCTCGCGGCGGGGGTTGAACCAGGCAAAGGCAATGCCGAGGGCTTCTGAGGCGCCGTCCACTTCCGGGTGGTCGCCGACGTAGAGGCTTTCGCCGGGAACGGCGCCCGCCAGGTTCAGGGCATGCTGGAAAATGCGGGCATCCGGCTTGGGCACGCCAACGGTGTCGGCTGCGGTGAGTGTGCGGAAATGGGGGGCCAGGCCGCTGCGGCGCATTTTGCCCTGCTGGACTTCCTCAAAGCCGTTGGTGATGATGTGCAACTGATGGTTTGGCACCAGGGCGGCCACCAAGTCCATCGTGCCGTCGATTAAATGGGCCTGGTGGGCCAGATTTTCAAGGTAGGCTGCCGAAAGCTGCAGGGCCAGGTTGCGGTCGGCGCAGCCGAAATCGTCCAGCGTGCGGTGGTAGCGTTCCCAGCGCAAACGTTGCGCATCCGTGCGGCCCTCGCGGTAGGCCTTCCAGGCCAGCTCGTTGTGCACGTGGTAGCGCGCCTTGAAGGCCACCGCGTCCGTCACCCCGCGTTCCTTGAGCGCAAAATCCGCGAAAAGCGCATCGAGCACGGCATCGCTGTTGCGCTGGAAATCCCAGAGCGTATTGTCGAGGTCGAAAAAGACGTGGCGGAATCGCGGCATGCCGCGAAGCTACGGCCTACCGCTGCCGATCGGCTGGGGACCGGCCTCCGGCCTGGACTGCGGCTTCCGCGCGTCCGAAGGCAAGTCCAACGGCAACACTCCGCAGGGCTCGTTTTTGGTGGCGCGGTAGAGCGCGGAGGCGTCGCGTATTGTTTCGGCCAGGGGCCGGAAGGATACGCCCGTTCGGGCGACCACTTTCTGGTTGCTATAGCGGTCCGTCCGGGAGAGCATAGCGGCCGTCTGGCGGTTGAGGTCGGCCGAGCCGCCGGTGAGCTTGGCCCGCAGGCCTTCCAGGCGGGCCACCCAGCGCAGCAGGCCGGGACCGGCCCGGCGGGTGGCGGCCGCCACCCCCAGCTCGGTGGAAATCAATTCGAAGAGCCGCCGGAAGGAGGCGTTCTCCCCCACCAGCAGGTAGCGTTCGCCGAAGGCGCCCGCTTCCAGCAAACGGAGCGTGGCCTCCGCAGCATCCCGCACGTCCACAAAGCCGGTGCCGCCATCGGTGTAGAAGCCCACGCCTTCCTCGACCCGCGGCCAGAAGCGCGCCGTGCCGCGGTCCCAAAAACCGCCACCCAGGATCGTGGCGGGGTTGACCACCAGCACGCGCAACCCTTCGGCTTGACCGCGCCAGACCTCGCGTTCGGCCTGGTGTTTGGACCGCGCGTAATCGGTGGTGGATTTGGACCGCTCCCAGGGCCAGCTTTCGTCCACCAGGGGCGTTTCGGCGGCAACGCCAGCCGATGCCCCCGGCCGCTGTGCCCGCCGTCCGATGGCCGCCACGCTGGACACGTGCACCAGGTGCGGGACGCCCGCAAAAAGCGCCGCATCCACCACCGCGCCGGTGCCGTCGCCATTGGTGCGCCACATGCGCCCGGCCTCCTTGCGGTCAAAGGACACGATGGCCGCCGTATGCACCACGGTCTCCACGCCCTCCATGGCAGCGCCGAGGCCAATGGGATCAAACAGGTCGGCTTCCACCCACTCGATGCGGGCGGCGTCTTCGCCCAAAAGGGCGAACGAACTCCCCGCACGGTGGATGGCGCGGACGCGGTACCCGGCCGTCAGGAAACGGCGGGCCAGCACAGAACCGAAAAAGCCGGTGGCACCGGTGAGCAGGATCACGCGGCTAAGATCGGCGCCAAATGGGGTACGGTGGTGGGCAGCAGCGCCTTATGCGTAGATCTCCCCGCCGCAGGAATCGGCGCTGGCGCCGGTCACCTCGGCCAACACGTTGACCTCCTTGCGGTAGCGCAGCACGCCCAACAGGGCAATGATCAGCGCCTCCTTGAACTTGACCAGGTTTTTGTCCGGGATGATCACCTCGGCCTCGGCCAGGTCCTTGAGCCGCTCCATGAAGTAATCGTTGAACACGCCGCCGCCGGTGACGATCATCTTTTGGGCTGAAGGTTCGCCCATGTCGTAATCGTCGCAGCACTGGGCAATGTCGCGGTGGATTTGCCCGGCGATGTGCTCCACATAGGTGTGCAGCTTGTCTTCCGTGGAGATGCGGTAGTGCCGGAAAATCGGCATCAGCACCTTGCGCACCCAGCCGCCGCCCAGGGTCTTGGGCGGTTCCTTTTTGTAGTACCAGGAATTGTCGAGCTCCTCGAGCAGGCGCTCGTCCAACTGGCCCGCGCGGGCATTGGCGCCGCCCGTATCAAAGGGCTGGCCCAGGCTTTCGGAGAGTTTGTTGAGCACCAGGTTGGCCGCGCAGATGTCGTAACCGGCCATCTTGCCGCCCTGGTTGATGGTCAGGTTGGCAATCCCGCCCAGGTTCAGGCAGAAGTTGAAGGCCGGGAAGAGCAGCTTGTCGCCGATGGGCACAATCGGCGCCCCCTGGCCGCCCAAGGCTACGTCGGAGGTGCGGAAATTGCCGATCACCGGTAGGCCCGTGACCGCCGCCAGCGCAGCGCCGTCGCCGATCTGGCTGGAGAGCATGTTTTCCGGCTGGTGGAAAATGGTCTGCCCGTGGCTGGCGATGAAATCGATCTGGTCGGCCAGCTCGTGGCGCTCGATGAAATCGTTGACCAGCTCACCCATGTAGTGGCCGAAATAGGTGTGCGTCTTGATGTAGGTAATGGCGTTCTGCATGGTCAGGTTGCGCAGACGCAGGTGCCACTTGCGCGGATACTCGATGGTCTCGGCCTTCTCGATGGAGTAGGTCCAGTTGCCGTCGCCATCAACACCAAGGTGGCAATACGCAATGTCCAGGCCATCCATGGAAGAGCCGGACATCAGTCCAAGTACGCGATAGGAGTCCATAAGGGATACGGTTGAAAGGGATCTTGCGGTTGAGTGCTTGTGTTGGTTTGGTCTATGGAAACGCCTTTCGGCGAAAACATCGCTCAGCAGCCCGGTGCGCAGCCGGTCATTTGTCCTTGAACAGTTGGATGTAGGCGGCCACGGACTGGATTTCCTCCACGCTGAGCCGGTCCTTGTAGGACTGCATCAGCTTGCGGCCGTTTTTGATGACCAGCGCGGCTTCTTCCTCGGTCAAAAGGGATACGGCCAGGTTGGCCGCTCCACTGCCGCCCATCTGCCCGTCCACCCCGTGGCAGAGCTTGCAGTGCTTGATGTACACGGCCCGGCCCAATGGATTGTCGGGGTCCTCAGGCAGCACCACACCGGTGGCCTGGGTCGGGTGTGTTGGGGCCTGGCCTTCGCCGGAGGCGCACGAAGCCCCTACGCTCAGCGTGGCGGCCATCAGCATCAGGCCAAGGCACAGGGAAAGGAGGGTAAACGGACGGACGTAGCGCAGCAACATGGAAAACCGATACAATGCCGGTATACGGAAGCGCCCGCAAGATACGATTGCACACCAAAAGGCCTGACCCCTGCTGAACAGGGGCACCGGCAAGCGATCAGCACCGGATGGTCAGCGCACCAACGTAATGGTGCCGCGCTGCTCGAAGACCTGGCCCAGGGCGCCGGTGGCGCGCAGGATCCACACGTAGGTGCCGTTGTCCTGGGGTTTGCCCTTGTAGGTGCCGTCCCAGGCGGCGTCCACGTCGTTGGTCTGGAAAACCATCTCGCCCCAGCGGTTGTAGATCTGGAAATACTCCACTGAGGCGATGTCGTTGTCCAGCAGCTCAAAGCCGTCGTTGATCCCGTCGCCGTTGGGGCTGAAAGCCGTGGGCACGTCCAGGACTTCCTGTGGACGCACAAACACGGTGACGGTGTCCACAGCGCTGCAACCGTCCTCGCTGGTGATGGTCAGCGTGAAGGTGGTGGTCTCCCAGCCGGTGAACACCGGGTCGATGGCGTTGGGGTCGTCCAGGTGGATGCCCGGCGTCCAGACGATGTCGCCCGTGCCGGTGCCGTCCAGCGGGAAGAGGTCCAGGTAATCGATCGTGCCGCCGGGACCGGCATCGGTTTCCGGCACGCGGCCCACCTGCAGGATTTGGTTGGCCGTATCCGAACAGCCGTTCGCCGATAAGGCGACCAATTGCACGTCAAAGGTGCCCGGGGCCGGGTACAGGTAGCTGGGATCTTCCATGCCGCTGGTGTCCCCGTTGCCAAAATCCCATTGCCATTCGGTGACCGTGCCGGTGGCAATCGTGGTCAGGTTGGTGAAATTGGGGAACTCGTTCTGGCAGATGTTGGGCACCGCAAAATTCACGTCCGGGCCGGGCAGCACTTCCACCAGCTTGGTGATGGTGTCAAAACAGCCGCGGTCCGTACCCACGATCAACTGCACGTTATAGTTGCCTCCGTCGGCGTATTGGTAGACCGGATTCTGATCGCCCAGGACCGTACCGTCACCCAGGGTCCAGGTCCAGGAATCGATGGTGCCGGCCACCTGGCTGGTGGAGGTATCGGTAAACACCACCGGGATGCCCGAACAGGAGGCCGTGAAATCCCAGCCCCCCACCAGCGTGGGGTAAATGCTGACCGTGGCAAAGGCGGTGTCCGCGCACAAAAAGCCCGGGTTGGCAATCAGCGTCAGTTCATAGGTGCCCGTGTCGGGGTAGACAAA
>JAUIHG010000351.1 GCA_030432405.1 Bacteroidia bacterium | reverse complement strand
CATGGTCGGCGTGATTTTGATCGGGTTGGCCCGCTGCATTGCCATGGTGCTGGTCTGGAACGACCTGGCGGAAGGCTCTTCAGAATACGGGGCCGGACTCGTGGCGCTCAACAGCATTTTCCAGGTTTTTGGATACGCGTTTTACGCCTGGATTTTCATTACGGTGTTGCCGCCCTATTTCGGTTTGGAGGGGGCCATTGTGGATGTGTCCATCGGCATGATTGCCGAAAGTGTGGCCATCTACCTGGGCATTCCCTTCGCCGCAGGCGCCCTGACCCGGCTGGTGCTGGTCCGCGCCAAAGGCGAAACGTGGTACAAAGCCGAGTTCCTGCCGCGCATCGGCCCCATGACCCTGGTGGCCTTGCTGTTCACCATCGTGGTCATGTTTTCCCTGAAAGGCGAGGCCATTGTGACCCTCCCGTTGGACGTGCTGCGGATCGCCGTGCCGCTGCTGATTTATTTCGTTTTGATGTTTTTCATCGGCATGGCCATCAGCCGCTGGGCCGGCGAGGACTACGCCAAAAGCGCCTCGGTGGCCTTCACCGCATCGGGCAACAATTTTGAATTGGCCATCGCCGTGGCCATTGCCGTGTTCGGCATCCATTCCGGTCAGGCCTTTGCGGGCGTGATCGGGCCCCTGGTGGAGGTGCCCGCCCTGATCCTGCTGGTCCGCGTGGCCTTCTGGCTGCGGGAGCGCTGGTTTTCGCCGGTCCCGGCGAAAAATTGACCAGAGCCCCGACAAGGGTTGTCCACCGTAGGCTTCAGGCCGCGTAATTTTTGGGTATGTGGTGGTCCTCCATGCTCCTTTTGTGCAGCATCATCTTCATCGTGGCTGCGTTGATCCTCTTGCGTTGGCCTCCCCGAAGCGTCAACCATATGTACGGTTACCGCACCCCGGCGGCCATGGCGTCCCAGGAACGGTGGGTCTTTGCCCAGCGCCATGGGGCACACAGCATGCTGCAGGCCGGGATCCTGATGCTCATCCTTTCCTGGCCGTCGATGCAGTTTTTGGACGGCATCGGCGAGGAACCCACGCTGCGGATTCTGGTGGAAACCGCCGTGCTGATCGCAGCCTGCATCGGCATGTTCATCCGCACCGAGCGCGCCCTGAAAAAGCGCTTTGGCCCAACGCCCAAAAAGGAGTGGTCCGAGTCTTCGGGTTGAGCGGCCAGGCCTGTGCTGCCGCGGCGCATGGCTGACCCAGCAGTTGGCTCGGCCGTTGGTGCCTTTCAACGAACAATTTCGCCCCACGGTTGTACCTATGCGCGTATGGAAAAACGCGTCGTGGTGATCGGGTCGGGTTTTGCCGGCATCAGTGCTGCCGCCTATCTGGCGAAGGCCGGCTGCAACGTCACGGTTCTGGAAAAAAACGAAGGGCCCGGTGGTCGGGCTTCGGTGTTTTCGGCCGAAGGCTACACTTTTGACATGGGCCCGAGCTGGTATTGGATGCCCGACGTGTTCGAGCGCTGGTTTGGAGATTTTGGCAGCAAGCCCTCCGAGCATTACACGCTCGAGCGCATGGACCCGAGCTACCGGGTCTGGTGGGGGCCGCAGCAGGGAGACGGAGCAGCTCCAGCCGCTCAGCCCGAAGCCGCCACCGCAGATGCACCCGCAACCCCGCCCCCCGGCGACTTTACCGACG
>JAUIHG010000350.1 GCA_030432405.1 Bacteroidia bacterium | reverse complement strand
CCTGCACCGTGCGCGGGCTGCCGCCGCTGCGTGCCCAATTCCAACTACTGGTACCACGCATTCCGGCACGTCTGCTTGATGCCATCCTGGCCGACGCCCGGAGCGCGCGGCAACCCAATGGCGGTCGGCCCGATAACGGGCTCAACGAGGTGTTGTACCAGTTTCACCACCACGGCCGTGCCGTGCAGGTCAAGAAACCGGCACAGCAAACCACGCCCACCAGCGTGGCCACCAGCGTGACAACGGCCGTTACTGACGCCGCCAGCATCATTTGTGATCTGCATTCCCACGGCAACATGCGTGCCTTTTTCAGCCAAACCGACAATGCCGACGAGCAGGGTGCCCGCCTGTATGCGGTGATCGGCAAGTTGGACAGCGAACCGGAAATGCGACTGCGCGTGGGTGTGTACGGGTATTGGCTGGCGCTGCCACTAACGGCCGTTTTTACCAACAACGGCCCCCTCGACTTGCCCAACTCTATTGGGCCGCTCAGCGCAGGCCCCTTCAAAGATTTATATCAGGAGAAAGATGATGACAAATAATAGTTATGCCAATGGCCATGCGGCCAACGATGACGATTTCACCGGCTTCACCTATGAGCTGGAAGAGCCAATCGCGGTTAAGGGATTTTCCGTCTCGTATGACAGGAAGTTCAACACCGGCAATTTTGAGAGCCTGAACCCGGCAATCACCATCTGGGTAAAGAGCGCAGTGCCGGAAGGGGAAGCGTTTGACCTGCACCACGCTAAGGAGCGGGTGCGGCGCATGGCGCGGGAGAACGTGCGGGCACAGCTGCTGCGGCTGCAGGGGAATCCGGAAGTGGTTTTCCTCGGCTTGCAGCCACCGCTCGTCGGCGAACCCGATCCCATCTTTGTGCGCACCATCGGTGTCAGCCTGACCCGCAAAGTGAATCTGGAAGCGTATAACAACCTTGCCCCCGGCTACACGGACTGGGCCGACGTTCGCCACGTCGCCCACAGCCCCGGCGAGCTGCACATGGCGCTGGACCGTATGTGGCAGAGCCTGTGGGCCAACGTCGAAGACGAGATTTCTCGCGCCCAGGGGAATGGCGGCACCGGGGGCTTCTTTGGCTTGCCCACGATTGCGGTGGAAGATCTGACCCGCAGCGGCGGGGTGGTCAATGGCCGACCAGCCAATGGCCAACCGCCTGCCAATGGCCTTGTTGTGCCCGCGATGCCGTCCGCTTCTGCTGCCCGTCCTGTCAACGGCCGTCGAATCTGATGGACACGCTGACCATTGAACCCACGTACCGGGTCGTGCTGGGGGACGTCAACCGCTTCCGCATGATGGTGGTGGGTGCTGGCGGCACCGGTTCAACCCTGGCCCTGTTTCTGGCTGGGCTGGCGTTTCACGCCCGGCAAAAAGGTGTCCAGATAGAGTTGACGCTGGTGGACCATGACGTGGTGGAGCTGAAGAACTGCGGTCGCCAGGCGGTGAGTCTGCAGGCGGCGCTAGCGGGCGGTGTGCCCAAAGTGGCCGATTTGGCGCTGCGGCTCAATGCCGCTTACGGGCTGGACATCGCCGCCTGGCCACAGCCGTATGTGGCGGGCATGGCCCGCAGTTGGTTTTACTCCGGCGCGGGCAACCAGGAGTGTGCCCACCTGATCATTGGCTGCGTGGATAACC
>JAUIHG010000349.1 GCA_030432405.1 Bacteroidia bacterium | reverse complement strand
GAGAACTCCCAATCCTCCGTCCGCGGGAAAACCGCCTTCACCGCCTGCGCCAGCCGGTGGATCAGGTGCGGCGGCAAAATGGTCGGAGTTCCCCCGCCCCAATGCATCCGCCCCATCCGCAACCCCTTGGGCAAAAGCGGCGCCACCAGGTGCAGCTCCTTTTCCAGCGTGCCGATGTAGCTTTCCACCGGGCTCAGCGTTTGGGTGCCTTGGGTCCGGCAGGCGCAGAACCAGCACAGCCGCTCGCAAAACGGGATATGCAGGTAAACGGACACCGGCACATCCGGATCCAGTGCCCGCAGTTCGCGGGCTTGCTCCGCAGCACCAACGGCTGCTGTGAACACCGGCGCGGTCGGATAGGAGGTGTAGCGGGGCACCCGGCTGTCGAACAGCCCAAGGGCTTGGAGGCGGTCAATCTGTTTCATGACTTTCCTATGCCCCTTTTACGACTCCCCCACTTTGCGCAGGATCAAACCGGCATCCGGAATTCGGAACCGGCAGAAAACCGGCGTTCACGATCAACGCACTGGATTCGCTTGAGAAAACGATGAGCAGGGAAATTTTTCCGAAATTCAGCAAACAGGCACATTTTCCGTTTGACGCCTCTTGCGACTCCGCTTATACGCCGGTTTCACGACACCTGCCCAGGTGGCGGAATTGGTAGACGCGCTAGCTTCAGGTGCTAGTGTCCGTATGGACGTGGAGGTTCGAGTCCTCTCCTGGGCACCATCCCCCCTTACTCGAGAATTTGCAGGCAGCAGCGCGTCCAATGTGTGCTGTTGAAGCATGAGCGCCCGCCGTTTCCGGCAGGCGCAGGGGCGGGCCTCAGGCCGCCTGATAGTGCGGTGCCGTTGCCAGAAACCGCCCGTAGGCGCTGGCGTCCGGCGGCGCGAATTGCTCCACCAATGGATTAGACCGCTTCCATTGCGTCGCTCCCATATCCATCAGCAGCTCATCGAAGTGCTTGAAATGAAACGGAGCGGAGCACAGCCCGCCATAGATTTGCGCCGCCGGACGCTCCTTGCGGCGCCAGTCGAGCATCATCTGGATGTTTTCCTCCATTTCCGCCCGCGAAGGCTGGCGCGCCAGCTGGCCATCGGCGTAGCGGACCAGCCAGTTTGCCACCATCTCCGCCGACAGAATGGTGCAGAAGCTGGAGTTGAAGCCGACAAAGCCCATTTCCGGCAGGTCCGGGTTCACTGCCAGGCGGTAGGTCCGGTACTGGCCGTCCGCCTCGATCAGCTTGTCCAGGTGCCGCTGCGCCAAGTAGGGAATACCGAGCTTCCAGCCGACCGCCGAGATCACCAGGTCAGCGCCGATTCTCTCACCGTTTTCCAGCACGATTTCATCGCCTTCATACCGTGAGAATGTGGTGCGGTGCGGGATGATCGAACCATCCTTGAAACCCTCGAACAATCCCGGTGTCACGATCGGCACAGAGCAGGAGACGTCTTTTTCGATCGGCACATCGGGAACCATGTCCCACTTCTTCAGTCCCAGCTGCAATTTCAACAGCGCTTCAAGGCCGCGGAAATTGGCCCAGATCAGCGGCTTGGCCAGACCATAGAAGGCCTTGTGCAGCCAGCTGCGGCCCCAGCCGTTGAACTGCACTTCCTGCGCCCGCATGTAGAGCAGCTTCTTAAAGTTGATG
>JAUIHG010000142.1 GCA_030432405.1 Bacteroidia bacterium | reverse complement strand
GAAGATTTAACCGTGAAAAAAGAAACGTTTGCAGGTTGCGCGTTCCGCGCGAAAAGCGCGGTTGCGGGAGTGTCTCGAATCGTGAATGGCTGCTGCCGGTGTATCAGTGGTGCTCTTCCACGGCCATGCCGATGAACAGGGCCGAAAGCATGGTGAAAATGAAGGCCTGCAGAAAGGCCACCAGCAGCTCAATGAGGCCCATGAACAGCGTGAAGGGAATCGCGATGGCGGCTCCGCTCAAACTGCCCGGCAGGCTTTGGCCCATGTTGCCGAACACAAAGACCAGGGCCGTGAGGCTCAGGACGATGATGTGGCCGGCGGAAATGTTGGCAAACAGACGCACCATCAGGGCGAAGGGCTTGGTGAACAAGCCGAAGATTTCCAGCGGCACCAGGATGGGCTTCACAAAGCCCGGTGTGCCGGGTGCGGTGAGCAGGTGGTGCCAATAGTGCTTGGTGCCGTTGACGTTGGTCAGGATGAAGGTGATCAGGGCCAGGCCCATGGTCACGGTGATGTTGCCCGTCAGGTTCGGGTTGGCGATGAAGGGCAACTGGCCCAGCATGTTCCCGATCCAGATGAAGAAAAACACCGTCATCAGGTAGGGCAGGAACTTGTCCGCCTTGTTGCCCAGGTTCGGCTCGGCGATTTCGTCCCGCACAAAAGTGAACAGGGGTTCCATGAAGGCCTGCAGGCCGCGGGGCTCCAGACCGGCACGGCGGCGGTAGGCAGCGGCCACGGCCAGGAAGATCCACAGCATGATGATGGCCACCAGAAAGACCGTGGCCACATTCTTGGTGATCGAGAAATCGAACCAGGGGTAGGCAAAGCCGTCGCGGATCAGGTCGTGGCGACCAGCGGTGTAGGCCTGGCCTTCATAACAGAGGTAGGCCTTGCCGGTTTCTTCGTCGGTGAGGAAGTGGCCGTCGTTGTGCAGGTCCACCTGGCCGGAGGGAAAGCCTTGGTCTTCGACGCGCATCAGGCGGCCGTGGTTCATGATGAACCCGTTGTAGGCGGTGTGGCCGTGGTTGAGCTTGCTGCTCATGAACACCTGGAGGCCTTCGCCTTTCACAAAGGCGATGCAAGGCAGCGGCAGGGTGGCGCCGTGCCAGATCTCCCACTCGTTCGCATCGGCGATGTGGTGGAGGATCATCGGGGTGGGGTTGTACCCTTCTTCTTCGCCTTCGCCGTGGTCGGCGCCATGATCAGCGTCATGGTCCGCTTCATGGCCGTGGTGGGCACAGGGGTCCAGATGGGCGTCGTGGTGCACCAGATCCCCTTCCGGGTGGTGCTCCACATAGTCCGTGCCATGCTCCTCGGCGGCAATGGCGTCGCCGATGTCGTGGTGCTCGGTGCCGTGGCCTTCGCCGGAGGCGTGATGCCCGGCATCATCGTGGCCATCCCCGTGGGATTGGGCACGCAAAACCGGCATGGCTAAAATGCTGACAATCAGCAGGATGAGGGAGGAAGCGCCGAATTTTCGCAAAGCGTTGGGGATGGGGGCGTTCGTAATTCGCGGCAAAGGTAGGCATCTGTGCCCATAACCCCTTGCCCCCGCCTCCAAAAGGGGGGTGCAATCCTCCATTCTGTCTGCATGGGCGCACGCCTTGGCCGCTCGCCACAGGGCGGGAGCTGCTTGCGGATGCTTAACTGCCGAGCTTGAAGCGCAGGAATCCGCCCGCCAGGCTCAGGGTCGGCGTATTGGGGCCAAAGAGGGTGAGCAGGTCGCGCGTGGCGACGCCCCCCTCCCAGCGCTCCGAGCGCACGGTCAGCCCGAAGGGCACACGGAAATCGTAATTGCCGCCCCAGGCCGCACCGGCGCTGACGTGGAAGACCGAAGTAAAACACCAGTCCACGCCGCCGCTGATATAGGGCCGTTGCAGGTTGCCCGGCTGCCGGTTGAGCGGCAAAACCACGTCGGCGCCCAACTCCAGGTGTTCGTTGACCGCATAGCCCGCGCCCGCGCGAAAACGGGCTGGCAGGATGGCGGTTCGGCCTTCGAGGCCTTCGGTGACCAACAACTGATCGGCGATGAACTCGTCGAGCTGGTCGAAGATGTTGGTGGTGGTGATGCCGCTGAAGGCCAGCGAATCCAGGAAAAAGTCGTTGAAGCCCACCACGTTGGCCGTCCAGCGCATGGCACCCAGGTCGGTGAAGGAGGCCCCCACGCGCCAGGGACCGGCCACGTAATGCACCCCGATGTCGATGGCGCCGCCGTGCCCGGCCGGTTTGTAGCGTTCGCCCGTCAGGGCGGAAGGCGAAAGCGTGCTGTCCAGCTCGAAGATCAGGCCCGGACTCAGGGAACTGAAGCCCTGCAATTCCCCGTCCTCCACGCGCAGGTCGAAGTAGGCCGCCCCCTGCAGGTAGCGTGCACCGACGCCCACGTACAGGGCCCGGTCGCCCTGGCTCCACACCTGGCCGCCCCAGCCCACATTGACGTCAAACGTGGCAATCAGCCCGATCTGCGTGGGGTCGAACAGCCCGCTGATTTGTTGCGGCAGCGTGGCAATGCCGGTGGTGTCGCCAAAAATGGCCACGACGGTATCGAAGTAGTTTTCAAAATCAAACCCTTCAAACAGCAGGCCTGCGGCGAACTCGTTGAGTTGGAGGTTGCCGCTGATCCGGCCCCGCACGTCCACGGCGATGCCGTGCTGCATGCCCCCATTCTTGCCCAGGTCCAGGCCAAAGCCCGCCACCATACCGTCCAACTGGATGGTTTGGCCGGCCTCGGCAAACTCGCGGCTGAAGAGCTCCTGTTGCACGGCCGTGAGGTTGATGTTGCGCGGATCAAAAAGCGTGCGGCGCAATTCCGAGCGCCGCAGCGCGTCGGAATAAATGGCAAAGCCGCCCTCCAGGAAGCCCAGCGTGGCGCTGTGCCCGTCCATCGGCAGCCCGATGTTGGCCGGGTTGATGCCCAAAGCCTGGTAGTCCCGCACGGCCGTAGTGGCCGCGCCGCGGCCGGTATACAGAAAGGCCGGGCCTTCGCCCTGGGCCATCAAGGGGTTTTCGCCTCCGGCGAAGGCCAGGAGGCAGAACAGGATCAGCACAAGCGTGCGGCGCGCGGTTTGGCGCATGGTATATAAGGACTGGGGAGGGGTGAAGCGGGTTGGACGTGCGGGCATGCGCCAAGAACGCAAAAAGCCCGGGATGGCGTGCCCGAAGGAGCGGCTCGGTGTTGGCGGAAAAATGCTGGACTATGCCCCGGGTCGGGGTCCATGCTCGGAACGCTCGGATTCTTCCTGCTCCAGCGCCTCCAACTCCTCGTGCAGCATGGCTTTGCGTTCCTGCTCCTTTTGCCACACGCTGCGCGCACGGTAAATGGCCCAGGCAATCACGGCCAGCAAGAGCAGATAGAAATCCCAGTTTTGGCGCATGGATGAAGCGTACTAGGCAGCATCCATGGAACGGGGCTGGATGCGATTGATATCCGCGTGGGCGTGCAACTTGACCTCTTCCAGGTCATAGTGGTTCTGCAAATCAAGCCAAAGCTCCGGTGTTGTCCCGAAATAGCGCGATAGCCGCATTGCCGTGTCGGCAGTCACCCGTCGTTGTCCTTTGATGATGGCGTGGATACGCGTCTCCGGCATGTGCGTTTTTTGGGCCAACCGGTACACCGACATTTTCAGGGGTTTTAAAAACTCCTCCAACAGGATTTCGCCTGGATGGATGTTGGGAAGGCGGTCCATGATTCGGATCTAGTGTTTGATCTAATGGTAATCCGTTAGCTGTACATCCCTTGGCCCAAGAGCATGCCATCGAAAGATGATCCGCCACTGCCGGTTGACCCGAATGCTGTACCAACCAAAAAGCTTTCCTTCAAGCAGTTTCAACCGATTGCCGGGTAGCCTTCGCAAGTCATCAACCGACCTGGCCGCATCCAGATAGTAAAGCTTCCGCCGAACCTGGGATTGAATCTCCGGCGGAAACTTTCTGGAAGGAATGCCGTGGAACATGCCTTCAGTTTCCTTGCACGCAAAGGATCGTATCACGGTGAAGATAGGTCAAATACTAACGCGGCGCGTAAGTATCGGGCCCGGCACCGCGCTGAATCCGCCCCAAGCACGGGCTTGGGCCGCCCCATCTGGAGCATGACCCGGGCATTTTAGGCGGATGTGGAATGTTTGGCCGTCCGTGGTCCAAATCTTGCAGTCTTCAAACCGCGCAGTATATTGACCTGCACCACCGCTATACTTACCGGCCTATCCTGCCATACGTTTACAAAACCGATATCCATGCCGCACCGCAAAATCGATTTCGCCAACAAAGAATGGATCGACGACCAACCCGGCTTCCGCTACAAGGAACGGCGGATCGGCAGCCATAAAATGCGCCTGGTCGAAGTCACGGACGGCTATGTGGATACCGATTGGTGCATGCACCAACACACGGGCTATGTGGTGGAGGGCCGCATCCGCTTCATATTCCCGGACAAAGAGATCGAGTTCCAGGCTGGCGACGGAAT
The DNA here is from genome assembly GCA_030432405.1 of Bacteroidia bacterium. GTDB lineage: Bacteria > Bacteroidota > Bacteroidia > Chitinophagales > BACL12 > WGOA01. The sequence continues at coordinate 4,382 of JAUIHG010000142.1, read as the reverse complement.
CGTGATCACCGACGCGCCCAACCAAAAACACAAGGCCGTGGTGCCGCAGGGGGGAAAAGTGCTGCTTGTCTTCTTCGAGCCAAACTGACGGACCCGGTTTTTCGCCCGGCCGGGCGAAAAGAAAAACAAGCGGCTGTTTTGGACCGACCGGTCGGTATTAAACCGGTCGATCAATAATTGATCACCTGCTCCTCGATGTCGGCGGGCAGCTCGCGGTCCTCGTATTGCTGGTTGCGCAATTGCGGTTCAAAACCCGCCTCGCGGATGGCCTGCTGAATGCTGGTGGAGGTAAAGCGGTGCGGAGCGCCAGCGGCCGAAACCACGTTCTCTTCGATCATGATGGAGCCCCAGTCGTTGGCGCCGGCTTCCAGGCAAACCTGGGCCACGGCCTTGCCCACGGTCAACCAGGAGGCCTGGATGTTTTCGATATTGGGCAGGAACAGGCGGCACAGCGCAATCATGCGGATGTACTCCTCGCCGGTGGTGTCGTTTTTGGCGCGGCGGATTTTTTTGAGCGTGGTGTCCACGTCCTGAAAGGTCCAGGGGATAAACGCAATAAAGCCCTTGGCACCCTCCGGTTTTTCGCTTTGCACCTGACGCAAGAGCGCGAGGTGTTCAAAGCGCTCCTGGATGGTCTCGATATGCCCGAACATCATCGTGGCCGAAGTGGTGATGTTCAACTGGTGGGCGGCGCGCATGACGTCCAGCCATTCCTGGCTGTTGCATTTTCCGGTGGAAATGATGGCCCGCACCCGGTCGATCAAAATCTCCGCCCCGGCACCCGGCAGGCTGTCCATGCCCGCGTCCACCAGGCTGCGCAGCACATGCTCGTAGCTGTGGCCGCCCAGCTCGGCGATGTGGTGGATCTCCGGCGGGCCTAACGCATGCAGTTTGACGTTGGGAAAATCCTCCTTGATTTCGCGGAAAATCCGCGTGTAAAATTCCAGGCCCAATTCGGGGTGGTGGCCGCCCTGCAGCAGCAATTGTTCGCCGCCGTAGCGGATGGTTTCCGCAATCTTGACGCGGTAGGTTTCCCGGTCGGTGATGTAAGCATCGGGGTGGCCCGGTACACGGAAGAAGTTGCAGAATTTGCAATTGGCCACACACACGTTGGTGGTGTTCAGGTTCCGGTCGATGATCCAGGTGACCTTTCGGCCCGGCTTGACCATCTGCCGGCGGCGGTTGGCCAGGTGCATCAGCTCCGCGGTCGGCGCGTTTTCGTAAAGCCACACGCCTTCCTCCACGCTGAGCCATTCTCCATCGAGGGCCTTGCGGTACAATTCCCTGGAATTTGAATCCTTGACGTTCGTTACAGCGGAGGTCATGGGGAAAGCGGTTGAGCGGGTGAAAAGCGGGCGTCGGTGCAGAGGCAGGCCCGGATCGGCAGCCGGCGCAGCAGCCATTCGGCAACCTGGAAACACCGCGGCTGCGGATGGGTTTACCGGGGTGTAGCTTTGCCAGTCTTCGCCTGCGGCGAAATTACCCCCCAACCGCCTGCCCTCAGGCCTCAGCGACCGATTCCTTTCCTGCATGATCCAGTTCCAAAAGCGCGTCCTCGACAACGGATTGACCGTGCTGGTGCACGAAGACCCCTCCAGCCCCATGGCGGCCGTCAACATCCTCTACGATGTGGGCGCGCGCGACGAAGACCCCGCCCGCACCGGTTTTGCGCACCTCTTTGAGCACCTGATGTTCGGCGGTTCGGCCAATATCCCGGACTTCGACGGCGTGCTTCAGCGCGCCGGCGGCAACAACAACGCCTTTACCAGCAACGACATCACCAACTACTACGATGTCCTGCCGGCGGTGAACCTGGAAACCGCGCTGTGGCTGGAGGCCGACCGCATGCACCTGCTCGACTTCAGTCCGCGCAGCCTGGAAGTGCAGCGTAAAGTGGTCTGCGAGGAATTCAAGGAGCACTACATCAACCAGCCCTACGGCGACGTGTGGCACCTCCTGCGCGAGCTGACCTATACCCGGCACCCCTACCGCTGGCCCACCATCGGCCTGGAGCTCAAGCACGTGGAGGACGCCACCTTGGAAGACGTAGAGGCCTTTTTCTACAAACACTACCGCCCCGATAACGCCATCCTTTGCGTGGCAGGCGGCGTGAAAGCGGAACAAACGTTCCAATTGGTCGAGAAATGGTTTGGCGGCATCGAAGCCGGTGGCCGACCGCCGCGCAACCTGCCCCAGGAACCCCAGCAACTGGAAGCGCGGGAAAAGACCGTGGAAGCCGAAGTTCCCGTGGACGTGCTCTACCGCGCCTGGCCCATGTGCGCCCGCCGCGACCACGATTACCACGCCAGCGACCTGCTGTCCGATGTGCTTTCGGCCGGTGAAAGCGGCCGCCTGCACCGCCGCCTGGTCATGGAAAACGAACTGTTCAGCGACCTGGAAGCCTACGTGATGGGCTCGCTGGACGAAGGGCTTTTTGTAGTCGAGGGCAAGTACGCCGAAGGGGTGGATCGTGCCGAAGCCGAAGCCGCGCTGGAAGCGGAATTGGAAGCCATCCGTTCCACGCCCATTGGCGAAGACGAACTCGAAAAAGTCCGCAACCAGTCCGAAGCACACGAGGCCTTCGGCAACGTGTCGGTGCTCAGCAAGGCCATGAAGCTCTGCTACTTCGAGCTGCTCGGTGACGCGGCCGACATCAACCAGGAAACCGACCGCTACCGTTCCGTGACCGCCGCCGACATCCAGCGTGTGGCCCGGGAAATTCTTCGCCCGGAACGGGCGAACACCCTGCACTACCGCGCCAAGCGGGCTGTGCCGGCGCTTTAAGCTCTCACATCCGCGCAACGTTTACCGCTGATCCCCTCTCCCGACATGCCCATCCCCACCACACCTCCTCCCGTCCTCGATGTGCAGGACGTGCATTTTCGCCAGCCCGAACGCCACGAACTGCCCAATGGCGTGCCCGTGTACGCCGTGGGCGGCGCGCCCGATCCCATTTTGCGCCTGGAGGCGGTCTTCCCGGCCGGTCGCCGGATGGAACTGCCCGGCGAACACGGCGTGGGCGCTGCGGCGGCCCGCCTGATGACCGAAGGGGCCGGGGCATTCAGCGGCGACGCCATCAACCGCATGGTGGAGCAGGCCGGTGCCACGCTGAAAGTGCGCGGCGGTTTTGACTACATCACGCTGCATTTCCACGGCCTGAACCGCAGCCTGCCCGATGTGCTGCCGGTGCTGCGCGCCCTGATCGAAGACGCGCGCTATCCAGACAAGGCCGTGGCCAACTACGTGCGCAACAACCGCCAGAAGCTGCGCATCCGCGAGGAGAAGGTGGACTACCTGGCCGACATCGGCATGCGCGAAAGCTTTTTTGGCACCGACCATCCCTACGGCTACCGCATGACCGATGCCGCCTTTGCGGCCATCACGCCCGAGGCCCTGCGCGCCCACCACAAGCGTTGCATCGCCACCTCGAAGCCCTTCATCGTTGCCGCCGGGCAGTTGGACGAGAAAGCGATGGCTTTTTTGACGGATGCCTTCGGCCGAACGGCCCGCGGCGGTTTGCCGGAACCCAAAACCCCGCCTTCCGCCACGCCTTTGGATCCGGACGCCAGTGCCGAGGCCCGGATCGTGCACATCCCCAAGCCCGGCGCGGTGCAGGCGGCCATCCGATTCGCGCGGCCAGCGCTGCCCAAAAACCACCCGGACTACCGGCGCTTTTTTGTGCTCAACACCGTGTTTGGCGGCTACTTCGGCTCGCGCCTGATGAGCAACATCCGCGAGGACAAGGGCTATACCTATGGCATCTACTCGGGCATGACCCAGTTCAAGGACGGCGGGTTCTGGTACATCAGCTCGGAGGTCGGCGGGCCGGTCTGCGAAGACGCGCTGCACCAGGTGCGCCTCGAAATGAAGCGCCTGCGCGAGGAACCGATCCCCGAAGACGAGCTCGAACGCGTGCGCCATTACCTGACCGGCTCCATCCTGGGCTCGGTGGACGGCCCCTTCAAAACCGCGGACACGGTGCGCGGCATCCTCCAGGGCGACCTGGAAATGGACCACGTACAACGCCTCGTGGACACGATCCGCACCGTTACCGCCGTTGAATTGCAGGATATGGCCCGGCGCCACCTCACTGAAGACGACCTGTTGGAGTACGTGGTGGGGCATCCGCCCGCGTGACCGCCTGGCTGGCCGCGCGGGGGCTCCGCTGCCGCTGACCCAGTTTCCGACCCGTTTCCGACCCGTTCTCGGGCTGTGGCTGCCCCCAGGCCTGCTTTGGTCATCGTATCTTTTGTCCATGCGGAAGGACCGCTCCACCTCCCTCTGTTTCGCGCTGTTGCTTACCGGCCTTTTGGTGTTCGCCGGAGGCGAACGCGTGCTGCAGGCCCAGAGCCTCAATCCGCCGCAGCTGCTGTGCACCGAAA